>NZ_ALJJ01000016.1:0-202153 GCF_000287855.1 Campylobacter sp. FOBRC14 | reverse complement strand
TTGTTTATTTCGTAAATCGCGGTCACTACCGATAAGGTAGCTCCCTTATTTACTCAATAAACGCCTCGTCTAGCATAAAACTACTCGTAAAATCATTTAGCATTAGAATTGATAAGATTTCTAATCTAAATTTATATCCCAAACAAGACCTTGTTTTTATCATTGAAACATCGCTTTGACTTTTAACAATAAAAGTAGTGTTAAATAAATAAATTGCGAAAACTTAAATTTAGGTTGAGCCTTAACATGACAAGGTGAAGTATTTTTTTGTTAGACGAGGCGAAATTTTACGAGGCAAGGGAGTTACCGTGTTGGTAATGACCGCAGCTGAGTAAAATTTTAACGAAGTATAGCAAAAAAAGACAAGCCGCTAATTTATTTATTTAACACTGCCCGTGGCTATACAGACGAGGAAACGCCTTGCTCCATCTCGAACCAAGAAGCTAAGCTCGTCATGGCTGATGATACTCTCCCTTACTGGGATGTCGGAAAAGTAGGTCGCTGCGGGCTTTGTTATTTATACTAAACTTTCTTTCATAAATAATAATCTTTAATAACTTGACTCAAATGATAAAACTATAAAAATTTGATCCATATAATATAAAAATACTCATAAAATATAAATTCGTTCTACCTTCTATATGTAAATTTATGATTGCTATGCTAAAATCACTCCTCAATTCAAATCAAAGGAACAAACATGAATAAGGTATTATTGTCATTGATAGCTACTGCTTCATTAGCATTGGCAGCTGTAAATTTAAACACTGCTACTAAAGAGGAGCTCATGAGCTTGGATGGTATAGGAAGCTCTAAGGCAGATGCCATAATAGAATATAGAAAGGCAAACAAATTTAACTCCATAGAAGATCTAAAGAAAGTAAATGGCATAGGCGACAAGACATATGAAAATTTAAAATCGGATATTTCTACCTCAGGAGATACGAGCATAAAAGAAAAAGCTAAAAAACAAAAAGATAAAGTAAAAGAGACCAAAGAAAAAATAAAAAGCAAAGCAGAAGATAAAAGTAAAGACATGAAAGAAGATACGAAGAGCAAGACTAAAAAGATGAAAGAGAAGATGATAGGGTAGTATAGAATAGATATAAAAGAGTAGTGAAATAGGGGGGGGGGAGGTTAAGTATATTTTAGGTATTTGTTAGTGAAAAAATTAGTGTAAGTGTTGTGTGTAAATCTAATAAAACAATCTATATAAAAGAAGCCATTATGCAAAATGAGATAGAGTTAAAAAAACAAGGGAAGATAAAGAGACTTACGAACCAAACATTCAGGCTAGATAGCAAAATAGCCGACGGCTTTTACACCGCCAAGTATTTTTTGAAAATAAATAAGATAATCAGCGAAAATTTACCAAACCAGCATGTCACTATGCAGTTTTTTCAGCGAAATGACAACATCATGTTGTGCGGCATAGATGAGGCCATCGTGGTTTTACATACATTTGCCAAGCACCCTGAAGAGCTTGAAATTTTCGCGTTAAACGACGGCGATATTATAAATGCAAACGAACCTGCGCTCAAGGTCAGCGGCAAATATGAAAATTTCGGCTTTTTAGAAAATATCATAGACGCCGTCCTTACTCGCAGGAGCTCGGTGGCTACAAACGTGCATGACATTTTAGCGGCCGCAGGCGATAAAGCCGTCTTTAGCATGGCCGATAGACAAGACGATATAGCGACGCAAATAGGCGACGGATACGCCACTTACGTTGCCGGCGTGAGCCGAGTCTCTACCGATGCGCAGGGACTTTGGTGGGGCGGTAAGGGCATGGGCACGATGCCTCACGCGCTTATTCAGATGTGCGGAGGCGACATCGTGAAGGCATGCGAGCTTTACGCAAAGACATTTCCCGATGAAAAGGTAACGGCACTGGTTGATTATAACAACGACGTGATAGTAGACGCGCTAAAAGCGGCAAGTGCACTTGGAGACAGGCTCGCAGCGGTCAGGGTCGATACGTCTAAAAATTTGATAGATAGATATTTTGAAGGCAAAGATACTGGCGGATTCGATCCACATGGAGTTTGCAAGGAGCTTATCTTTGCGCTACGTAAGGCGCTTGATGATAACGGTTTTAAGCATGTCAAGATCGTCGTTAGCTCGGGGTTCGATCCTAAAAAGATAGCCGAATTTGAGAGTCATGATACGCCGGTCGATATTTACGGGGTGGGAAGCTTTAGCGTCATAAACAACAGATGTGGCTTTACGGGCGATCTAGTCGAGCTAAACGGCAAGCAAGAGGCCAAGGTCGGGCGTAAAATTTTGCACTCTTCGAGGCTGGAAAAAGTAGAATTTAAGGGCTAAATTTAGCGGCTAAAGGGCGCGAGCAGGAATAGCTGAAATTTCAAATTCCGATGATTTTAGGAGACTCTTTTTAAAATTTAGGCTCTGTTTTGACAAAATATTGATTTTTAAATTTCAAGAGCAAGAGAATGCGAACAGCATCTATGTAAAAACCTTGCTAGCGAGCTTATCACCGCCGATTTTTTTGCTTCACTTCGTTTGCAGCTTTTCAAGACACTTCACTGTCACTCGTGACGAGACTGCCCTATGAGCAGAGAAGCCACAGGCTGAGCGCGGTCTGCTTACAGTTGCGAGTGCAAAGCACGAAGCAAAAAATCGTGCTAAGGCTTAGCTTCGCTCGCTATTCTCGCAAGCAGGGGAACGGCTACTCGCTCTGCACTTCTGCTAGCAGTCGTGAGTGCAACGAAACGAAAAATTAGGGAAGCCCGCAGGGCTGAGTAGTTTTTTGCGAAGCAAAAAGATTTCTTTGAAACGCTGTTCGCGCCTGCACTAGGTCACTCCTGGAGCTAACAGGGTTTTTCTACTTTGCTTTGCTCGCAGCTTTTTAAGACGCTTCACTTCGTTCGTAACTGCGAAGCAAAAACAGCCTTTTAAAAATAAAGCATTTTTGGGCTATAATCCCCCTAAAGGATGAAATTTGAAAAATATAAAGCATATAGATGTAGCCCATTCGCCCGATGCAGACGATATTTTCATGTATATGGCTATAAAATTTGGCTGGGTCGGCAGTAAAAATTTATCATTTACCAACACCGCTTTAGATATCCAGACGCTAAACGAAGAGGCGCTAAAAAGCACTTACACCGCCACTGCGATCAGCTTTGCGCTCTATCCGCTCATAAGCGATGACTACGCGCTTTTAAGGTGTGCCGTCAGCTTTGGAGAGGGCTACGGGCCAAAGCTCATCAAAAAAAGAGGCGTAAATTTAAAGCGAAATTTCAAGGTAGCACTCTCTGGCGCTCATACTACAAACGCCCTTCTTTTCCGCGCGGCATATCCCGAGGCGCGTATCGTTTATAAAAATTTCTTAGAGATCGAAAATGCCGTACTTAGCGGCGAGGTCGATGCCGGCGTGCTTATCCACGAGAGCATTTTAGGCTTTTCTAGCGAGCTCGAGGTAGAGCGCGAGATCTGGGACGTCTGGTGCGAGCTCGCGGGCGAAAATTTACCGCTTCCGCTTGGCGGTATGGCGCTTCGCCGTTCATTGCCGCTCACTGACGCTATAGAGTGCGAGCGAGTGCTGACAAAGGCCGTTGCTATCGCCACAGCGCACAAGCCGTTTTTATCGCACATGCTGATGGAGCGAAATTTGATCCGTATCGATAAAGAAAAGCTTAAAATTTACCTCAACTTATACGCTAATAAAGACTCGATCAGTATGAACGAGACGCAGCTAAAGGCCCTAAACAGGCTCTTTGAGATAGGCTACGATCAAGGCTTCTACCCACAGCCCATAGACGCGCACGACTACCTGATCCCGACTGAATACAACGACGCGAGGTTTAGCTGATGCAAAGTACGCTCGTCGCCCTTGGTATCGAGACGTTTAAGGTCGCGCTCTATCTTAGCCTGCCGATGCTTTTAAGCGGGCTCATCGCAGGCCTTATCATCTCGATATTTCAGGCTACCACGCAGATAAACGAGACTACGCTCAGCTTCGTGCCAAAGATCATCCTAGTCGTCGTCGTGATCATATTTTTGATGCCGTGGATGGTCTCGATGATGGTGGAATTCACCACGCGCATGATCGATTATATCCCGGAATTTATCCAGTGATCAAGAAGGTAGATTTTGCTAAATTCAGCTCTGTCAAGATCGGCGGCATACACGAGGTCTTGATCGTAAATTTCACCGATGAAAATTTTGATGACAGAGTGATCATAGGTGGCGGCAACAACATCCTCGTCTCGCCAAATCCGCCAAAACTAGCGATGCTGGGTGAAAATTTCGACTACATAAAAATAGACGGCGAATCTCTCGAGATCGGCGGCGCGACAAAGAGCGGCGCGATCTATAACTACGCAAAAAAGCACGATATAACGGGCTTTGAGATGTTGCGAAACATCCCGGGCACGCTTGGCGGGCTAGTCAAGATGAACGCCGGACTTTGCGGGCGCAGCATAAGCGACGCGCTCACGCATGTGCTCTTTAAAGACGGCTG
Source organism: Campylobacter sp. FOBRC14 (assembly GCF_000287855.1). Lineage (NCBI taxonomy): Bacteria > Pseudomonadati > Campylobacterota > Epsilonproteobacteria > Campylobacterales > Campylobacteraceae > Campylobacter > Campylobacter sp. FOBRC14. The sequence goes on along the minus strand of NZ_ALJJ01000016.1, from coordinate 197,667 downwards.
GCGCGAGCGAGAGTGGATAAATTTCGCCTACCGCACGAGCGGTATAAAAGAGCCGATATTTGGGGCGAAATTTAAAATTTCACAAGGCTTTGACGCGCCGCTTGCGGATGAATTTGCCGCCAAACGCGCAAATCAGCCAAGTGGGGCCAGCTTTGGCAGCTGTTTCGTAAATCCCCCTGGTGATTTTGCCGGGCGGCTCATCGAGGCTGTCGGGCTAAAGGGATACGCGATAGGCGGGGCGAAATTTAGCGAAAAGCATGCAAATTTTTTGATAAATTTTGATCACGCGACCTTTGAGGATGCGACTGCATTGATAGGCCTCGCTCAAAAGCTCGTAAAAGCAGAATTTGGCACCCAGCTTAAAACCGAGGTCGTGATACTTTAAGGGGTAAGATGAAAGAGCTCATAAGTGAAATTTTAACGATGTCGGTAGTGTTTGCTTGCATAGGATTTTACGCGATCTGGCGCGCCAGAAAGGCTCAAAGTGAGCATGAAATCTCGCTGGTCGATCGTGATAAAAGCCTATTTGCCTTTGCGCGCGAATTTGACACGGAATTTGAGCCTGATATAGTAAATTTTAAGGATCTTTGCGACTATCTGGCGGGTAAAAATTTGATACTGAAATTTTCAAAGAAAATAAGCCAAAAGGCCTTTGTCGCGCTGATAAAAGAGCAAAATTTAAAGCAGCGCGTGACGGCTGGCGAGGAGGCTATCTCACAGGATTTCATAAGCCTTTGCGTGCGAAATTTAAACCCGCCTCTTGCGCTTGGATTTTACATCGCAGGTGATGAAATTTTCGCATTTTTATGCGAAGAAAAGAGGCTTTTTAGGCTCATAGATCTTGCTTCAAGGCTTGGCGAGAACATCATAATCTGCGATTAAATTTCACCTTTAGCCGTCAAAATCGTAAAATCAACAAAAATTCATCTGTTTTTGGATAAAATCAAGCCAAATTTATCACAAGGTAAAACATGGCAAAAGAAAAAGACAGTGACAAAAAACTAGTCCCTTTAGAGCTTGAGGCCGACAAGAAAAAGGCCATCGAGCTGGCTTTGAAGCAGATCGATAAAGCATTTGGCAAAGGCACGCTTTTAAGGCTTGGCGATAAACAAGTTGAGCCGATAGAGAGTATCCCCACAGGCTCGATAGGCCTTGATCTAGCGCTTGGTATAGGCGGCGTGCCAAAGGGCAGGATAATCGAAATTTACGGACCTGAGAGCTCGGGTAAAACAACGCTTACTTTGCATATCATCGCCGAGTGCCAAAAGGCCGGAGGGATCTGCGCGTTCGTCGATGCCGAGCACGCCCTTGATGTAAAATACGCTTCGAATTTAGGTGTGGATACGGACAATCTTTACGTCTCTCAGCCTGATTTTGGCGAGCAAGCTCTTGAGATCGTAGAGACCTTAGCTAGGACGGGAGCAGTCGATCTCATCGTAGTCGATAGCGTCGCCGCACTCACGCCAAAGAGCGAGGTGGAGGGCGACATGGGCGATCAGCATGTGGGGCTTCAGGCGCGTTTGATGAGTCAGGCGCTAAGAAAGCTCACCGGCATACTAAGCAAGATGAAAACTACGGTCATATTTATCAACCAGATCCGCATGAAGATCGGCATGATGGGTTATGGCACGCCTGAGACTACCACGGGCGGAAATGCACTGAAATTTTACTCCTCCGTTCGTATCGACGTGCGAAAGATCGCTACGTTAAAGCAAAACGAGGAGCCTATCGGCAACCGCACGAAAGCTAAAGTCGTCAAAAATAAGGTCGCGCCTCCGTTTAAGGTCGCAGAATTTGACATCATGTATGGCGAGGGCATCAGCCGCGAAGGCGAGATAGTAGACTACGGCGTCAAGCTCGATATCATCGATAAGAGCGGCGCGTGGTTTAGTTACAAGGCCGAAAAACTCGGGCAGGGCAGAGAGAACGCGAAAGCCTATCTAAAAGAGCATCCGCAAACAGCCGATGAGATCGTCGCCTCCATCAAGGGCTCGATGGGGATAGACCATCTGCTTAGTAGTGGCAAAGACGATGATGACGATAAACAAACAGGAGAGGAAGAATGATTTTTATTGAAGACGTTACGGCTCACGAGGTTTTAGACAGTAGAGGCAACCCGACCGTTCGCGCGAGTGTGACTCTCAGCGACGGTACGGTCGCAAGCGCGGTAGTGCCAAGCGGAGCCAGCACGGGCAAGCGCGAGGCGCTGGAGCTTCGCGATAAAGAAGCTAGATATGGTGGCAAGGGCGTATTAAAGGCCGTTGCAAACGTAAATGAGCGTATCGCGGAGGTCGTCATCGGGCTTGATGCGTTCAATCAAAAAGCCATCGACGATGAGATGCGCGAGCTAGACGGGACGGACAACTACTCGAATTTAGGCGCAAATGCCGTGCTTGGCGTGTCCATGGCCGCTGCACGCGCCGCTGCAAAGAGCCTAAATATCCCGCTTTACCGCTATCTTGGCGGTGCGAACGCCAGCATCTTGCCTGTGCCGATGTTTAACATCATAAATGGCGGCGCACATGCAAACAACAGCGTGGATTTTCAAGAGTTCATGATAATGCCTTTTGGATTTTCAAATTTCAGAGACGCACTCAGAGCGGCTACTGAAATTTACCATAAACTAAAAGCCATCTTAAACGCGGCAGGTCACAGCACGGCTGTGGGCGATGAGGGTGGATTTGCACCGAATTTAAAGGACAACGAAGAGCCGCTAAAGCTCATAATGCAAGCGATCAGCGAGGCCGGATATGAGGCTGGAAAGCAGATCAAGCTAGCCCTCGACGTGGCCTCGAGTGAGCTTTATAAAGACGGCGCTTACGAGCTTGAGGGCAAGAAATTTTCAAGCGAGCAGCTCATAGAGTATTACGCTAAGCTTTGTGAAAAATATCCGATATTTTCGATCGAGGACGGCCTTAGCGAAGATGACTGGGACGGCTGGGCGAAGCTAACGGCAAGGCTTGGAGATAAAATTCAGCTCGTAGGTGATGATTTGTTCGTCACAAACGAGAAAATTTTACGCGAAGGCATCCAAAAAAACATCGCAAACGCGATCCTCATCAAACCAAATCAGATCGGCTCCGTGACTCAGACGATGCAGACCGTGCGCCTAGCGCAAAGAAACGGATATCGCTGCATAATGAGCCACAGAAGCGGCGAGAGCGAGGACAGCTTTATAGCTGATTTTGCCGTAGCGCTAAATACCGGCGAGATCAAGACCGGTGCCACATCGCGTAGCGAGCGGAACGCGAAATACAACCGCTTGCTCGAGATCGAGCTTGAAAACGGCGAGTTTTTAGGAGATGATATTTGAGCGAAATTTTAAGAGAGTATGATAGGAAAGTCAAGAAATCATACCTTTTGAAATCATTTTTACGCCATATCATAGCCGTCATTTGCGTCATCGCATTTGGCATATATATCGGCAATATGATGTTTGGCAAGCGCTCTTTGGACGTGATGCTAAGCTTGCAGAGCAAAAAAGAGCGCCTCAGCGAGGATGTCGAAATTTTAAAAAAAGTAAATGCACAGCTTCAAAAAGAGTATTTCGAGCTAAAAGAGCTCGAGCCCGAATCCAATAAAAAGTAGAAACGATGAGAAAATTTTGGCTTTTGTTTTGTATGTCGGCGGCTATCTTGAGCGCGCGGGAGAATCCGTTTGTTCCTATCAGCGAGCTAAATACCAGCGTGATGACGACGAATATCGTCGAGCAGTATCCGGAATTTGACAGGCAAGATATAAAATTCCCCAGCGATATGAGCCTGCTTCTTGGCATCACGATAAGATACCGCGCAAACGACGGCAGCATAAAAGAAAAGGTCATCTCGGACATTAATAAGACCGTTGACTGGAAAAACGAATACGTCATCGAAAAGCTCAAAAATCCGGAGCCAATGGTCGCTAAAAAGCTCGATGTCTCGGTCACTATGCCAGAGCTCGCCCTGCCAAAAGTAGCGACGCCTGTTAAAATTTCAGACAAAAACGACACCAATTTAACCGCTAAAAAAGATATAAATAGGACCTTGTCGATGAGTGCGCCAAGCGTCGTCATGATAAATCTCGACACTCAAAAATCAAACGAAGTCGTAAAAGCTCAAAGCGCGCAAGAGCCCGCAAAAACGCCCATAGATGTAAAGATAACGCCTAACGTAAAGCCTAAGACAAATATCCACAGCTCATCAAAGATCGTAAATTTCATGAATTTCGTGAAATTTGACGCTAATGATGGCGAGCTCAAAATTTTGACGAAAAGCAAAAATATCAAGCATTTTGCGTATGAGGACAATAAAATCGTCATGGATTTTTCAAGGCCGCCAAGAAGCTTTAAAACCAGGGCTTTGAAATTTGAAAACGGCGTATTCAAGGGTGCGATCATCGGCTGGCACGATAGCTACTACCGCGTCGTAGTCATGCTCGATAAAAAGCGCAAATACAAACTAGAAGCTCTCAAAAACGGATACGAGCTTAGAGTGGAGTGAGCGCGTTTCGTTTACTGGCAAGCAAAATAGTCGCCTTAAAATCGGCTTTGATTTATCAAGAATAATCTCACGGCCTGATTTGCCGCCATTTTTAAATTTTTGATCGCGATATCTTTTCTCATAGCCTCTTCAAGGCTTATAGGCTCGTTTAGGATACAAAAAAATGCGTCTATGCCGCTTTTGTTGCACTCTTGCGCGCCCTCGCACACGCAGCCTGCTAGCGCGATGACCGGCTTTTTGTGCTTTTTAGCGAGCTTCGCTACTCCGGTCGGAGTCTTGCCCATAGAGCTTTGAAAGTCCATTTTGCCCTCGCCGGTTATGACTAGATCGGCTTTTTTTATTTCGTCTTCAAGCCCGATCTCATCGGTTATGATGTCGATGCCCGGCCTTAGCTTCGCGTTTAAAAAGCTTACAAAGCCAAACCCCAGCCCGCCTGCAGCGCCCGCACCTTTTAGCTTGTGATGTTCAGTGTCAAAGTGCGTTTTTACCGCATTTGCAAAGCTTTTTAGCCCGTCGTCGAGCTCCTTTACCATGCGGCCGTCAGCGCCTTTTTGCGGAGCATATACATAGGCTGCACCGTTTTTGCCAAAGAGAGGATTATCCACGTCACAGGCGATCAAAAATTCACACTGTTTTAGCTCTTTTAGTGAATTTTGAGTAGAAATTTTAGAAATTTTAGTTAAATTTTCGCCGATACCTGCCAGGATATCGCCGCTTTTATCGTAAAATTCAAACCCCAGAGCGCTTAGCATGCCAGTTCCTGCGTCGTTTGTAGCGCTACCTCCGATACCGATGATAAATTTCCTAGCGCCTTTACTTATGGCGTCTTTTATCAAAAGCCCAAAGCCATAGGTGCTGGTTTTTAGCGGGTTGCGCTGTTTTTCATTTATGAGCGTGAGCCCGGAAGCGCTAGCCATTTCCAGTATGGCTAGATCTTTTATGAGCGCGTATCTGGCTAAAATTTTGACCCCTAAAGGATCTTGAGTGATAGCGTCGATATAGGTAGCCCCCAGTGCGTCGGCTAGCGCCTCCACGCTACCCTCTCCGCCGTCAGCGATGGGCTTTACGACGACATCGCAAAGCCCTTTTAGTCCATCTTTGACGGCTAAGCCCGCCTCGAGCGAGCTTAGAGAACCTTTAAAAGAATCAATGGCTACCAAAATTTTCATAATAGCACCAACGACAATACATAAACGCTTAGCATGCCTACGATGCCCATGATGAAAGTCAGCATGGTCTGCGTACGGTAGCCTTGCTGAGCCGTCATCTTGCTAAAATTCGTAACGACCCAGAAGTAGCTGTCGTTTGCATGCGATACGCACATGGCGCCGGCGGCTATAGCCATGACGCAAAGTGCCGCCGCCATCTCGCTGGTGAGGCCAAGTGCCATCATCAGCGTCTCCTCTTGCCCCGGCGAAACGGTGAAGGCGCCCATGATGGATGCGGTCGTGATGATAGCCACGGTCGAGCTTCCCTGCGCTGTTTTGATGATGGCCGAGATGATGAACGGAAAGAAAATTCCAGCCGCTTTGATGACCTCTGCGTTTTGTTTGATGAACTCGACAAATCCTGCCGCTGTTATGACCTTGCCCAAAACGCCGCCCGCAGCTGTGATAAAGAGGATAGGTCCTACGATCTTTAGCGACTCGTTCGTCATGTCGCTAAATTTCGCGAGCTTGTTGGTCTCAGCCAGCAAGAAAACGGCAAATACCACGCCTATGGCAAGGGCGATGATAGGGTTGCCCAAAAAGCCAAGCAATGTCCCTAAAATGCCGCCGATCTTTAGGATCGCACTTATAGAGCCAAGCGCCATGAATATGATCGGCATGATGATAGGAGCGATGCTTAAAAAGCCGCCCGGGAGCTTGCCGTATTGTTTTAAAAGATCGTCATAGCTTTTTGTTATCACGTCGTTAGCTTCGCTGTCACTTATCGTGACCTCTTGACCGATCTTTTTAGCGAAAAAATACACCGCAACGAGCACCGGCAAGGAGACCACGACGCCCATCATTATGACAAGCAGTAAATTCTCGCCAAGCCCGAGCGCTCCGGCTGCGGCGATAGGTCCGGGAGTCGGCGGAATAAATACGTGTGAGGCGTAAAGTCCGCCGCTAAGAGCGACCGCCATGCCGACCGGGCTGGCTGAAATTTTCTTATAAAGCGCCTCTCTGATCGGGTTTAGCACGACAAAGCCGCTATCGCAAAAGACTGGGATACCGACGATCCAGCCCATGATGAGCATAGCAAGCTCGGGACGCCTTTGTCCTACGAGATTTACGACCATATCGGCTAGTTTCAAGGCTGCGCCCGTTTTTTCCAGCACCGTTCCAATCAGCGCGCCAAAGATGATGACGATACCGATACTCTTAAACGTACCGCTAAAGCCGTCGCCTATGATGCCCGGGATCTTGCCCAGATCGATGCCAGCGACGATAGCCAGTAGTAAGGATATGATCATTAACGCCAAGAAAGGATGGACTTTAAGCTTTGAGATCATCCATATCATCACGGCTATGGCGATCGCGAAGCTTATGATTAAGAAAACTCCGTTCATAAAAGCTCCTTGAATTAAAGTGTCAATAGGGTTATATTAGCAAATTTTTCTTATGAAATTTATAAAAATACTTAAATCTTAATATTAAAATTTTTTGCAAGTTTTCGCGCCGCCAAAGGCTCGTTTTTACTTGGTTTTACATTTTTAGACAGCTAAATTGAGACGATCGATATCTATGATAAAGGCTGAATTTAGCGCGCTTCATCAGTTAAATTTAGCCTTTTTATACTCAAATGATATGCTAAATTTCATCATTTAAGCAGCGTAAAGCCGATGCCGATCTTGTTGGTGTGTCTGTTGTAGTCGATCAAGCTCTCGTCATATCCGTTAAAATACTGCAAATATCCGTAAAGACCGCTTGAAAGTATCGGGAATAGCCAGCTAAACTCGGCTGCACCGCGGTTTGTTTTATCAAATTGCAGGTTGTTTCGCACCATTAGATTAAATATCTGCTCTTTATAGGTAAAAGCTATGTTTATATCGGCTCTGCCGGCGTAGTTTTCTATATTTTTGTTGTCGCTCTTATCGTCTATGACGGTCCATATCCTAGGCGTCAGGCTTAGGTTCGCAAAGTCGAATTTAGCCTGCAAATAAAGCCTGTTCCAGCTACGCGAATTTTCACCGTCACGGCCGTTTGACTCGTGTAAAATTCCGCCTCTTACATTGCTGATATGAGCGGCTTTCAGGCTATCTTTGGTGTCAAAATCGATAAAAATTTCAGGTCGGTAGTTCGTCTCTCGAAACGGCGCAGATATCTTGTCCGTCTGCCACCACGACGTCTGCGAATACGCTATGCCGATGCTCTCTTTAAGCCCCCAAACATCGTAAAAAAGAGGTTTTTGCACGCTGAACTGAAATTTCGTCTCAAACCTCTTTCGTCCGTCGTTTGGCACGTTTTTAGCGTAGGTCGCGGGCAAGAGGTAGTTGAAATGATAAAGCTTGATGCCAAGCGGATCGCTCGCTACCTTTTCTAAATTCGACTCGCTTTTGTTGCTGCTTGGCTCTGGCTTTGCAGGGTAGTTCGCCTGGATCGGCGAACCTTGTGAAATTTCGTTTTCTAAATTTTGCGTAAGGGCGGCGTCATTTTGCTCCATGGCGGCCTTGGCGGCTTCTTTGTAAAATTTCATCGCTCCTGCCGTATCACCGGCACTTTCTAGCTGTTGCGCTTTTTTAAAAAGCTCGCTCGCACCTCCAAATAGATCGAGGCTAAAAAATACGACGAAAATGGCGGTCTTGATGGCGTTATTTTTATTTATATTTTTCATTGGCGGCTCATTTTCAGCGCGAGCTCGTATTGCTTGGGGTCGTTGATGTTGAAAAACTCTTTTGAGCCCTTGAAACCAACCTCCTTGCACCTACAAAGGCTACGTAAAATTCCGATCTTATTTTCATTTTTTTCATAAAGCTCCTTTGCTTTTTGGGCTAAATTTGCGCTGAAAAATCCGCATAAAGAGTGCGTGAATTCGCCGTCTTTTGGCACGACCATATCAAATTCGCCCGTAAATTTAAAGAGCTCTTTTATCGTGCGTTCGCTAAGAAATGGCATGTCGGCCGGGATTATGAAAACGTGCTCGTCTTTGAAATTTAAAAGTATGCTGTAAAGTGCCAGCATCGGTGAAAATTCGGCTTCTTTCAGATCTTTTATCAGCCTAAGCGGAGGGTTAAATTTATCAAACTTGGAGCTTACAAAAACACGCTCAAAAATTTGCGCGAATTTATGCACCTGAAAATGCGTGAGCGTCGCAAACCCGCCAAAGGGCAGCAGCGTCTTATCCTGCCCCATACGCGAGCTTTTGCCCCCGGCGAGGATCACGCAGGTTTTCATTTTTGCCAGATCTTCGCTCTTGTTTTCACTTTTCATAAGGCTAAATTTGGCAAATTTTAGCTTTTATTTGGCTAAAATCAACGATCGAGCCCGCTCGTAAAATGAGTGGTAATGGTGGTTTTGAAAGGATTAAAGTGGCGGCAATATCGTCTTTCTTGGATATTGTTTACCACTAGACGATAAGCCGTGCCCGCCCTTGTGTTAAATTACAGCTCCCTTGGATCGGCGATCTTGCCTGCGATCGCGCTTGCTGCGGCAACGGCGGAGTTTGCCAGATACACTTCGCTAGTGCGATCTCCCATGCGCCCGACGAAATTTCTATTCGTCGTACTGACACAGCGCTCGCCAGCCCCCAAAATGCCCATATATCCGCCCAGACACGCGCCACACGTCGGGTTGCTCACCACCGCGCCCGCCTCGACGAAAATATCCATCAGTCCCTCTTTTTGCGCAGCGAGAGCGATCTTTTGCGTCGCCGGCGTGATGATGAGGCGGGTCTTGCGTGAGACTTTGCGCCCTTTTAAAATTTCAGCCGCGATGCGCAGGTCGCTTAGGCGTCCGTTCGTGCATGAGCCGATGAAGGCCTGATCTATCGCGATGTCGTCTTTCACGGCTTCGCGTACGCTTTTGCCGTTGCTTGGCAAAAATGGATACGCGATCACGGGGTCAAGCTTGTCCGCGTCGATTTCCAGCACGCGCTCGTAGCCAGCACCCTCGTCGGAGTAGAAAAATTTCGGCTCGGCGCGTAAATTTTTACCTTTTAAAAATTCCCTCGTCGTCTCATCGACCGCGATGATACCGCTCTTGCCGCCCGCTTCGATCGCCATGTTACACATCGAAAATCGCCCGTCCATATCAAGCGCGTCGATCGTCTCGCCGCAAAACTCCAAAGCCTTGTAGCGCGCGCCATCGACGCCGATTTGGCGGATGATTTCTAGGATGAGATCTTTACCATAGACGTGGCGACCGAGCTTGCCACGAAAGACGACCTTGATCGTAGGCGGCACTTTAAACCAGTTTTTGCCCGTTATCATCGCGTAGGCCAGGTCGGTGCTACCCATGCCCGTGCTAAAAGCCCCGAGCGCGCCGTGCGTACAGGTATGGCTGTCCGCGCCGATGATGACATCGCCCGGCACGACGAGCCCTTTTTCAGGTAGCAACGCATGCTCGATGCCCATATCTTTTTCGTCGAAGAAGTATTTCAGGTCGTGTTTGTAGGCAAAGTCGCGTGAAATTTTGGCTTGATTCGCGCTTAAAATATCCTTTGCCGGGATGTAGTGATCCATCACGATGCAAAAGCCCTCGGGATTGGCGAGCTTCGTCGCGCCGCTTCGCTCGAACTGCTTGATGGAGATAGGCGTCGTGATATCGTTGCCGATGACCATATCGATGCCGCTTTCGATGATCTCGTTTGCGAAGACCTCGCGCCCTACGTGGTCGGAAAAAATCTTTTCCGTGATGGTTTGGTGCATTTTTTTGTCCTTAGTTTATTTTTATTATAAAAAATTAAGATCCGTTTTAACAAAGTATTTGTTTTTAAAATTTTAAATATTCTGGCAAAGTCAAATCTTATAAAGCGACGCTATCGCCGCCGATTTTCAAGGAAGCCGTAAGGCTGACTGCGAAAATCGTGCTATACGTTCGGCGCCTTGCGGAGCGAATAAGATTTGCGGAGCATTAATTTAGCGCATCAATACTTTGTTAAAATAGATCCAAAAAAATTAGAAAAAACTTAAATTTCCGCGATTTTATCAAAAAATATATAAATTTTTCATTGATTTTGATAAATGTAGCGCCAAGCTAAGAGTAAATTTAAAGGAGCGAGCGCCCCTTTAAATTTAAAATTTCACCGTTGCCGTCAGCATAAACTGGCGTGCGTATCCTGGCTGGATCGGGATGATGTTTGCCGTCGTGCCAGTTGATGATGATGTGTAGTAAAGCTTGTCGGTCAGGTTTTTGACGTTAAATGCGAAATTTGTCTCTAAGCCAGCGATTTTTGTGTCGTAGCTGATAAATGCGTCATAAACGACCGCGTCAGGCATCTTAAACGCTGTTCCTGCTGGCACATTGGCTAAATTTGTGCGCATGTAGTAGGTGTACCACGAGCCAAAATATCGCGCTCCGCCGCCCACTCTAAGCCCCTTTACGCCAAGGTGACTAAAATCATAGTTCGCAAAAAGGCTTGCTTGATGCTTTGGCGTGGCTTCGAGCGGTTTGCCCACTAGCACGGCAAATGCGCCGCTATCCTGCCTGACTTCGGTCTTTGTGTAGGCGTAGCTTGCGCCAAGAGTTAGCCCTTGCGTGACGCGTCCGTTGAAGTCAAATTCAAAGCCTTTGGAGCGAGCCTTGCCAACTGGCGTAGAGACGCTATTTACGGTGCGCATGATGTTTTTCTTGTCGATGTTGTAGATCGCTGCACTCGCTGTTATGTTATCGTTTTGAAATTTCGTTCCAAACTCGATACTCTTGCCCTCTTCTGGTTTTATGTCGCCGATGTCATCGCCACTGATAGCCATTTGCGGCTGGAAGCTTTGCGCGTAGTTCGTGTAGATCGACCACTCAGGCGTGAGCAGGTATAAAAGCCCAGTCTGCCACGTAAATTTGCCGTCTTTTTGATCGGTCGTTGGCTTGCCTGTGGTCGTTCCGCGCGCGAGCTGGTCGTAGTATTCGTATCTTAGTCCGATAGAGTAGATGAGATTTTCGGTCAAATTTATACTATCTTGCGCGTAAGCACCGATCGTTTTTAGCTTTTGATATTGGATGCTTGATTGTCTGGCTGTTGGCAAGCCCACTCTGCCATAGATCGGGTGAAAGATATTAATATCAAACTGCCTGCCCGTGGCTTGTAAGCCGCCCGGTCGGTAGCGGTAGTATTCCTTCGCGTCAAGCCCAAATAATAAATTGTGCTCGATTTCGCCGGTTTTAACATAGCCGTTTAAATTTAAGCTGCCCGCGTGCGTGCGGTGGATGAAGCCGTCGTAGTATTCGTTACGCCTAGTCGCGATGCCCGTGGTTAAATTTACATTCATTAATCGGATGTGTCCGTATTCGTGCTTTGTGCGTGAGAAGGCGTAAGCACCGCGCAAAAGCCAGTCCTCGCCGATATTTTTCTCAAAATTTACATCGACGGTGTCGAGAGTTGTTTTTAGCTTATTAAACGGCTCGTCAAGGCGCACCTTTTTGCCGATCGGCAACAGCTGCCCAGTGGCTGGGATGAGATACATACCGCGGTCGATCGGGTCAGTCGAACGCGTGTGCGTGTAGGCGAAATTTATGCGGTAGTCATCGCCTTTATACGAGAGCGACGGGGCGAATAGATAGTTTTTATAATCGCCAAATTCGCGCCAGTAGTCCTTTTGCATCGCGTCAAATATAAATCTATACGCAAAGCCGCTCTCGCCGATCGGCCCTGTCGTGTCAAAGCCCGCGTTCCAGTAGTTGCGGTTGCCCACGCCTGCCCAAATTTCATTTGCGAATTCATATTTTGGCTTTTTAGTTACCATATTTATGATACCACCCGGCTCTTGCGCGCCGTAAAGTAGGCTCGCTGGTCCTTTTAGCACTTCCACGCTTTCGACGCTTTTATTAAAGCTGTGCATCACGGTCGCTGGCACGCCGTTTCGCATGATCGAGCCGTCTCTACCGCCACCAAAGCCGCGCTTTATGATCGCGTCAAATATGCCGCCCGTGGTGTTTCCGTAGCTGATACCACTCACGTTTTGTAGGCTTTCTGCCAGCGTCTCAGGCTTTTTGTCCTTTAACTGTTGCTGGGTCACGACATTGACAGTTTGTGGGATCTCTAAAATAGGCGTCGTCGTCTTTCCGACCTCGCTCGTCTTCGCGCGGTAGCCATCATCCGCACTCTCCGTGACCTCCACGCCTTCAAGTTTCACGTCTGCGGCGTAAATTTGCGTCAAAAGTAACACCGAAGCTGCTAAACTTATGTTTATTTTATTCATTTTTTCACCTTAAATCTTAAAAATGGTTATCATTATATTATTTTTAAATTTAAAATTATATAAATGATATTTATGCGTTATTTTATATTTTATGAAATATAATTATTTATATTTGGTACAAGGACAAAAATGCGTGAGGAGATATACGTTTGTATCGATGATACAGATGAGATCGGATATCCAAGATCAACAGGTATGCTGGCTCAAAATATAGTAAAATTTATAGATGAAAATTTTGCACCTTGCTCCTTTATCAGCCGTCATCAGCTGTTGCTTGACGAGCGCATAAACTACACCTCACACAACAGCTCTATGTGCTTTAGCACGGTGCTGAGTCATATTGAGCGAGATGAGGTCGTTAGATTCATACAAGAATTTTTACTCGCCAAAAGCGCTCCTAGTGCCGAGCCTGGCATTGCAGTGGCGTTTAAAAGCGATATCGCCGATATTTCGGGGCTGATAAATTTTGGCTACTGCGCCAAAAGCGAATATTTAGACAAAAGCGAAGCCTACTCGCAAGCAAAAAGGCAAAATGTCTATCTAAAAGGGCTCAAAAATGGTGGACGCGGCGTCATTGGAGCGCTGGCGGGACTGGGGCTCAGACTAGGCGGCAACGACGGTAAAGTAAGAGGCTGCATAAAGATGACGCAAGATGAGATGAGGGCCGCAGAGTTCTTAAATCTAGGCTATGTAAGTGAAATTTTGGATGAAAATTTTAATAAGATAAAAAACGACGAAACGATCGTTTTTGGGCGGAATTTAAAGCTTGTGATCAAAAATTCCATACCCGTTTTGCTGGTCAAAAAAGATAGAGACGGTAGATTTAGAAGTCTTGATGTAGAGGAGCTACGGGGGTTTTGATGGGTGAGAATTTCGATGCGAGCGGCACTTTTTTATACGGGAAATTTGCATACGAAGATGCTAAATTTTCTGCTTTAAATTGTAAATTTTTCATGCTTGATAGCGACGAAGACGAGCTTGTTTGTGATTATGAGATCAGCTGCTATAACTGCTTATTTAGGCGATGGAGCGAGCAAAGCTTTGAGTGCTTGAAATATGAAAATTTATAAAATATTTCCTAACGATTTAACTTTAAGTGTAGTTTAAATATTTCTCAATTAAAATTATTTTCTTATATAGATATAAAAGTATAGCGCTTAACGGCGTTTATAAACAATATAAAAAATAAACTTTAAAGGGGAATTCATGAAAAAGTCGCTTTTAATGGCATGTAGTGCGGCTCTGGCGCTTCACGCACAAGTTTTCCAGCTAGGAGAGGTCGAGATAATCGCAAACAAAGACGGCAGCAAGAGTAGCGATAACAACGTCGCCGTCATCACGCAAGAAGATATGCAAAGAAACGAGATAAAGCGCCTATCCGAGGTCGCGCAGATGACGCCTGGCGTGTATGTGGATAAAAAAGGCCCGCGTGTCGAGCAAAATTTCTACGTTCGCGGTTTTGACGCGCGCCGAGTGCCGCTTTTTATCGATGGTATCCCCGTTTATATCCCGTATGATGGTAACGTAGACTTTGGGCGATTTACGACGTTTGATCTAAGTCGTATAGATATCTCAAAGGGCTCAAGTTCTGTGCTTTACGGCATGAATACTATGGGCGGAGCGATAAATTTGATCACCAAAAAACCGACAAAAGAGCTTGAGGGTAGCATAGGATATGGCTTTGAGACGGGTAAAAATGCTAAAACTTACGGTAACAACATAGACTTTAACATCGGCAGTAAGCAAGAGCTATTTTACGTGCAGGCTGGAGGCAGCTATATGGAGGACATGGGACAGCAGCTCTCGCATAAATTTACGACTGACGTAAATAAAAACGAAGACGGCGGTAGGCGCGAAAATTCAGTCCAAAGAGATAAGAAATTTAACATCAAATTTGGCTTCACTCCAAACGATACCGACGAATACGCCATCAGCTACATCAATCAAAAAGGCGAAAAAGAGCAGCCGTATTATGTTGGCAGATATCGAAATTTTTCTAACTGGGATAGGTATTGGGACTGGCCAAAATGGGATAGAGAGAGCCTTTATTTTTTGTCGCATACTGATTTTGGCGCTGTATATCTAAATACAAAAATTTTTCACGATACATTTAAAAACGGTTTACATGACTTCGCAAATAAGGAAAAAACCATAAAAGGTAATCCAAATAGTAATTATAAAGATACGGCATATGGTTTTGGCGTGGAAGTCGGAGGTGATATAGGAGATAATGATACTTTGAAATTTGCTACTAATTATAAGCACGATAAACATAAAGGTGCAAATGATGGAGACCCGGATGAGATAATGAAAGATAAGTCATACTCCTTTGGTCTTGAAAATACATATAGATTTAGCGATATGACAAGGCTCATAGCTGGTGTCAGCTATGATGTGAGGGATCCTCGAACAGCCAGAATTTATACTGAACCATTAACCGGTGGCGGAAAGCAGCTAAAGTATTTTGATGATGACATCAAAAAAGAGCATGCATTTAACTATCAAGCTGCTATAAAACACAGTTTTGATGGCAATGATGAATTAAGCGTGAGCTATGCGAAGAAGACTTATTTTCCAAGCATGAAAGATAGATATAGTGAAAGATTTAGAAGATTTGTTCCAAATCCAGCTTTAAAACCAGAGATAGCACATCATTATGAGCTTGGCTATCAAAGGACGTTTGGAGATATACTAAGGCTTGAAAGTGCGGTATTTTATTCAAAAGTCAAAGATGCCATAGGTAATGTAGATGTAAGATATGGTAATAGGACTTTGCAGCAATCTCAGAACGTAGATACCTCCGAATATAAAGGCTTTGAATTCGGTGCGGCGTATTTTGCCACTAAAAATATAGAGCTTGGTGGAAATTACTCATATATAAATGCAAAATATAAGAGTAAGGATGAACGAATTTATGATTTGCCAAAACATAAAGGCTTTATTTATGCAGATTTTAAGATTATTCCTAAATTTAGCATTTATGCATCACAAGAGCTTGCTTCAAGCAGGTGGTCTAGAGTGCCTACTAGTAGGACGACACATATAGATCATATAACATCTGGCTTTGGCGTGACAAATCTTAAATTTACCTACAAACCGACCGAAAATTTAAGCATCGACGCTGGCATTTCAAATCTATTTGATAGAAATTATGAGTACCGAGAGGGCTACCCGGAAGAGGGTCGAGTATTTTTCTCGAACATTCGATATAAATTCTAATATTTAGGCAAATTTGGGTAATATAGCAATACCTAAATTTGCCGCTTCTTTCAAGCTTAGCAAAATATCCCAAAATAATAACGGAGCTAAAATGCTTAAAAAATTTATACTTTGTCTTTTGAGCTGCGTCTACCTTACATTTGGCATGAGCGAAGCTGAAATTTCAAAATTCATTCAGGAAAACAGCAGCGATTTTGCCGCACTAAAAGGCGTACCAAGCCGCGTGTATGCGAGCTCGCCGCCGCTTCTTTACATCCTTTATGCGCTCGCTCCCGAAAAGATCAGCGGCGTAAATTTCGAGTGGAACGACTACGAGCGACCATACATCAAGCAAAATGTGCGTGAGCAGCCCGTCGTGGGCGGCTTTTTCGGGCAGGGCAAGATACCAAACGTCGAGATGCTTTTGCGCCTCGACCCCGAGCTCATCCTAGTAAATTTAAGCTCCAAAAACACGAAAAAAATGAGCGAAGTTTTTGGCTCGATAAAAAAACCGATGCTTTATCTAAACGCCTTGCGACTGGAAGATTATCTGCAAAGTTTTGAGGTTTTGGGCAAAATTTTAGGCAAAGAAGCGCGCGCAAACGAGCTAATAAAATACGCGCAAAGCTCGCTAAATTTAAGCGGCAAAGTGGAAAGCTATATCAAAAATAGCGGCGCAAAACGCGTGCGGATCTACTACGCACAAGGCTCTGACGGGCTATCGACCGAGTGCGCTGGCTCGTGGCATGCGACCCTCATCGAGCGAAGCGGCGCGCGAAACGTGCATACGTGCAGCGAAGACCCCAATGCCAAGGCATTCGGGCGCGTGAAAATCAGCTTCGAGCAGCTCGTTAAATACGATCCCGACATCGTTCTCATCTATGAAAAAGAGCTTTTTGATAAAATTTACGCCGACCCCAAATGGCAGCTATTAAGCGCAGTCAAAAATAAAAAGGCGTTTTATATCCCGCGCGAGCCATTTTCGTGGTTTGACCGCCCGCCTTCGTTCATGCGCTTTTTGGGGCTAAAATGGCTCATAAATTTGACCTATCCCGAGGCGTTTAAATTTGATATGGTAAAAGAAACTCGCGAATTTTACAAGCTGTTTTTGGACATTGACCTTGACGAAAACGCTGCGAAAAAGATACTTGGTGAGTAAAAATTCCTTTTTATTTTTGCTATTTTTGCTCGCTCTTTGCGTCTTTGGCTCGCTGCTGCTCGGTAAATACGGCTTCACTGCGCGCGACTATATCGACTACTTCGGCGCCGCAGTGCGCGGGCAAAATTTGGACGCCTACAAGATCATCCACACGCTCGTGATGGAGATTCGCCTACCGCGCATCATCGCCTGCGTGCTCATCGGCGCGTCGCTTGCCATCTCGGGCGCGGCGTATCAGGCGATGTTTGTGAATCCTCTCGTCTCGCCCTCGATCCTTGGCGTGCTATCAGGTGCCGGCTTTGGCGCGGCGGTCGGGATGTTTTTCGGGTTAAACGAGACGCTCATCCAGCTTAGCACCTTTGCGTTTGGCTTTGCGGCGGTCGTTTGCGCGCTTGCGGTCTCGGCACTTTACTCGCGCAGCGGCAGCGTCATCGTGCTGGTTCTTGGCGGCGTTATCAGCGGCTCGCTTTTTACCTCGCTGCTTTCCGTGCTAAAATACGCCGCCGACCCCAATGACACGCTGCCCGCGATCACATATTTTTTGATGGGAAGCCTTGGCTTTGCCTCAAAGAGCTTTTTGCAGATCTCGATTCTACCGATGTTGGCGGGCATTTTGCTGCTGGCACTTAGCGGCAAATACCTAAACGCACTAAGCCTTGGCGAGGAGGAGGCCAAAAGCCTGGGCGTGGACGTGCGGCGAGTCAAAATTTTTGTCATCTTGACGGCTACATTTGTGAGCGCACTAAGCGTGACGATCGCGGGCATTATTGGCTGGATCGGGCTTATCGTGCCGCACATAGCGCGCTTTGCTTACGGAGCGGACAACCGCGCCGTGCTCGTTAGCTCGGCGATGATCGGCGCGATATTTTTGCTGTTTTGCGACAACTTTTCGCGGCTCATTTTTACCTTTGAAATTCCGATCGGTATCGTCACTTCGCTTTTTGGAATTCCGATGTTTATCGTAGTGCTTCGCCGCGCAAAGAAGGGTTTTTAACGTATGCTGATCGAAGTTAAGAATTTACGCTTTGCATACAAAAAGCGCGTGGTGCTGGACGGTATCGGCTTTGGACTGGGGCGGGGTGATACGCTAAGCATTTTGGGCGCAAACGGTAGCGGCAAAAGCACGCTGCTTCGCATAATGCTTGGCTTTTTGAGATTTGAGGGCGAAGTCAAGATCCTGGGCAAGGACGTGCGCACATACGCTAAAAACGAGCTTGCTAGTGTGGTCGCCTACATCCCGCAGACGCACGAGCCCTCATACGACTACACCGTGTTTGACGTGGTGCTGATGGGCGCGCTTTGCAGGACGCCGCTGTTTTCGAATTTTAGCGCGGCGGACAAGGCTCTAGCGGAGGAGGCGCTGGCAAAAATGGGCATCGCACGCCTAAAAAACGAGCCATATACGCGCGTGAGCGGCGGCGAGCGGCAGCTTGCCTACATCGCGCGCACGCTGGTGCAGGGCGCAAAGATCATCTTTATGGACGAGCCCACGAACGGGCTTGACTTTGGCAATCAAATCAGACTGCTTGAAATGATCCGCTCGCTAGCGGACGAGGGCTATACGATCGTGCAGACGACGCACTATCCGCGCCACGCGAGGTTCGTGTCAAATTTGGTGATGTTTTTGAAGGAGGGTAAAATTTTGGATTTTGGCGAGAGCGAACGGCTCATAAATGCCGAAAATATCGATAAGATTTATGGGATAAAATACGAAAAATACGAAGATAAATTATGAGTGCGGCTCGTCTCGCGAGCGTCTTAAAATGAACTCGTAAAAATCACGCTGCGACAGGCTATTTGCCTAGCCTTGCTTATTTTTACTTCGTAACATTTTAATCCATCTCGCGATACTTCGCCGTCTGTCTTGGCGCGGCTTGTAAAATTTCGTGGCGTTTTGCTCGCAACCGCCTCGCCTGAAATCAAAAAAAGGAAAAACCATGATCTTAAAATCAAACTTCGACGAGATCGATTTTAACGAGCTTTATAAAGCCCAGCGCGCAAGAAGCTCGTTTGGCGCAAAGACCAAGACCGACTGGGACGCAAAGGCGGCTAAATTTAACGACGGCATCCTACAAAGCGACTACATCAAGGAATTTTTAAGCCGTGTTGATTTTACGGGCGTGCGCTCTGTGCTTGACTTTGCGTGCGGGCCTGGCGGGCTTAGCTGTCTTGCCGCACAAAGGGTGCAGCGCGTAGTGGCGTGCGATTTTTCGCAGCAGATGCTAAAATTTGTCCGCGAAAATGCCGCAGATCTGGGGCTTACGAACGTAACGACGCTACAAAGATCCTTTGATGATGATTGGAGCGACATCGAGCCAGCCGACGTCGTCTTTGCCTCGCGCTGCCTTGAAGTGAGCGACATACGCGCCACGCTGGCTAGGCTCATCTCAAAGGCAAACCGCGCGCTTTATCTCACGTTTAAAGTGGGCGGGACATTCGTAGATAGCGAGCTTCTAGACGTCATAGAACGAGACGTCGCGCCGCGTCCGGACTTTATCTACGTTATAAATGTTCTGGTTCAAATGGGCTATCATCCAGAAATAAGCTATATAAATAGCTGCTGCCGTGAGAGCGTACAGAGTGCCGAGGAGCTGATAAAAAAGGTCGAATGGGGACTGCACGATACGCTAAATGACGCTGAAAAAACGCGGCTTAAACGGTATTTTGAGCACGGTGACAAAACTCACAAAAACGTGATGAACTGGGCGTTTATGAAGGTAAATACGATCTAGTGCGCCTTTTTTGGTATGATTTTTGCTCCGTGTATCTAAAACGGCACTAAATTTAGCAAGGGCAAGGTTATGAAATACGCGCATTTAATCCAGATAGCGGCCTTTTTATCGAAATTTAAAAAGATAAACAGCATAAAACGCGTCGGCGATATGCTGCTCTTGATAGAATTTGAGCGCGAAGATATCTTTTTTGACCTGGCAAAATCGGGCTCTGCGATATATAAAGACGAAAATTTCAAGCAAACTAAAATTTATCAAGCGCCATTTGACAACGTCCTTAAAAAACGGCTGAATTCCGCCCATATCCAAAGCGTAGAGTGCCTGAAAAACAATAGAATTTTAAAATTTACCTGCACGCAAAGCGGCTCATACAAGAGCCTCGTCACAAAGCTCTATCTGGAATTTACCGGTCGCTTCACAAACGCCATCATCACGGACGAAAAAGACATCATCCTAGAAGCCCTGCGCCACATCGACAACAGCTATCGCAAGATCGAAGTGGGCGAGGCTTTAAAAGAGCTTGAGCCCATAGAGATAAAAGAAAAACCAAGCCAAGAGATCACGGACTTTGATAAATTTTTAAAAGATGAATTTGCTAAGATAAATGAGCAAAATTTAGCGAATTTAAGGGCGATCAAACTAGCTGTCGTGCAAAAAAAGCTTGAAAGCTTGGAGCAAAATTTACGCTCTTTGGAAAAAAAGGACGAGCTGCTTAAACAAAGCGAACATTACGCGCATATAGGCTCGCTTTTGCTGGCGAATTTATCGTATTTTAAGGGCTACGAGCGCGAGATAACGCTGAGGGATTTTGACGGTGAGATTTTAAATCTAAGCCTCGAAGACACACCCAAAAATAGTGCGAACGACTTTTACGCCAAGTCTAAAAGGCTTAGGGCAAAGGCGCTTGGCGTGCAGCTAGAGGGGCAAAATTTAAGCCAAAAGATAGAATTTTTAAACGGACTAAGATCGCTTTTACAAGAGGCGAGCAGCGTCGGAGAGCTGGAAATTTTAAGCCCTAAAAGACCAAGTCGCCAGAGCGAAAAAGAGGCTAGATCTCAAAGCGAAAATGTCCAGAGCTTTTATGTGAAAGATTTTAAAATTTTAGTAGGGCGTAATGAAAAAGGCAATGTCGAGCTTTTAAAAAATGCCAGAAAAGACGATATTTGGCTGCATGTGAAGGACGTTCCAAGTGCGCATGTCATCATAAAAACGAACAAAACGAAGCTTGATGAAGAGGTGCTTAGATTTGGCGCTAAGATCTGCGTGGAATTTAGCGTAAAAGGTGCCGGAAGCTACGAAGTGGACTACACGAAGCGCGAAAACGTGAAGATACTAAGCGGCGCTAATGTAAACTATATCAATTTTAAGACGATCATAATAAACAAACGATGAAAGGTGCAAAATGTCAGTAACACCGATAGGAAATACAACTTTTATCAACCAAAATGCGCCGGTCGTCTCGCAGGTGCAAGCGAACAATCAAGCCAGATTTGACATGCAAGCGGCCCTGGCTACGCAGCTTGCCGGCGAGCAAGAGGGCGAGATAAAGCAGATCCGCCCTGCTGAGGAGACATACAAAATAGACCCGCAAAATCAGCATGAAAAAGAAAAGGGCGAGCAGGAGGCGGGAGCTTTCGAGCAAAGCTCACAGCAAGAAAGCCAGCAAAACGAGAGCTACGAAAGCGAGCAGCAAGAGGACGAGAGCCTTAACGAGGGGCATGTGCTTGATATAAAGATATAAATTTTGGCTCTATTTTGACAAAGTGTTGATTTTTAAAATTTTAAGGCTCTATTAAAATATTTCATTGATTTTTGGCTTTCAAAGCAGGAGAATGCGAACAGCGTCCCTGTAAAAACCTTGTGAAGCGACGCTATCACCGCCGATTTTTCACTTCGCTATCGCTCGTGACGCTCTGCTTTGCAGTTGTGAGTGCAACGAAGCGTCTTGAAAAGCTGCGAGCAACGCGAAGCAGAAAAGTCGTGCTAAGGCTTAGCTTCACTTCGTTCGCTGCTCTCGCAAGCAGGGGAACGGCTACTTGCTCTGCACTTTCGCTAGCAGTCGTGAGTGCAACGAAACGAAAAATTAGGGAAGTCCGCAGGGGCTGAGTAGTTTTTTGCGAAGCAAAAAGATTTCCTTGAAACCTTGTTCGCGTCTGTGCTAGGTTGCTCCTGGAGTAAATAAGATTGAAGCGTTTGTTTAAGGGCGTCAATACTTTGTCAAAACAGAGCCAAAATTCCCGCTCCTTTGAAATTTTAAACGCTTGGGCAAACGAAACTTCGCTTGAAAATTTCGCTCGTATAAATTTGATAAATAACCTCTTAAAATTTAAATGCTATAATGCGCTTAAATTTTAGGCAAATCAAGGAGATAAGATGACATCTCGTATCGTAACGGGCGTGCTTATGCTAGCGGCTGTCTTGATAGTATTTTTCATAAACAGCTATATTTTAAATTTCGTCCTGCTAGGCATCGTGCTTTATTTTGCATTTTGCGAGGCGCTCAAGCTCTACGGTATCGAGCATAAGCAGCTAGTTTTCATAGCGCTTGTTTTTTATTCGCTTACGTTTTTTACGAACCCGATATTTATCGCGATGCTGGCTATCATGCTGGTAGCCTCGGTGCTGGCACATGTCAAGAGCCAGAGTTTAAGTAGCGTTTTGCCTTTCATCTATCCGACGACGCCGATATTTATGATGTGGATGCTTTATTCGGAGTATGGTTTGGGGTATCTAGTATGGCTCATTTTGAGCGTCGCAGCCAGCGATACTGCGGCTTATTTTACCGGCAAGGCCGTCGGCAAGCATCCCTTTAGTCCAAGCTCTCCAAACAAAACTATAGAGGGCGTCGCAGGCGGCGTGATAGCCGGTACCATAGTCGGCACGGTATGCGGTAACTTCGTGATGGACGGCTTTTTACAGATCATCTTTACTAGCTTTTTAGTCTGCGTTTTTGCCATTTGGGGCGATCTTTTCGAGAGCTATCTAAAGCGCGCCGGCGGGGTCAAGGACAGTGGCGGGCTTTTCCCGGGACATGGCGGTATGCTTGACAGGATAGACGGATATCTATTTGGCGTCGTCGCACTCCTTTGGGCGCTTTCGTGGTAATACTAGGCTCTACAGGCTCTATCGGTACGAACACTCTTGAAATTTGCTCTCGTCACGGCGTAAGCGTCGAGGCGCTAAGCTGCGCTAAAAATATCGCTCTTTTAAACGAGCAGATTGCTAGATTTAGGCCTAAATTCGTCTGTGTAGCAGATGAAAGCCTGGCTAGCGAGGTCAAAATTTTAAAAAAATCTCAAATTTTTGTAGGCGCAAAGGGTCTACTTGAGATGCTTGAAGCCTGCCAGAGCCAAAAGGTGGTAAATGCTATCGTGGGATTTGCAGGGCTCGCACCCAGTCTAAAGACGCAAGAGCTTGGCAAAAGCCTGGCGCTGGCAAATAAAGAAAGCCTGGTCGCAGGCGGTAAATTCCTGGATACAGCCAAAATTTCACCTATCGACAGCGAGCATTTCGGGCTTAAATTTTTACTGCAAAACCGCACCGCACCAAACCGCCTCATCATCACCGCAAGCGGCGGGGCGTTTTACCGCACGCCGATGAAAAATTTAGCCAAAGTCACGCCAAGTGATGCTTTGAAACATCCAAACTGGAGCATGGGCGCAAAGATCACGATAGATAGCGCCACGATGGCGAATAAACTCTTTGAAGTCATGGAGGCCTTCTGGCTTTACGGCACGAGTAGGATCGACGCTCTCATCGAGCCTACGTCGATGGTGCATGCCTTGGTGGAGTTTATGGACGGCTCTTGCACCGCGCATATCTCGCGTGCTGATATGAAGCTGGCCATCGCGCACGCCGTGCTTGAAAACGTGAGCGAAAATGTCGTAGCGCATGCTGATCTGCTGGCTCTTAAAGACATAAAATTTCACAAGATAAATTTAAAAAAATATCCGATCTTTTCGCTAAAGGAGCAGGTCTTAGAGCGCCCCGATCTTGGCGTGGTGATAAATGCCGCAAACGAGGTCGGAGTGTTTGCGTTTTTAAAGGGCGAGTGCAGGTTTTTGGATATTTCGCGTATCGTTTTGGCTGCGGCGAAGAGATTTGCCGATGTGAAAATAGATACAAAAGATGAAATTTTTGCGATCGACGCAGAGGTTAGAAATTTTACAAAAAGGGGACTAAATGCAAAAATATGAGGGCTATCATTTTAGTCTAAAAGATAGCATCATCGGCGTTCAGTTTTTGTTCGTGGCGTTTGGCGCGCTCGTGTTGGTGCCGATACTAACGGGGCTTGACGCGAACGTAGCGCTTTTTACGGCGGGTCTTGGTACGCTGCTTTTTCAGATAATAACGCGCAAGAACGTTCCGCCGATATTTTTGGCGAGCTCGTTTGCATTTATCGCGCCGATGACTTTTAGCATAAAGGAGTGGGGCGTAGCTGCCACCATGGGTGGCGTGGTGTTTGCCGGGCTTTTTTACGTGATGCTAAGCTTTGTCGTGCGCTTTCGCGGCGAGGGCTTTTTGCATAAAATTTTACCGCCCGTAGTTGTGGGCCCCGTGATAATGACCATAGGCCTCATCCTCTCGCCAGCAGCCGTGAATATGGCGATGGGTAAAGGCCAAAGCGCCTATACTCAGACCGAGGCGCTCATAGTAGCGGGCATCTCGTTAGTAGCCACGATAATCGTGATGATGATAGGACGCGGTATCTTGCGCCTGGTGCCGATACTTTGCGGCATACTCGTGGGCTATGTGGCGGCTTATTTTTTCGGTATGGTAAATTTCGCCCCGATCATTGAGGCGGCTTGGTTTAAGCTGCCAAATTTCAGCGCCCCAAGCTTCGAGCTGGACGCGATCCTTTACATGATACCTATCGCGATCGCCCCTGCTATCGAGCATATCGGCGATATGCTAGCTATCTCAAACGTAACGAAGGAAAATTTCCTCAAAAACCCGGGGCTTAAAAACACGCTGCTTGGCGACGGGCTGGCGACATCGCTGGCTGCCTTTTTCGGAGGCCCGCCAAATACGACATACTCGGAGGTAACGGGCGCTGTCAGCATAACGAAAGCCTATAATCCGGCGATCATGACATGGACATCGATAACGGCTATCGTGCTCGCCTTTGTCGGTAAGCTAGGAGCTGCGCTCTCTACTATCCCGGCCCCAGTCATCGGCGGTATCATGTTGCTACTTTTTGGCATAATCGCAAGCGTAGGCATGGAGACGTTGATAAAAAACAAAGTCGATCTGGCCGATCCTAGAAATATGATCATCGTCGCGCTCATCTTTGTCTTTGCCATAGGCGGTATGGTGCTTGATTTTGGCGTGGTGAGCTTTACTGGTATCGGACTTGGCGCGATCACTGGCATAGTGTTAAATTTATTCTTGCCAAAGAGCAGGCATTACGAGGGCTACTAGCCGTAAATGGGGGATAGGGTGAAAATTTTAAAAATTTTGGCTGTTTTGGCGCTGTTTTGCGCCTTTTTACAAGGTAAAAATTTAGAATACGTGCTCATCAAAAAGGGCGTGCCAAGCGATAATACGATGCTTTTGATAGGCGGCATACAAGGCGATGAGCCGGGAGGATTTCTCGCCGCTTCTATCGTGGCGACGGACTACAACATCACAAAAGGCAGCCTTTGGGTCGTGCCAAATCTAAATTTCCCAAGCATCATCCAGCGAAGCCGCGGCACCAAAGGCGACATGAACCGTAAATTTGCGCACATCGACAGGGGCGATCCCGACTATGACGCGGTAATGCGCATCAAAGACGTGATAACGGACAAAAACGTATCTATCATCTTAAATTTACACGATGGCAGCGGCTATTACCGCGATACGTTTATAAATAAGGACGAAAATCCTGATAAATGGGGCAACACCTGCATAATCGATCAAAGCAGCCTAAAAGGCGCCAGATATGAAAATTTAGAGGGCGTAGCGGCTAGGGTGAGAGACGTCATAAACGCTCATTTGCTTGACGCCAAGCATGCTTATCACATCAAAAACACACACACCGCACTTGGTGATAAAGAGATGTTAAAGAGCCTCACATATTACGCCGTGACACAGGGCAAGTCGGCATTTGCAAACGAAGCGAGTAAAAATTTAAACGCCGAGCAGCGCACCTACTATCATCTGCTGGCTATCGAGGAATACATGCGCGTAGCGGGGATAGAATTCACTCGCCCTTTCGCGCTGAACGTAAAAGAGGTGAAAAAAGCGATAGAAAAAGAGATCCGCTTGAGCCTTTTTGACGATGCTTTCGTGCTGAATATCCACAATCTAAAAGGCAGTCTAAATTTCATCCCGCTCAAAAAAGGCGAGCTAAAATATAGCTCGTCAAACCCTCTCATCGCCGTTTTAAAAGACGGTAACGGCTACAAGGTGCAGTATGGAAACCGCTTCGTAACAAAGCTAAACCCGCAGTATTTCGAGTATGCGCCAGTTTTAAAAGATATCGCACTGGTCGCTGACGGTAAGCAAATTTCAGCCAAAAGCGGGGATAAAATTTCGCTCAAAAACAGCTTTAAAATTTTAAAGATCCCGGGCGTGCGCGTAAATATCATCGGATACAGCGACAAGAGCGGCGACGAAGCGGGCGAGGAGATAGCTAAAAAGCAAATGAGCGGCTCTTACGCTGTCGATAAAGATAACAGGGTCTACCGAGTGGAATTTTACCGAAACGATGGCGGCGCCGATAAATTTGCCGGCATGATCTTGGTGGAGTTTAAATGATACTTGGCATAGAAAGTAGCTGCGACGATAGCTCGGTCGCGCTTTTCGATATCAAAAATTTAAAGCTACTTTATCACAAAAAGATCTCTCAAGAAAGCGAGCACAGCCCCTTTGGCGGTGTCGTGCCCGAGCTTGCCGCGAGGCTTCATACCAGGGCGCTGCCGGCACTGCTTGAAGAGATAAAGCCAAAATTTAAAGACATAAAGGCTATCGCCGTTACGAACGAGCCCGGGCTTAGCGTGAGCCTGATAGGAGGCGTGAGTATGGCAAAGGCGCTTAGTGTGGCGCTAAATGTGCCGCTCATCGCCGTAAATCATCTGGTGGGGCATATCTATTCGCTGTTTTTGGACTGCGAGGCGAGATTTCCACTTGGCGTCTTGTTGGTAAGCGGCGGACACACGATGGTGCTTGACATCGATACGGCGGGTAAAATTTCACTACTTGCCGGCACTAGCGACGATAGCTTTGGCGAGAGCTTTGATAAGGTGGCTAAGATGATACAGCTTGGCTACCCTGGCGGCGCGGCGGTGCAAAATTTAGCGCGGCAATGCAAAGACAAGCAGAGGTTTAAATTTACGATCCCGCTTTTGCACGATAAACGGCTGGAGTATAGTTTTTCCGGGCTTAAAAACCAAGTGAGACTCGAGATAGAAAGGCTAGGCTGCGATACATCGGATAAAAGGCTCTCAAACGACGATATGGCGGACATCTGTTATGCCTTTGAAAATGCAGCTTGCGCGCACATCATGGATAAGCTGGCTAAAATTTTCAAAGAGCGTTCATTCAAGCGTTTTGGTATCGTGGGCGGAGCGAGTGCGAACCTGAATTTACGCTCTCGTATAGAGCGGCTATGTCTTGAAAGCGGCTGCGAGCTACTTTTAGCTCCGCTTGAATTTTGCTCCGATAATGCCGCGATGATAGCACGCGCGGGCCGCGAGAAATACCTAAAAGGCGAGTTTGTGAAGCATAACGAGCTAAACATCAACCCGCGTGTGAAATTTTGATCATCGATACTACCGATCCTTTCGTAATTTATAATAATTTATTTATCCAAAACTAATCAATTTTTTTTATTTTTAATAAAGTTTTAATAATTTTCATTTTAAAATACGCTCAAAAATTGATAAAGATTATATAAATTGCTATATATCGTGTAATCAAAATTTTTAATAAATTCAAGGAGTTTTTATGAGTGGCAACAGATTAAAGTTGTCTTTGATTGCTTTACTGATTCTAAACACAGGAGGGTTATTCGCAGCAGACGAAAAGGATGTAAAGCTAGATAGTATCGAAGTTATCGGCACGACGCCTGATGACGATGTGAAGACCAAAAAGGTCGGGGAGACTAAGAAAAGTGCTGAGACGCTTGAAAGGCAACAAGTAAGCGATAGTAAAGATTTGGTAAAGTACGAAACAGGCGTAACGGTAGTAGAAGGGGGAAGATTTGGTAATAGTGGATATGCTATACGCGGCGTAGATGAAAATCGTGTAGCTATCATGATAGATGGTTTGCGCCAGGCCGAGACATTATCATCTACTGGATTTAAGGAGCTTTTTGAGGGATACGGAAATTTTAATAATACTCGCAATAGCGTAGAGATGGAAAACGTCAAAATGGCTACCATAACAAAAGGAGCCGACTCTATGAAAACTGGCTCAGGTGCACTTGGTGGCTCTGTGATGTTTGAGACAAAGGATGCTAGGGATTATCTGATAGATAAGAACTGGTATTTTGGTTTTAAAAATGGTTACCAAAGTAGAGATAGTCAAAATTTTAGGTCTATTACAGCCGCTGCTAGGCTCAAATGGTTTGATATATTGATTGTAAATACATTAAGAGATGGACACGAGACAAAAAACTATTTTTACGATATTTACAATGGTGACGAGGATAGGACTCATGTAGGTAGAACTCGCGAGAAAGCCGATCCTTATAATATACAAAGAAAAAGTACTATGGTAAAGGTTGGTTTTCAGCCGAGCGATGAGCATAGGTTTAGCGTTATGCATGATGACTCCACTCTTAAATCAAATGGAGAGGACCTATCGTATGCACTTCGTTCATATAGCTACTCTTTGCAAGATACTGCGTTAGGCGAGAGACTTACTAATGATAAATCCACTAGGAAAAATATCCAAGTCGCTTATGAAAATTTTGTAGAGACCCCGTTTTGGGATAGTTTTAAAATTTCTTACTCAACTCAAAAGATAAAAAATAAAGCAAGGACGGACGAATACTGCAATAATGACGGGTGCAATAACGTAAGAAACCCATCAGGACTAAATATGGTATATGATAAAGATGCAGGAGTGTATAAGATAGTAGATAAAAATGGCAAAGAGCTTACGCCCGAATCTGATACCAATGAATGGCTATCTGATAGTAGAGTTTTTAAGGATAGTAATGGCAATAAGGTAGTTTGGCAAGATAATGGTGGTGAAGTCAATTATATGTTTTTAAACTGCTCAAAAGTAGATTGCACTAAAAAATTTAGAGTTTCTAGAGTATATGAAGATGGCTTTGGACAATATCATCACGATTATGTAGATAGAGACATAGAGATATTGACCGCACCAGATGGCACAAAATATGGACGAGTAAAAAGAGAGTTAGACCCAAATGGAGATATAGAAGATTTAAGAATCGCGAGACCAAAATCGGCCGGTTATGTAGAAGATCAATATCACGATAGGGATCTCAATACAGATACGAAACAATTTGATATAAATTTTGAAAAAGAATTCGAACTTTTAGGCATGGAACATTCTGTAAAATATGGTGCACTTTTTGAAAAAACTAAAAAAAGTATGGTAGATCAAGATGGCTTTAAGGGGGCAAATGAAAAATGGTGGGCGGATAAATTTTATGGATATAAGTTTGATCCGAGCAACCCCAATGCTGATGCAAATGGTTACGTTTTGCATCCAGATTGGTACCCTAGAGCTTATAGCTCAAAAAGTAATACTAATGCAAAGCAGACATATCTCATCCCTGTTGAGACTAAAACAACGGCATTTTTTGTTGGAGACAATCTAAAGCTTACTGATTGGCTGGGATTTGATTTAAATTATAGATATGACAAAGTAAAGCATGTCCCAAAATATGATACGAGCGTTCCAGTACCAAAAGGATTGATTGCCGGTATCTTTGTTCCTCTTCCTGGTAATGCTTACGGTCCGGGGGCTACTTGCGGATATAATACAGATTGTATGAATGAAAATATTAGACAAAATTTGGATATATTGTTGCAGAATAAGGAATTTAAAAGTGATTCTTATATCTTTGGATTAAATTTAGATCCATTATCGTTTATGAGATTTCAAGTTAAATACTCAAAGGGCTTTCGTGCGCCTACATCAGATGAGATGTATATGACGTTTAAGCATCCTAGCTTTTCTATTGCACCAAATACAAATTTAAAGGCTGAGATAGCTAAGACCAAAGAGGCTGCACTCACTTTTTATAAAAATCAAAGTTTTATATCATTTAATGTTTTTAAAACGGATTATGAAAATTTTATAGATTTGGTATTTTTAAGGATGAAAGCCGTTGAGGTTGGAAGTGCTTTACAGTATCCTTTTTGGCAAAATATAAATAGAGATAGCGCTAAAGTTAATGGTTTTGAGATAAGCTCTCGTGTAGAATTAGGAGATGCTTTTTCGTCGCTTGAGGGCTTTAGGATAGGATATAAATTTACTCATCAAAAGGGTAGAATGGACGGAAGTATCCCTATGAATGCTATTCAGCCTACGACCTCTGTGTATACGCTAGGCTACTCAACACCGGGTGATAAATATGGTATAGACTTTTATATAACGGATGTCGGAGAAAAAAAGGCAGAAGATACCTACAATATGTATTGGAAGGATCAAATGGAGCACATAGACCCTGATAGTGGTAATTTAGTCCCCGGCAAAATGATAAAAGGTAAACCTGTAACAGATAGCAAGATGGCATGGAGGAGCGGAAACTACACCGTTTTTGACCTGATAGCCTATGCAAGACCGGCTAAAAATTTTGCATTTAGTTTTGGGCTTTACAATATAACTGATCAAAAATATATGACTTGGGATAGTGCAAGATCGATACGTGGTTTTGGAACGACAAATCTAATAGATCAAAATACTGGTGCTGGTATCAAAAGATTTTACGCTCCTGGCAGAAACTTCAAATTTACATGGGAGATCAAATTTTAAAATATGAGTAGGCTAGCTTTGGCTAGTCTACTTTATAAATTTAATGTATTAGTCGAAATTTTGGCGAGAGGATGAGAGAATCGAACTCCCCGCAAGACGGTCAACCGCCCCGCCATCGGATTTGAAGTCCGTGAGCGCCACCAGATCACTTTATCCTCCGCAAGTGAGCGTATTTTAACAAATTTTATGTAAATTTTACTTCAAATTTTTATTAAATTTAAAATTTTAATAAAAATAGCCGCCCCGAGCCCAAAGCATGGCTTAAAAATGCTATAATTCGAGCAAAATTCATAAGGATCTTACCATTTTAAGGGCCGTTGTCGCTATGGTTTTGATATTGTCACTCTCTGGCTGCTCGGCTCTGCTCACCCCGGCTACCGCACCGCTTAACGTCTACGACGCCTACTCGATCTCGCGCGATCAGCGCGGCATCTACTCTATCACGCGAGATAAATTTATCCAGAGCAAACTACGAAGCAAAATTTTCTTTTCAAAAGGGCTTAGCAACCTTGACATCGAGATCGAGTGCTTTTACGGTGATGTCTATCTCATCGGGCTCGTAGATGATATGAGTATGCAAGATAAGCTCGTAGA
Organism: Campylobacter sp. FOBRC14; assembly: GCF_000287855.1. Taxonomy (NCBI): domain Bacteria; kingdom Pseudomonadati; phylum Campylobacterota; class Epsilonproteobacteria; order Campylobacterales; family Campylobacteraceae; genus Campylobacter; species Campylobacter sp. FOBRC14. The sequence goes on along the minus strand of NZ_ALJJ01000016.1, from coordinate 166,230 downwards.
ACTCGCCAAAGATACGGACGGTGTGCGCAAAATTTATACGTATTTGCAGATAAAAAAGCAGGACTATCCCTGCGATAGCCTTAAAATTTTAACCGATTTGAAGCAAAATTTATTTAAAGACAGCATCGTCGAGGGCACGAATGTCAGGGTCAGTATCGTGGGCTGCGATGTCGTATTTAGCGGAGTCGTGGATAGCATCGAGCAAGAAAAGCACGCTATATGGTACGCTAAGCACATCGACGGCGTAGCTGATGTTTATTCGTTTTTAAAGATAATGAAATGAAATTTGGCTTTGTTATAATAAAGTTGATTTTTAAAATTTTAAATGTTTGAGCGTAGCCAAATCTTATGAAACGACGCTATCGCCGCCGATTTTTAGGGAAGTCGTAAGACTGACCGCAAAAATCGTGCTATATGTTCGGCGCCTTGCGGAGCGAATAAGATTTGCGAAGCGTTAGTTTAAGGCTTATAACAGAGCCAAATTTTATTTCACTTTTTCACAAAGCTTATGATGAGGCTTGGCAGTATTATGAGTGCGCCAAGCAGCATGAATACCATTACCAGATCGGTCAAAAGTCCAAAATAAATAGTCGGTATGAAGTTGCTCGTTATCATCACGCTAAAGCCCAAAAATATCGTGAACGAGGTGTAATACATCGCGTATCCGATGCTAGCGTGGCTGGCTTTTATGCTCTCTACTACGCCTTTTGTGAGGCGCTCCTCGCGGAAGCGGTGTATGTAGTGGATGATGTCATCGACGCCGATGCCGATACTGATGGCTGCGATCGTGATACTCATGACATCAAGCGGTATGCCAAAGACGCCCATCACGCCAAATAGCGTGCAAAGCGGGATGATGTTTGAGACGATGGCGATCGTGGCTAGCTTGATACTTTTAAATATAAAGCAAAATACGACAAATAGCATGAGCACGGTCAGCCCGAAAGTATCGACCTGCGAGCTTAGCAAATTTTGAAGCATGTTGTTGTAAAGCACCATCATGCCGACCGTTTCGACCTTTACATCGTCGTTTTTACTGATCTCCTCTACGCCGGCTTTGAGCTCTTTTAAAAACTCGTTGCGGCGTAAATTTTTATCGCTGTCGATGATGCGCATGCTAAATCGTAGCTGGTTGTTTTCTACGCTCACGTAAGGGGTCAGGAGTATATTTTTGTAGTTTTGCGGCAGTTTCTCATACATCGCCGCGAGTAGGAAATCATCGACTTCGCCGTTGTTTAGCTCTTTCATGACTTTGATGAGAGTGCCCAGCGAGCTTACGTTGCCGATGAAATTTTGCTTTTTTAGATGGTCGTGGACCTTCTCCGCTACACGCATGTGGTAGCTATTAAACCAATACTTAGCGTCGTTTGCATCCGCGTCGAATTCACTTTCAAATTCGTCCTTTTGCCCGCCATCGTCTTTTGCCCGCGCGCTATCCTTAAAGGTCACGATGATGTCTACCGGGATCGTGCCACCTAGCTTGGTGTCTATGATCTGCATGCCTTGGCGGATCTGCGTGTCTTCTTTGAAGTAGCCGATGAAGCTGTTTTCGACCTTTAGTTTGCTGATACCATAAAGCCCGAAAACTACGACCAAAACGCAGACGCCGTAGACAAATTTACGCGAATTTATGGCGATAGCGGCGCATTGCTTGGTAAAGTGGAATTTGTTTTCAAACGTCCTCACAGGCGGAATTTTACTTAAATTCACAACTATCGAGCCAAACAATAAAAACGCGAGCACAAGCGATACCGCGATACCCGAGCTCATCATCACGCCTAGCATTATGACGGGCTTGATGTCAGCGGTCACTAGCGAGCTAAAGCCGATGATCGTCGTAAATATCGCCCAAAAAGATGGGCTGAATTTATCGCACATCGTGAGATAGACGAGCTGCTTTTGACTGTATTTTGGGTGCTTTATGTAAAATTCTCGGTAGCTTACGATGAGGTGGATGACCGTGGAGATGGTGATGATGAGCTGCAGGGCGATGTAGTTTGAGCTGATCACCGTTACCTCCCAGCCAAAGAGCCCAAATATCCCGGTCGTAAAAACTACGCTCACCGCGCAGATGAATATCGGCAGTACTATCCAGCGTATCTGCCTGAAAAATAGCCACAAGCTAAAGCCAAGTAGTAGCAAAACACTGATACCGTAAATGTAAAGATCGCTTTTGACAAAGCTTATCATATCATCGGCTATCATATTTGCGCCGCCCAGGAATAAGCTGTTTTGGCTGTTGAATTTCGCGATGCTGGCTTTTATGCGCTCTAAATTTTCATGCTCCTTGATCCTTAGCTCGTCTCGGTAGCGCTTGAACTCGGCCTTCACCTCCTCAAATTTCACATTTTCGGCTACGCTTATGGTGCCGTTTTGCTCTTTTAGGCTAAGCTCGTTTCGCTCGTTTAAAAGCTCGTTAAATTTCTCGTCACCCTTTAAATTTAGCACGATGGCTGTGGTTTTTAGGTCCTTACTGACGAGGTTGCCGCTATAAAGCGGGCTACGAGCGAATTCCTCCCTTGCCTTGCTTTTGTTTATATCCGCATCCATCAGCGTAGGAGTATGTTTGAAAATGCCCGTCAGCCCGCCATCTACGCTCTCAAGGAGCGGGACGTTCAGGATAGAAAGGACGTTTTGCACCATATCGTTTTTGGCTAGTTCGTCGCTTAAATTTTTGATGAGATCAAGGCTCTCGTTAGCTAACAGATCGCCATTTTTGGGCGTGTAGGTCACCACAAGATAGGTCGGTGAGATGTAGCGTTTTGAAATTTCGCGCCAGGCCTCAAGGTCCGGGTCGTGTTCCAGCAGGAGCGTTTCCGCCGAGGCGTCTATGCTAAGCTTCGTGCTAAAGTAGCCAAATAGCGCACTTAGTGCCAAGACAAGCGCGATGATGAGCTTGTCAAAGGTCAGGATAAATTTAAAGATAGCGCGCATCAAGGGCTATTTGTCGCCTTGATTTGGTAGGGTCGTTTGATTTAGCTTTGCTATCAGCGTCGCAAAGTCGGTGTTGTCAAGCAAGTCGGCGAACTGACTGCGGTATGTCTGGATGATGCTCACGCCTATGATGTCAAGATCGTATATCAGCCAGCCGCGCTCCTTCGCGTCGTAAAATTTATAGACAAACTCATAAGGCTTGCCCTCGCTTATGAGCTCGGAATTTAGCCAGTAGCGATTTGGCTGAGGTTTGCTCGCGTCTTTTATGATTATTTCTTGATTGGTGTAGCTAAGTAGCTTATCGATGTATGAACTTTTTAGCTTTTGCTCGAAAGCCTCGTCAAACTGCTTTTGCTCGCTGGCACTTAGGCTGTTGTAGCGCTTGCCAAGGCTGATTTTAGCCATTTGTTTAAAGTCAAATAATGGATCGAATATCGCAAACAGCGCCTTGCTCTTTGTCGCGTTGTCTAAATTTGCATCTTTTAGCACCTTGATGGCTTCGTCCGTGCGCTTAGTCACCTCTTGCTTGATCTCGTTTTCAGAGACCGCCCAAAGGCTACACGCAAATAGCGCTGCGGCAAGTAAAATTTTTAAAATTTTCATATTCATTCCTTGATTAGATGGTTGCGTCTTTGCTCGTAGCCGTCGCGTAGAAACGGATAAAGATCGACCGCATCTTTTTTTAGCTTATCGTATGCCGTCGGATCGTGCGAGAAGTCGTTTAGGTATTTAAACGCGCCTATGCCGATGGATAGCTCTCTTGGCTTTACATAGCTGATAGGATTTGCGAAATAATCTCCCACCATGCCCGCAGTATCTCTTAAATTTGAAGGTCCTAATATCGGCCAAACGATATGAAAGCCGTTACCTACGCCCCAGTATCCTAATGTCTGCCCCAGATCCTCGTCATACTCTTTTAGTCCGTAGTATTTTGCGCCGTCGGTCAGTCCGCCAAAGCCGATTATCGTATTTGCAAGAAATCTCAGCGTCTCCTCGCCTGCATTTTGAAATTTAAGCTGCAACACGTTATTTACGAAGCGGATAGGGAACATGAGATTGTCAAAAAAGTTTGAGATCGCGGTGCGCGCGGGCTCTGGAACTACGTAGGCGTAGCCCTTGGCGGCAGGAGTGAGCATGTTTGAATATATAAAATCGTTCACATTCGTCATCACGCGGTTGTAGCCGCTTAGCGGGTCAAAAGTGTTGGCTTTAGCGTCAAATTCCACATCGAATTCGTCCGCTTCGTTTGTGCTAGGGTTTGCAAAAGCTAGTAGCGTGCTAAAGAAAATAGCCAGCAAAATTCTCATAAAATGTCCTATAATAGCCTAAAATTTTAAAAATTAGTCTAGATTTTATCCTTTTGAAACTTTAAAAGAATTAAAACACTTTATTTGAAATTTTAAGTAAATTAATATATAGCATGAGCTATACTTACGAAATTAAATTATTATATAGAAAGGAAAAAGGTGAAAGCGGACGTAAATTTAGAGCTGTTTTTGAGCGAAGATACACAAGTTTTAGCAAAGCATATACAGCTTCTTAAAGCGGTAAAAAAGACAAAAAGTATAACCAAGGCGGCCGATTTTGTAGGCATCTCGTATAAAAATGCGTGGGACAGTCTCGATACTCTTAACAACAAAAGCCACAAGCCTCTCATAGTTCGCGCGGACGGAAACAAGAAAAATAGCGGCTCGGAGCTAAGCGAATACGGCGAAAAGATGATCGAAATTTACGATGCGATACTTGAAGCGCAGAAAGATTTTTTACAAAGGATCTGCGAGAAGGTCGATTTTAACGATATAGATATCGTGAATTTACAGCGCATGAGTATGAATTTAAGCGCTCGCAACCAGCTATGCTGCGAGATAACGCATATAAACTCAGGCGCGGTGAATACCGAAGTCATCGCTCGCCTTAGCAACGGCAGCACTCTAAGCGCGACTATCACGGTCGAAAGCGAGAAAAATTTAGCCCTAAAGGTCGGCAAAAAGGTCGTCTTTATATTCAAAGCCCCGGCTGTCATCCTGGTAAAAGGCGACGAGAAGCTTAATCTCAGCACGCGAAATCAGCTAAAAGGCAAGGTCATAGAGGCCAAAATAGGGGCGGTTAGCGCCGAGATAACGATGAAGCTAAGCGACGAACAGACCCTGACCGCTATAATCACAAAAGATAGCGCTATGGACATGCAAATAGGCGTCGGCGACGAGCTGACGGCGGTAGTAAAATCATCACAAATCATAATAGGAGTGTAAATGAAAAAATTTCTTTCTTCAATAGTTGCGAGTATAACGTTTGCTATCAGCGCATTTGCGGGGGATATAACAGTCTATGCGGCTGCAAATACGACATACGCTTTCCCTGAGCTCATCAGCGAATTTGCCAAAGTCAGCCCGCAAACAAAGGTAAATGTGACACTTGGCGCGAGCGGCGGCCTCACTACGCAGATACAAAATGGCGCGCCTGCTGATATTTTCATGGCTGCTGATATGGGCTTTACTCAAAAGGTATATGACAGCGGATTTGCAGCGACCAAGCCGGTAGTTTATGCACAAGGCGCGCTTGCGATGTTTTCTATCAGAAATATCGACTTCAAAAAAGGACTAAACGTAGTCGTGGGGCTAAAATCCATCTCGATAGCAAATCCTGAGACCGCACCTTACGGCAAGGCAAGTATCGAAGCGCTCAAAAACGCGAAATTGTTCGATAAAGTCGAAAAACATATCGTCTATGCACAAAAAATTTCAGAGACCCTCTCTCAGGCTCTAAGCGCTGCTGATGTCGGATTTATCGCGGCTAGTGCGCTGTTTGACGAGAAAATGTCAAAATACAAAGAGGGCGTGAACTACGCATTTGTAGATCCAAAGCTCTACACTCCGATCGATCAAGGTATCGTGATAACTAAACGCGCCGAAAATAACGCGGAAGCAAAGGCATTTTACGACTTCGTTTTGGGTGATAAAGGTAGGGAAATTTTCAAAAAATTTGGCTACAACGTCCCGGCTAAATGATAAAAGCGCAAATTTTACAGATACTTGAGCGTGATGGCGTCGGTTGCTATAAATTTCAAATTTCAGGCACCGATGCCGTCATCTATATGCTAGCCCTTGGCGATCACAGCCATTTGCGCGAGGGTCTTAACGTCAGGCTAAATTTCAAAAGCTCCGATGTGATAATCGCTACTTCAAAGCTTCAAAACTGCTCGATACGCAATGAACTTCCATGCAAAATACTTAAAATTTCAAAGGGCGAAATTTTAAGTGTTATTCATCTGAAATTCGCTCAGTTCGAGTTTGAGAGCATAATCTCCAGCCTTTCTTGCAATGAGCTGAATTTAAACGAGGGCGACAGCGTCTTTGCCTATGTCAAATCGACCTGCGTCCACATAAGCGGCATCGATGATTGAAATTTCGTGCAAAAAAGAGCTCAGCGGCGCTAGCGGGAGATTCGTCCTCGATGCGAATTTACAGATAAATCGCGGTGAATTCGTCGCGCTTTACGGTAAGAGCGGTGGCGGCAAAACGACCATCTTGCGCTTGCTGGCCGGCTTTGAAACGCCAGATAGCGGACGCATCAAGGTCGGCGAGCGAGTCTTTTTCGACGAAAACGTAAATTTACCGGCACAAAAGCGAAATATCGGGTTTTTGTTTCAGGATTACGCCCTGTTTGAAAATATGAACGTGCTTGAAAATTTACTCTTTGCAAACAAAGACAAGCAGCTTGCGGATAAGCTTTTAGCCATGTGCGAGTTAGGTAGCCTAAAAGACGCGCGTATCTCAAAGCTATCCGGCGGTCAAAAACAGCGTGTCGCGCTCGCTCGTGCGCTGATGAGACGGCCTGAAATTTTACTGCTTGACGAGCCGCTAAGTGCTCTTGATAACGACATGAGAGGTAAGCTGCAAGATTATTTGCAAGCGCTTCACGCCGAATTCAAGATGAGCGTAGTGCTCGTCAGTCACGATGTGGGCGAGATCTATAAGCTTTGCTCGAAAGTTTTCGTGCTTGATGGCGGTAAGGTAAGCACCGCGGCGAGCCCTGCGGAGGTGTTTTTAAAGCAGTCCGGCTCTCAAAAATTTGCATTTAACGGCAAAATTTTAGAGATAAAACGCTGCGACGCGATATTTGTAGCGCTCGTGCTCGTGGGCCAGCAGCTTTGCGAGATAGTGCTAAGCTGCGACGAAGCGGCCGGGCTAAAGGCGGGCGATATCGTCACCGTGAGTGCAAAGGCCTTTAATGTAAATTTGCAAAAGATAGAGGGCGAAAATGCACGCTAGATCGGACGTAAATTTAAATGGGATTTACCCGCAAACGATGAGAGCAAGCCATGTTTGATATAGATTTCTCGCCGTTTTATCTATCTTTAAAGCTCTCTTTGGTTTCAAGCGCCATACTATTTTTCGTAGCGCTTGCTTTGGCTTATGCGATGTCGCGCAGGGATTTTTGGGGCAAGCCAGTCATCGAGGCTGTCATCTCTTTGCCACTCGTGCTACCGCCTAGCGTTTTAGGCTTTTATCTGCTCATATTTCTTTCACCCTATTCGCCTATCGGTAAATTTTTTGAGAGCGTTTTTGACGTCAGGCTTGTTTTCAACTTCACGGGGCTGGTCGTGGCAAGTTGCATATATTCGCTTCCTTTCATGTTTCAGCCTATATACGCGGGACTAAATAGCCTCAGTAAGAGCTTGTTCGAGGCTAGTTATTCGCTTGGTAAGGGTAAATTCGAGACACTTTTTCGCGTGATCTTGCCAAATATCAAGCCAAGCTTATTAACAGCGATCGTCGTTAGTTTCGCGCATACGATGGGAGAATTTGGCGTCGTGTTGATGATAGGCGGAAGCGTCGCCGGTGAGACGAAGGTCGCTAGTATCGCGATATTCGAGGCGGTCGAGATGCTTGATTATACCAAGGCGCACGTATATGCCGCCTTGATGCTTGCTATCAGCTTTGGCGTGTTGTTTTTGGTATATTTTTTCAATACCAAGAGCAAGTAAGCTAAATTTATCGGATGAAATTTCAAAATTTTGTTGTTTATGCCTTATTATAAGCGCTTCGCAAATCTTATTCGCTCCACAAAGTGACGAACGTGTAGCACGATTTTAGCGCTCACTTCGTTTCGCTGAAAATCGGCGGCGTCTGCTTGCAGTTGCGAAGCAAAATAGTGTCGCTTCATAAGACCTTGACTATGCTAGACAAAAACCAATATTTTAAATGTTATAATGCGCTTAAGATTTCATTAAAATTTTACAAGGATCGATATGATCAAAATTCCTACGAGCATACATTTAAAGGGTCTAAAGGGCGAGGATTTCGACTTTTCGGCGTTTGCCAGGACGCATGATTGCGTCGTGTTTTTGTATCCTAAGATGGGCGAGAGCGGCAAATTTTTAAGCGAACAGCTCAAAAACACCGAGGGCATGACCGGCTGCACCGTGCAAGCGGGCGAATACAAAAGACTGATGAGCGAATTTAACGAGCTTGGCTTTATGGTCGTAGCTATCGGGACGCAAGATCTTGCGGAGCAGATAAAATTCAAAGAGGACACCGGCGCGCAATTCATGTTCTTAAACGACGCTGATTTCGCCCTTGAGCGTGCGCTGGAGCTTCCCGTGTTTTCAAGCGGGGACGGCAAGAAATTTTATTTTCGCCAGACTCTCATCATAAAAGGCGGCAAGATCGTGCGCGCAGATTTGGTGCTAAAGCCGCAAGACGACGCCAAAAATGCGCTAGAGCTCATAAAAAACAGGGCGTTTTAGTCTAAATTTGCCAACCAAAGTAAATTTAAAGGACGAAGATGGGCGACATACAAAATGATATAAAAAGATCATACGACGAGCTGACCTACACCTCTAAAGCCTTCCCGCAGTGCTCGCCTCTGAGGCTGGAGGCGTGTGCGGCGCTACTTGGCATCGAGCCCGCATCCAGTCAAAACGCCAGGATATTAGAGATAGGCTGCAGCTTTGGTGGCAATCTCATACCGTTTGCCCTGCATAATCCAAACGCAAAGCTAGTCGGTGTCGATCTAAGCGAAGAGCAAATAAGGCGCGGATGCGAAATTCTGAGCGAGATCGGTATAAAAAATTTAACCCTCGTGCAAAAAGATATCTGCGAATTTAGTGCAGCTGATGTGGGAGTGCAGAAATTTGACTACATCATCGCTCACGGCGTTTATAGCTGGGTGCCAGACTTTGTCAAAGAGGCGATCCTGCGCGTTGTAAAAGAAAATTTAAGCCAAAACGGCGTGGCTTTCATCTCTTATAACACCTATCCCGGCTGGAAGGTCAAGGACATCTTGCGCGATTTGATGCTTTTAGCGTCCAAGCACGAGCAAAGTGCGCAGGGCAGACTAAGAGCCGCCAAAGAGGCGCTTAAAATTTACGAGAAACACCTGCAAGATAAGGTGCAAAGCGGCAGCATAGAAAAACAAATGCCGGCTTTGGCGCTTTTAAACTGGCTAGATATCATCAAAACGCAAGAGGATCACTATATCCTGCACGAATACCTCGAGCATGTAAACGATCCTTTTTATTTTAAGGATTTTGCTGGCGACCTTGATAAAAACGGGCTCGCCTATCTTTGCGAGAGCGATTTGTCCGATATATTTAGGCCTGATCTTGGCGCTAGCGATGTCGATACATATAAAAACGAGAAATTTAAAGACAGAGTAGAGTCCGAGCAGCTTTTGGACTTTCTTACAAACAGAGCGTTTAGACAAAGCCTCATCGTGCACAAGGACGCTTACGCCAAGGTCGCCGATAAGCAGATCGGACCAAGTGATCTGAATAAGCTTCATATCATGATAAATTTTAAAAAAGAGGATGGCTCTTGGCTAAATGCTGACGATAAATATATGCCGGAAAACATCGACTGGCTGTGCGAAGTCTTTCACAAAATGTATCCTGCCAGTATAAATTTATCTCAAATTTTAGAGCTTTTGCCAGGGCAGAAGCTAAATGTCTATCTGGCGTTTGTAAAACTACTCTCTGCAAACGATAATACCGCACTGGCCGTGAAGGAATTTAAAAATATCGAGTATGAGCCGGGCAGATCGAGACTAAAGCCTTATGTGGTGGATTATTTGAGGTATTTTTTAAATCACGAAAAGCCCGATATCGCCTTTGCCAGCGAGCTAAATTTCAATGAAAATATCAAAAATACGGACTATCTCATCGGGCTTGAATTTGACGGTAAAAATTCTATCGAGCAGATAGGGGCGATGTTTGCGGCGTATATAAATAAAAATAAGATGAGAATTTACGACAATGACAAGGAGATCAAAGGCGAAAAGATAAACAAATACGCCCTCAGGCTCGTAAAAGAGACCGCAAAGCTGTTTAGTGCGCTGTTTCTTTTTGAGGAGATTTGATGTTTATCACAGGAGCTGTAGCACGATTTTTACTTTGCAACTACAAGCAGACGCGCGGTCAGCTACCACTTACCTTGTTCGTAGCGAAGTTTTGACTACGCTAAGATAAATAAATTGGCTCTGTTTATTAAAATATTGATGTTCGCTTCTGCTTTGCAGTTGCGAACAAAGTGAAGCAAAAACCTTGCTCACTCCGCAAGGCGCCGAACATATAGCACGAGCTTTACAGCTTCACTGATTTTTTGCTTCGCCATGCTCGCAAATGTAACTAGAGCGGCGGCGATAGCGTCGTTTCGCAAGGTTTGACTTCGCTTTAAGAGCTAAAAATCAATGAAATATTATAACAGAGCCAAATTTAAAAATCCTACAAATTTTGACTTCGCGTAGCCGAGCCGTAAGATAAACCGCCCGTAAGCCTCATTTTGTTATACTCGCACATTTAAATTTAGGATCAAAAATGACCGAAAAATTCTTGCTATTTCTTGGACTGCTCGCGCTGATCGTAACTCTAATAATGCTCGCAAACCGCCTAAAAATCGCCTATCCGATACTTTTAGTACTTGGTGGGCTGGCGATCAGTTTCGTGCCAAATTTACCCCACATCCGTATCGACCCCCAGCTCATTTTCATCGTATTTTTGCCCCCGCTTCTTTACGAAGCCGCATGGGCGGTCTCGTATAAAGAGCTTTATAAATGGCGACGCATGATCGGCGGCTTTGCTTTCGTCGTGGTTTTCATCACCGCTGCCGCCGTTGCACTCGTCGCAAACTGGCTGATACCGGGCTTTTCGCTCGCACTTGGCTTTTTGCTGGGCGCCATCGTCTCGCCGCCTGATGCCGTGAGTGCAGCTGCGATTTTAAAATTTGTCAAAGTGCCAAAGCGCGTCTCGGCGATACTTGAGGGTGAGAGTCTGCTAAATGATGCCTCCTCGCTCATCATCTTTCGCTTTGCCGCAGTCGCCGTGACGACGTGGCAGTTTGTCTGGTACGAGGCGGCGGGTAGTTTTGTCTGGATGATCGCAGGCGGCGTGGGAGCGGGACTTGCGGTGGCGTTTATCGTCTGCAGGCTGCATAAAATTTTGCCTTTTGATGCAAATATGGATACGATCCTAACGCTCATGACACCTTATGCGATGTATATTTTGGCTGAGGAGATCCACGCCTCGGGCGTGCTCGCGGTGGTCGCCGGAGGGCTTTATCTCTCCGCCAGGCGAAACGAGATGTTCGACGCTGCCACGCGCACTCATGCCGTGCCGGTGTGGCGAAATTTCATCTTTATCTTAAACGGTCTCGTGTTTGCTCTCATCGGGCTTGATCTGCCGCAAATTTTAGAAGGGTTGCAAAGAGAGGGCGTCTCGCTGATGACAGCCACAGGATATGGCTTGCTCATCACCGCCGTGATCGTTGTAGCGCGTATCATGGCTTCTTATGCAGGTGTAGCGGTAACGATGCTGATGAGAAATTTCATCACGGTCGCCGATGACAAATACCCCGGTAAAGGCGCGCCACTAGTGATCGGCTGGGCTGGTATGCGCGGTGTCGTATCTCTCGCGTCTGCGCTATCTATCCCGATAATGGCGGGCAGTGAGGCGTTTCCGCACCGCGATCTCATCCTTTTCATCACCTTTGTGGTGATAATGATGACGCTCGTTGTGCAGGGGCTCACGCTGCCATTGTTGATACAAAATGTAAAGATCCCTGGCGGTGATGACTACATGCAGCACACGCAGGCGGAGACACTGATACGAAAGACATTAGCGCACTCGTCGCTAAATTTCATGCAAAGCCACTTTGAAAATGATGAGAGCTTTTTGCTGCAAAGCCTAAAAAAAGTTTGGGACTTTAGGCTATCAGCCGATAGCTGCGGTATCACTGCGGACGCAAAAGAGAGGTATTTTGCTATCCTAAACGAGCAGCGCCGCGTGCTAGCGCAGCTAAACAAAGACCCGCGTATCGACGAGGAGCTCATACGCAGATTTTTATATCAGATCGACCTTGAAGAGGAGAAATGGCGGCTTTCAGACAAGCACGAGTGATCGAAATTGGCAGTCAGCCGATCTGCCTAAATTTTATCCTCACAAAGGTCTAAGATAGGCTCTAAAAGGCCTAAATTTTCGCGGCTTAGAGCTATGAAGTGAGGACTGGAGAGCGTTTTTATGTCGTATCTTGGCGGCAGATGCGTGCTAGCGTCCACGACTGTCCCGCCGCTAAAGCAGACTATCGCGTCGCCCGCGGCATTGTCCCAAAGGCAGCTGGGGCTAAATCTCGCATAAACGCCGCCACTTCCCTCCGCCAGACGGCAAAATTTTATCGCAGAGCCTATTTTAGCGTGATTTAGACTGAGTTTTGCGGCGATAGATTTTGCCTTGAGGCTTTTGCTCCTGTGGCTTAGCAAGATGAAATTTTTGCCGTTTTGCCTGCTTTGGTGTAGGTTTATTTTGGCTAAAATTTTACCCTTCGCGTCCAAAATTTCTTTAAAAGCTCCGCCCTCGCTTGCGTAAAAGAGCTCGTTCGTGTGAGGGATAAATATCACGCCAAGGGTAGGGCGTTCGTTTTCTATCAAGGCGATGCAAACGCAAAATTCTCCGTTTTTAGCGATGAATTCTTTCGTGCCGTCAAGCGGGTCTACTAGCCAGAACCGCTCTAAATTTTCGCAACTTTTAGGCTCTAAAATCTTCTCCTCCGAGCAAACGGGCAGACCGCTTTGGCTTAGGATCTTGATGATAGCCTCGTTTGCGGCCAGATCGGCGCTAGTGAGTGGTGAGCGGTCGGCCTTTAGCGTGAGCGTGAAATTCTCATAATGCTCTTTTATCTGCTCGCCGGCGGCCAGTGCGGCGACCTTGGCAAGGGTTAGTAGATCATCTGTGTTTTTCAAAATTTAAACGCTTCTCATGATTTTGGTGTGCGGTTGGTCTCGCCGACATAGAGCTGGCGCGGACGCACGATCTTGATGCTGTCTTGCTCTTTTAGCTCGATCCACTGGCTGATCCAGCCCGGTGTACGGCCGATGACGAAGATCACAGCGAACATATTGTTTGGGATGCCAAGGGCCTTCAAAATGAGCCCCGAGTGAAAATCGACATTTGGGTAGAGGTTGCGACTGACAAAATAATCGTCATTTAGGGCGATCTCCTCGATGCGGTTGGCTATCTTTATGAGCCCCGAATTTATACCGATCTCGCTAACTAGCTGGTCGCGCATCTTTTTTAGCACCTTTGCGCGCGGGTCGAAATTTTTATACACGCGATGCCCAAAGCCAAGTAGCCTAAACGGATCGTTCTTGTCCTTGGCGCGAGCGATGTAGCGATCGACATTTTCGACCGAGCCGATCTCCTCTAGCTGGCGGATGACGCCCTCGTTGGCGCCTCCATGTGCCCAGCCCCAAAGCGCGCCGATGCCAGCCGAGATGCACGCATACGGGTGCGCGTGCGTCGAGCCCACGGTGCGCACGGTCGTGGTGGAGGCGTTTTGCTCGTGATCGGCGTGTAGCATGAAGACGGTGTCAAGCGCCTTTACTTCGATAGGCTTTAGATCGACGTGCTCGTAAGGGTAGCTGCGCATCATGTAAAGGAAATTTTCGGTAAAGCCGCGGTCTAAATTTGGATAAATGATCGGCAGTCCGCGCGAGTAGCGATAGCTGAATGCGGCGATGGTCGGGATCTTTGCAATGATTCGCATCGCCATCTCGCGGTATTCTTCTGGCTTGTCCATATTGAGGTGATCTGAGTAAAAAGCCGAGAGTGCCGAGACTGATGCCTGCAAGATCGCCATAGGGTGCGCTTTATCAGGGAAGGCGTCAAAAATTTTCATCATACCCTCGTGGATGAAGCTGCGCTTTTTAAGCTCGAGCTTAAAGGCGTCGTATTGGGCTTTGTTTGGTAGCTCGCGGTTTAAAAGCAGATACGCCACGTCCAAAAAGGTCTTATTCTCGGCAAGATAGGCGATGTCGTAGCCCCGATACATCAGCTCGCCTTTTAGCCCGTCGATGTAGGTGATAGAGGAGCGACACATCGCAGTCGAGGTGTAGCCGCGGTCAAAGGTGAACATCCCCGTGTCGCTAAAAAACGTCGAGATGTCGATGACGTCGGGTCCCATCGTGCCTTTTAATATCGGGAATTCGTAGCTTTTGCCCGTTCTGTTGTCCGTGAGTGTCGCAGTTTCGCGCATCGTTTATCCTTTCGTTTGGCTTTTAAGGCTCATTAAAATTTTGATTGCTATCGTTGATATTATAGCTTGCATAAGGCTTGCTAGGATGAAAGAGGTGTAAGAATTTTCGCTTATCTCACCCGTTTTGTGTGCTATCGTAGCAACGGCGATGAGAAGTGTCAGCGGCATCGACTGAGAAAGTGCGTAAAGCACGATGCCTTTAAATTTAAGCAAATTTAAAAATACCACGCTCGCAACGAGCCTGCAGCCAAGCATCGCGGCAAATATGAACGCCGCTTGCTCGAGCACGTCAGGCGAGGATAAATTTGCAAGCTTGAAGGTCGAGCCGATATGCACGAAAAAGGTCGGCACCAAAAAGCCAAAGCCAAAGCTGGCTAGCTTGTGTGGCAGGTCTTTTTTGTGATCAAAAAACGTCGCGATGAACATACCTGCGATAAACGCACCAAACGCCACCTCTAAATTTAGATATATCATGAGTGCGACCATGGCGAAAAATACTGCGATGCTGAGGCGGATATCCTTTTCGTCCTTGTCGTAGTGAGGCATCAGCACGACCTTAAGGCTTGGATACCACCAAAATATGACGTTTAAAAGCTTGAAGCCAAGCACGCTAAGTGCTAAAAACGCGACTAGATAGGTGATAGTAAGCCACAGCTTCACGCCAGCGCCAAACTGCAAATAAGCCGCCGCAAACGTTAAGAGCATGATGCTTATGAGCTCTCCGATGGTAGCGATCAGCATGCTTAAATTTAGCCACTCTTGCTGCTTGCCATACTCTTTAAACAGCGTAAATATCATGCCTACAGCCATTATCGGTATGATGATAATATAAAGCGTGCTAAGATCTAAACTAAAGGTCAGCACGGCTGCTAGCAGGTAGATGAGCGCCAGATAGATGCAGCCTAGTCTTAAAATTTTGCGGTCGATGTTTATCAGCATCCTTAGATCTATCTCCATGCCTGCTAAAAACATCAAAAAGAAAAAGCCTACCTCGCTAATGAGCCCGAAAATTTCGTTTTCGCCGATGACGCCGATGTAGCCTGCGAGCGCGCCTAGCATTATCTCGACCGGAGCTACTTGCACGCGCAAGATCCTAGAGATATAAGGCGATGCGAAAATGATGAAAGCTAGGGTGACAAGTATGCTAAGCTCGCTTGCGACGTTGGTTTGCAAATGTATCCTTTTAGCTCTATTACAATATTTCATTGATTTTCAGCTTTCAAAAGCGAAGCCAAACCTTGTGAAGCGACGCTATCGCCGCCGATTTACACGGAAGCGACAGCTGACCGCGTAAATCGTGCTATATGTTCGGCGCCTTGCGGAGCGAACAGGGTTTGCGAAGCAAGTGTCAATGATTTATTATAACAGAGCCATCCTTTTTAAAATTTTTTGATTATATAAAAGCTTGGTTACGATTTGATTAATGCTCCGTCGCTCGCATAGCCATGTTAAATACTAATGGCATTTGCTGGCAAATTCAAAGCCCATTTGCTTAAATTTAGCGATATCTTTGCAGCTTTCCTCGCCTTTTGTCGTGAGGTAGTCGCCTATCACGACCGCGCTTACGCCGTGATCAAAAATTTCGTATTGACGCTCGCCAAGCACGGCCTCGCGCCCGCCCGCGATCATTATGCGTGCATTTGGCAGAGCTAGCGCGGTATCGTCTATGATCTTTAGCGCCTCATCTACGCTTAGCCTTGGTGTATCGATCTTGAGCGCGGGATTGGCGATGAAAAAATTTATCGGACTGGAGAATGGATCTAGCTCTTTTAGACTGGCGCGAAAGCTAGCGCGATCGGCCTCACTCTCGCCGATGCCGTAGATACCGCCACAGCAAAGCTGTAGCCCCGCAGCCTTGGCGTCTAAATTTGTCTGCCAGCGCTCGTCCCAGCTGTGCGTAGTGCAGATTTTCGGGAAAAAATCCCGCGAGGTCTCGAGGTTGTGGTTGTAGCTAAAAACGCCGGCATTTTTGAGCTCTTTTAGCTGCTCATAGCTTGCCATACCGTTGCAAGCTATGATCATGAGCTGGGGCACCTCTTTGCCGACGGCTCTTGCGATGCGGGCGACTTGCTCGGTCTTTTGATCATCCAGTCTCGCTCCGCTAGTCACCAGACAAAAGCCAAGTGCGTGGTTCGCGTATGCCTTTTTGGCCTCGTCTACGACCTGCTCGGGGGATTTTAGTTTGTAGCGCTTGATGTCGGCCTTAGTGCCAGCGCTTTGCGTGCAGTAATGGCAATCCTCCGAGCAGTTGCCCGCACTCAAAGATGATATGGCGCATAGCATTATGGTTTTCATTGGAATTTCCTTTTTACTTGATTTTCTTAAATTTTACCAGGTTAAGAATATGGCTTTGTCAAAACATAGCGTTGATACGGCTTCGCGAAGAAAGCGGTAGCTGACCGTCGTCTGCTCTACTTCACTTTGTTCGCAGCTTTTAAAGAAGCAGTTGCGAAGCAAAAAATCGTGCTACAATTTGGCGCTTTGTAGAGCGAGCAAGATTTTTGCTTCACTTCGTTTGCAACTGCAAAGCAGAAGCGAAGCGCTCGTTTAAGAAATCAACACTATACTAAAATTCTCTCGTCCGTAAAATTTAAACACTCTCTATCTTTATCGTTTCTTTGCGCCACTGGCTCTCATTTGGCGATCTGCTAAACCTTACGGCACTAAATTCCTGATTGTCGTAGGCTAGTAGCATGAAGCTGAATTTGCCGAATTTCCGTCCGCAAATTTCACCCGGATTTACAAAAAGCCTGCCGTCTTTCATGATCGCGCCAAAGCTATGCGTATGACCGAAAACTACGACATTAGCATCGATATTTAGAAATTTAGGATGATGCATGAGGGCGATTTTGATATCCATAAATTTAAACTCGTAAGGCTCGTCGAAAAGCTTGAATTCACTTTTAAATTTTGCAAGCTCGTCATCGTTGTTGCCAAGTACGGCGCGATACTCCAGGCCGCTTTCGCGCATAGCTAAAAGCGTATCAAGCTCCACGATGTCTCCGGCGTGAAGCAGCATCTGCACTCCCTCGCGCTTTAAAATTTCGATCGCCTCGCGCGCGATGTCAGACTTAAAATGACTATCCGAGATCAGCCCGAGCTTAAGATCGTTCAATCAGTTCTCACCTATCTGGACTTTGTGCTTGCACTTCGTGCACTCTAAAAACGTCCCTTTTTTGAGCTCTTTTTTTACCATCATCGACCCGCATTCGCTACATTTATGCTCGGTCGGCTCGTAGTTGCTGATAAAGTCGCACTTTGGATAGTTGGCGCAGCCGTAAAATTTCCCGCGTCTGCTAAACCTTTCCACAATGACGCCGCCGCATTTTGGACATGGTACGTCTAGCTTTACTAGCTCTTTTTTGGCTTTTGGCTCGGCCGTTTGTACGCCTGTATCGCTGTTTGCTTCGCTTGTGATGTTGCGTGAGTATTTACACTTCGGGAAATTGCTACATGCGATGAATTCGCCGTATCTTCCCTTTCTTTTTACCAGCTCGCCGCCACACTGAGGGCATTTCTCACCGATCGGAGTGGCGACTTTTAGGCTTTTGATGCCCGTTTTGCCCTCTGAAATTTTATCCATGAAAGGATAGTAAAATTCGCTCAGCACCTTTTGCCAGTCGGCCTTGTCCTCGGCGATGAGATCGAGCTTTTCTTCAAGATGTGAGGTGAATTCGCTATCTACGATGTCGTTGAAGTGTTCCTCCAAAACGCCTATCATGCTAAAGGCGACGTCATTTGGTATGAGCTGCTTTTTCTCGACTCTGACGTATTCGCGAGAGGTCAGTAGCGAGATGGTCGGCGCGTATGTGCTAGGACGCCCTATGCCAAGGCTCTCTAGCTTTTTGACAAGTCCCGCCTCCGAGTAGCGAGCAGGCGGCTCTGTGAAATGCTGGCTTTCTTTGATGCTTTCAAGCTTCATCTCATCGCCTACGTTTAGATTTGGTAAAATTTTATCCTTATCCATATCACCATAAACGCGATAAAAGCCGTCAAATAGCACCTTTCTGCCGCTTATCTTAAACTCGCCCTTATCGCTTACGACGAATAAATTTTGCGTTTGGCTCACGCACGCGCTCATCTGACATGCTAAAAATCTATTGTATATCAAAGTATAAAGGCGCAGCTCGTCTTTTTGTAAAAATTTCGCCGCGATCTCGGGCGTGAAATTTAGATTTGTCGGGCGTATGGCTTCGTGCGCCTCTTGCGCGCCTTTTGAGCTGGTGGCGTAGTGCACGGCTTTTGGCGGCAGATAGTCTTTGCCAAACTCGTTTTTTATCAGCTCGCGTGCGGCTTCGACCGCCTCTTTGGCTAAATTTAGACTGTCCGTTCTCATATACGTTATCGCGCCCATGAAGCCCTCGTGCGTCTGCACGCCCTCATAAAGCGTCTGAGCCAGCATCATCGTCTTTTTAGGGCTAAAGCCCAGGCGGTTTGAGGCGCTTTGCTGAAGCGTAGAGGTCATAAATGGCGGACTTGGCTGGATCTTTCTATCCTTGCTCTCTATCTCGCGGACGCTAAATTTCTCGTTTTTTAGGGCGTCTACTATGTATTTGGCGCGATCGGCGTTTGTAATAGTGAGCTTTTCTATCTTTTTGCCTTCAAATTTTACTAGCTCGGCGTCAAGATCGGTTTTAAATTTCGTATCGATACTGTAATACTCGACCGGCTTAAACGCTCTGATCTCGCGCTCACGATCGACGATGATCTTTAGTGCAGCGCTTTGCACGCGTCCTGCGCTTAGGCCCTTTTGTATCTTTAAATTTAAAAGAGGGCTTAGCTTGTAGCCTACGATACGATCGAGCAATCTACGCGCTTGCTGCGCATTTACACTGTTCATATCGATCTTGCGCGGGTGTTTTAGGGCGTTGTCGATAGCGGTCTTTGTTATCTCGTGAAAGACTATGCGAGGCAGCGTGCTGGCCTCTTTACCGATGGCATTTGCGATGTGAAATGCTATCGCCTCTCCCTCTCTATCCTCATCTGTTGCGAGGTAAATTTCGTTTGCACCCTTGGCGAGCTCTTTTATCTCTTTCACTATCTTTGAATGATCCAGGCTCACGCGGTATTCTGGCGTGAATTTCTCATCCTCGATCTTTATGCCAAAGCTGGTTTTGGGCAGGTCTCTTATGTGCCCCTTAGATGCGATGACATCGTAGTTTTTACTTAGGAAATTTTTTATAGTTCGTGCTTTTGCAGGCGACTCTACAATGATTAGATCTTTCATCCGTAGCCTTTTAAAATTTTTGGCGTAATTGTAACAAAAAAATCTGATATTACAATAATTAATGGTAGCTTTTGATATAATCACTTAGTTTTATATAAAGGAAAAGATATGACATTAACTATAAAAAATGCCGATAAAACATTTTTCGAAGCGGTACTTGCTATGGCAAAGCTTTATCCAAAGGTCACCGTGAGTAAAGAAGAGGCGAATTTGGACGAATCATTAGAGCTATATGAAGATACTAGGACCCTTGATGATGTAAAAGCACAGATGAAAAAGACTTTGGCGCAGTATCGTAGCGGTGATATGAGCGGTTTTACAGCTCTTGGCGCAGGCTGGCACGATACAAATCATTGAAAGTGTCGACTTCAAAAGTCATTTGCAGCGTATCTTAAATTTTTTAGGATCAAAAAGTAAGGCCTCAAGAGATAGCTTTTCCGACTCTTTGTATGAAAATTTAAGTCGTCTTGACTTTATGCCGTATAAATTTAGAAAATCATGGAGTTTTGATGACGATGATATCAGAGATTTTATTTTTAAGGGCTATGTTATTCCTTATTTTATAGATAAACAAAACGATAAAATAGTCCTTCTGGCGATATTTAGAGAAAATCTATTAAATTTTTAAAATTTTTTCTTTTTAGCTCTAAAGTTTTTTTGAAAGCTTCCGATATAGTTTTTGTGCGACAAGAAGTCGTAACTAAAAACTAAAAGGATTTAAAATGAGTTTTCGTATTAACACTAACGTAAACGCCCTCAACACACACGCTAACGCAGTTAGCAACAACACTGACCTATCAAAGTCTTTAAACAAACTTTCTTCAGGTCTTCGTATCCAAACAGCCGCTGATGACGCATCTGGTCTATCTATCGCTGATAGCCTCCGCTCACAAGCAAGCGCGCTAGGTCAAGCTATCGCAAATGGTAACGACGCTATCGGTATCATCCAAGTAGCTGACAAGGCTATGGACGAGCAGCTTAAAATTCTTGACACTATCAAAGTTAAAGCTACTCAATCAGCCCAAGACGGACAAACAAGCCAATCACGTCAAGCACTTCAAGCTGACATCGTTCGCTTGATGGAGGAGCTAGACAACATCGGTAACACTACGTCTTTCAACGGACAACAACTCCTAAACGGAACATTCTCTAACAAAGAATTCCAAATCGGTGCTTACTCAAACCAAACAGTTAAAGCAAGTATCGGTGCGACTACATCTGACAAGATCGGTCTAACAAGATTTGAGAGCTCAAAGCTTTTGACGGCTATGGGAGCTGTAAATCTTAAATTCTTGAACGTAGATGGTGTAAATGATGTAGGTGTTACAGCTGCTACTATATCAACAGGTATAGGTAAAGGTATCGGTGCTTTGGCTGAAAATATCAACAAAGTAGCTGATAAAACTGGTGTTCGTGCTACTTATGATGTTACTTGGAAAGCTTCAAAAGCTATATCTGGAGGTTTAATTAAGAGCCTTACAATAAACGGCGTAAAGATCGGCGATCTTGAAGTAAAAGCAAACGACAGCAACGGCGCTCTAGTAAATGCTATCAACTCTGTAAAAGATCAAACCGGTGTTGAAGCCTCAGTAGATGCAGAAAGCGGTAAAATGGTTCTTACCAGCCGTGACGGTCGCGCTATACAAGTAAAAGGTGACAAGATAAGTGGTGGTCTTGGTGGTAAGGCCCATTTAAGTGGCTTTGTAGGTAGACTAAACCTAGTTAGACTTGACGGACGCGATATAAAGATAAGCACTAGCGGTGCTGGTAAATTTGCTGATGATGCATTTAGTAAAGATGGCGGTTCTCAACAATCAGTATCTCTAAGAGATGTTCGTGGTCAAATAGAAGGCAAACTAGCTACTGCTATGGGCTTCCAAAGAATGAGCAAGATCATAACTGTCGCTCAATCAGCAGGCGTTATGACACTACGCGGTGCTATGGCTGTTATGAGTATAGCCGAGTCAGCTCAAAAGACACTTGACTTAGTTCGCTCTGACCTTGGTTCTGTTCAAAATCAGCTCCAAGCAACAGTAAATAACATAACTGTTACTCAAGTAAACGTTAAATCTGCTGAGAGCCAAATCCGTGACGTTGACTTCGCTAGCGAGTCAGCTACTTTCTCTAAGCATAATATCCTAGCTCAATCAGGTGCTTATGCTATGAGCCAAGCAAACAGCGTTCAACAAAACGTATTGAAACTACTTCAATAATTTAGTTAGTGCATTGCGGGCAGGCGGGCTTTCCGCCCCTTACGCAAAGGTGTTAGACTCAGGGCTAAGGTCGGCGAAAGCCGCCTTAGCCTTTTTTATTTCTATGAAATTTTTCTTGTTTTATCTATTAAAATTTATATATAAAAATTTTTGTGTATAATAATTTGCAAATTTTGATATACAAAAAATTTTGTTGATAAAATTTGACAAACAAAGGAAACAAAATGAAATTTGATATGAGTGAGGCCGTCAAATATCACTATGATAAATTCCCACCGCAAAATTTAGACTATAAAATTTTAATGCCACATATCATAAAAGCTACTGAGGTGCTAGCCAGATACGATCAGATGATACTAAATATGCAAAATAGTGAAATTTTCTTAGCTCCTTTGATAAATAAAGAAGCGGTCTTATCATCAAGGATGGAAGGGACGATAAGCACGCTAGATGAGATACTGCAATATGAGGCAAATTTTGATGAAAATAGCGATGACCCAGAAACAAGAGCCGATGTAATTGAGACCGTATTATACAAAAGAGCCTTAAAAACGGCTCAGAAAATGATAAATGACGGATACAAGATAGATGAGTTTTTGATAAGACAAACTCATCAAATGCTTTTAAGTCTTGGTAGAGGCGCTACAAAGACACCGGGCGAATACAAAAGCGAGCAAAACTATCTAGCACATAAAAATAAGATACTCTTTGTACCGATAAATCCACAGATGACTCAAAGCGGGATGAGAAATTTAGCCATGTATATAAATAACAATGATGAAATAGAGCTGATAAAAGTAGCCTTGGCACATGTTGAGTTTGAGTCCTTGCATCCCTTTAAGGATGGAAACGGCAGGATAGGCAGGATGCTGATAACTCTTATGCTTTGGCAAAGTGGACTACTTAATGCGCCGCATTTTTACATAAGCGAATACTTTGAAGAGCACAAAGATAGATATATCGACGCAATGAGAAATGTGAGCGAAAATGATGACTGGACTGGCTGGTGCGTATTTTTCCTTGATGCTATAAGCGAGCAGGCTAGGAAAAATCTAGACAAAGCCTTAGAGATAAAAAATTTATACGAGGAGATGAAGGGCAAATTTGGCGAAATTTTAAATCATAAATTTGTAGTCCATACGCTAGATTTTATTTTCACGACCCCGATATTTAAAAACAGCGCCTTTACGAACAAAAGCGGCATACCAAAACAAGCCGCAGCAAAGATAACAAAAGAGCTCGAAAAAAATGGACTTTTAAATGTATTGCAAGAGGCATCAGGCAGCCGCTCTGCGATGTATTCGTTTGAGCCGCTATTAAAAATCGTAAGAGTTTAAAATTTAAAGGCAAACTCTAAGCTCGCCTTTAAATTTTACTCCTAGCGAAATTGAAATTTATCTTTTAGCTTTGGCAGTGAGTATCCAGGCATGATGCCACGTTTTTTTAGCTCTTTTACTAAATTTTTAGAGGCTTTTTTCGTCGTTTCTATCTCGGCGTTTATGCCTCCTGCGGCTGAAAACAGCCAGTATTTATGCATTTCGATCCACTCAAGCAGTTTATTGACTTTTTGCATAGTCGTATCGCTTGGCGCGACGGAAATTTTAGCTAGCTCAAGCTCTTGAAAATATACCGATATAGTCAAGATATTTTCGATATACTTTTGAAATCTTTTTGATGAGACAAAATTTTTGACTTTGTCTATTTTGTTTGAAATTTTGACAAGCTTGCCAAACATTTTTTCATTTACCTTGTCCTCATCACGTAGCTCTAGCATCGCATCGATATCCTTTACGACGCTTAAAAATCCTTGCTCGATCTTTGATTTGACGGTCTCTTGGGCCTGCAATTTTTTATAGATGAAATCATAGGCTTTGAGTAGATTTTTATTGGCCATTTTTTCATTTACTATGTTGATATTTGGGAGATTTTTTATTTTTTTATCTTTGCAAAGCTCGTTCATCGTCTCTAAAAACGGCTTTTCTGTCGCTCCTGCGATCCTAGCACCGCCCTCGGTGCAGTTATAGGTGATGACTCCCTCTTTGCTAGACTCTTCTATATCGTTTTCAAATTGGTTTTTAAATTTATCCCAAACGTAGGTCGTGCGGACCTCCCCCTCGCCGCCGTACGCGGGAACGTAAAGGTATTCGTCCGCCTGGGCGAACGCGTGACCCTTAGCATGGCTAGAGCCATCGGGAGCGAAGGCTAGGTCTTGGCCGATGAGCACTATATTTTTATGTCCTAGGACATAGGCTAGTTGATAGGCTTGATTTGCAGTGGAGTGGCCTATACCGAGGTATCCGTAGTCATCTAGCTTAAATATAAGCTCGCTTTGCTGCGGCCGCATAGTCAGCACCAGTCTTCTTGGCTTGATGTTTTCTATGGTTTGTCTATGCGTCAGTGATGCCACGATAAAGTAGATATCTTTATCAAATTTCCCGTAGCGCTTCTTAAAAAAGCTTGACGTAGCTTCGACACGCTCTATCGAGGTGACATAGTCTGGCACGATGCCGTGTTTTGCCAGTATCGGATATGATGCGTCTAGGCTTATGATAGTAGCGTATGGAACGAATTTCTTGAGTGTAGCTAGCTGTTTATCTAGGCTTGGCCCTGTCGAGACTATTATGGCCGTATCCATGAGCTTATAGCGTTTTTTGATGAGCTTTGTATACGAATATCCAGTGATCATATCGGGTAAATTTTTTATATTTTGCTCTATCCCTTGCAGGTTGTCATCTATGCTGTTTCCTTGGCTTACGACTACTTGAGATATCGCCCTTGTAAAGTCTTTATTCACTCTTTGATAGTCCTGCGCAAACTGATCGTAAAAGATCGTGTGGATATGGAGGTCGTAGATTTTGGCATATACGCTAAATTCCTCATTTGAAATCATATAGTAAAACTGCGTATATGTACTGAATTTCGAGTAAAACAACAAAAGACGCTCGCTCGCTAGCTCCTCAGATAGATCTATCATATTTAAAACTATATAAATTATCTCAAGCTCCGGCTCGACTACAACGATCTTCTTGTGAGTTTGATTGTATAACAAAGCCTTGTAAAGCACCCCGTTTCCAAGCCCGTAAAAATACATTATCGGATAGCGCTTATACTCTTTTTCTAGCGTATCTAGCATATCGTAGATATCTTTTGCGGGATTGTCGTAGATGTATTTTAGTGTTTTTTTATCGATGATGTTTATATCGATGATGTCTTTGCTACTTATGAAAACTTCGTATTTTTCCTGCTCTTGCATGCTAAATAAACGAGCGGCTAAAATTTCATCTTGCTGAAAGAGCGCTTGAAGATTTTTCTTAAATATAGGATTGATTATATCTTGTGAAGCCTTTGTTTGCTTTGCTTCGTCCTGCTTTTTATCCATTTTGTATCCTTTTATAGATCCTTTTTCGTTATCCGTTCGCCAAATTCGATGTCTCGTTTTGCCGTTTTGCCAAGTAGCCGGGGCATAAATTTTGGTTCCAGCCCAAAGCCCGGGCGCACTGATTTTACGTTATTTTCGCTGAAAATTTCACCTTTTTTTATGTCCGCACTAGCATAAAGCGAGCGAGCGAAATTTCTATTTTTTATCGATTTTTCGCTAAGCTCGTAGCTCGTCTCGCCCAAAAGCGCCTCCGCGTCGCGCACCGCTTTTACCATTTGAGCGAATTCCGCCTCGTCGAGACTAAACGCCTCATCGACGCTTCGCACGCTTTTATCAAGGATAAAGTGCTTCTCCACGATACGCGCACCAAGACTCACGGCGACGACAGGGGCGAGTGAACCAAGCGTATGGTCTGAAAAGCCCACCTCTACGCCAAATCGCTCTTTCATATCCGTGATCGTGCGCAAATTCATCTCATTTAGCGGGGCGGGGTAACTTGACGTGCATTTTAAAAGCGCGATCTGATCGTTGCCATTTTCACGGCAAATTTTTACCGCGCGCTCTATCTCTTTAAGCGTGGCGATGCCCGTTGAGATGATGACCGGTTTGCCCTTTTTAGCCACATGCGCGATGAAATTCGGATCGTTTGCCTCAAAGCTTGCTATCTTGTAGGCTGGCGGGTCAAACCGCTCTAAAAAGTCCGCATCCGCCGCGCAAAATGGGCTAGAAAAGCAGATAAGCCCCTCTGCCCGCGCCGCTTCAAAAAGCTGCTCGTGCCACTCGTAGGGCGTGAGAGCCTCCGCGTAGAGCTCATATAAATTTCGCCCGTCCCAAAGCCCGCCATGCACCATAAAATCCTCTTTTGCGCAGTTTAGCGTGAGGCTATCTGGCGTATAAGTTTGCAGTTTTATCGCGTCTGCGCCCGCCCGCGCCGCTGCCTTTATCGTCGCAAGCGCGGTTTGCAGGCTGCCGCTATGGTTTGCCGAGAGCTCGGCTATGATGAAGACCTTTTTTGCGGTGTCGAAATTTGATATTTTCATGAGTTGCCTTTTGCGGTATTATAGCTATTTTGCGTGATTTTTAGGTATAAAAATTCTTCATCTTCGCCGCAGGGCAAAAGCTTAAATTTTTCATAAAGCCCGAGCGCGGCGGCGTTACCCTTATATGCACATGCTCGCAGCTCTTCGACGCCCAAAATCTCAAAAGCGTATTTTAAAACGGCTGACATCAAAATTTTACCGACCCCTTTAAGCTCGGGATTTGCGTAAAGTCCGAACTCACAGCTTTCATCCGTAATGTTCGTAAAGTCGATCACACCGACGTATCCGCCGTCTTTTACTAAAAAATATCGCTTGTCGCCACCATCTTTTAAATTTTGTAAAAATTTAAAATGGCTCTCGCGGCTGATAAATTTCGTTTTCATAAATTTCGCCACTCGCTTGTCGTTGCGCCACGCGAGGATCATTTCGGCTTCGTCGGGGCTTAGCTGCGTGAAATTTATAAGTTCGCACATATTTTACTCGCGTCAAAAATTTCATAACCGTTTTCGCCCAGCCACTGCGCCATTTCGTCTTGATTTTGCGCGGTCTTGACGGCTTTAAATTTAGCGCGCAAAACTATGGCTTCATTTACCAGCGAGCTTGCTTGGATGATGAGCTCGCGGCTTTCATTCATCAGCTTTGCGACCTCGTTTGAGTCAATGAAAAGCGATAAATTCGGATAAATTTTGGCTAGTATTTTCAGATCTTTTAGATTTTCATTTGCATTTGTCGTGATGATGGCGAGCTTAAATTTTGCATTTTTGTGAAGTAGCGCGAGTACTACCTTTTGGCTTAAATTTAGCGTATCCGTGCCGCCAAATGCGATGCAAAAGTCATAAATTTTCTCCCGCTTTTTCTCCCGCTCGGCGTAAAACTCATCCCTCACGAGTATAAAATTTTCTCCGCAAAAAACTTCGCACTGCGCGGGGAGCAAATTTTGATATTTTTTCGCGTCGGCGTATAAATTTACATTTAGCACGAAGTCGCAAAAATGCGGCTCATACGTATCGTCAAAGCAGCAGATCTTCGCGCTCGTGCGCTCTTTTATCGCTTTTTCGTCTTTTGGCGTGAAGCCATAGTGATCGATGAAAACAAGCTCGAAATTTTGCTCGTTTATGATCGCGATCAGCTTGTCTATGCTACCGTTTTGCAGCGTAAAAACGGGGTAGGGTATCTCGCCTATGAGGTCGCCCGCCAGCGGCAAACAAGCAAAGCTTACGTCTTTAAATTTTTTGGCTAGCACCAGATCGCGTCTGATGTGTCCATGCCCGATCTCTGCGGAGCTGTCGGCTCTGATGAGGATTTTTAGATTTACGAGCTCTTCAAATTTCATGATTTATCTTGTAAAGTTTTTGGGCGAATTCAAAATCGTCCATCGTGTCAATGTCGCAGACTAAATTTCGCGGCAGCAAAAACGCCCTGGAATGCGGCGCAAATATTGCCTTGCTCGCCAGCCACGCCGCACGCTTGCCAAAGTAAAACTGCCCCGCGTCGTGATACGCACGCTCTAAGTCCTGCGAGCGCGTCCTCTCAAACTGCGGGTAAAACATACTCACCGCGCCGTTTGCGTCAAGCTTCACTGCGCGCTGAATAGGGAAATCAAACTGCGTCGCGGCAAATAAAAACTCACACTGCTCGGTCTCAAATTTCTCGCTCGCCTCACGTAAAATTTCACTCGTCAAAAGCGGTGCGGTCGCGTAAAGGCAGCATATCGTCTGAAAATTTTCGCTCGTTTTGAGTGCGGCGTCTTTCATCACGTCGCTTGTCGTGGCGAAGTCGTCGCTTAAATTCGCCTCGCGCATAAAGGGCGTTTTCGCGCCAAATTCCCGCGCTAATTTGGCAATATTTTCATCATCTGTACTGACGATCACTTCGTCAAATACGCCTGAATTTACCGCCGCTTCGATACTGTAAGCGATCAGCGGTTTGCCGCAAAAGTCCTTGATATTTTTGTGCGGGATACGCTTGCTACCGCCGCGAGCCGGGATGACGCAAAGCTTCATCGATCGTCCTTTTTGCGCCCCAAAGCCGCGCTAGTCGCTAAATTTCGTATCCTCATACTCTGCAACCAGTGTCAAATTTAGCCAAAATTTCCAGCAAATTTTCGGCGACAAATTTCGCGTCCGCATCACTCATGCCCTGATGGCACGGGATGCTAAGCTCGGCATTGTAAAACTCCTCCGCGCCTGGTAGCAGGGTCTCGCCGTAGCGGTCGCGGTAAAAGCTAAATTTGTAAGTTGGCTTGTAATGCACCTGCACGCCGATGCCTCGCTCGTGCAGTGCGGCGAAAATGTCCTCTTTGGCGCACCAAAGCTGCGAGAAGAGCAAAATCGCGTAAAGGTGGCGCGAGCTTACCATATCGTTTGGAATTTTGATGGTGCTAAAATACGGGTTTTTGGCAAATTTTTCGTCGTAAAACGCGGCTATTTCGCCCCGGCGAGCTATCATCGCGTCTAGGCGTTTTAGCTGATTTAGCCCCAGCGCGCAGGCGACGTCGCTTAGGCGATAGTTGTATCCTAGCACGCTCATATCGCTGTTCCAGAGGCGTTTTTTCGTGATGCCGTGGCTGCGGTAAAGGCGGGCTAAATTCGCCAGCTCATCGTCGTTTGTCGCAACTGCGCCGCCTTCAAGCGTTGTAAGAGGCTTAACGGGGTGAAAGCTAAAAATGCTAATGTCAGCCTGCGCGCCCACTTTCGCACCGTTAAGAGAGCTGCCAAGCGCATGTGAGGCGTCGTCAATGACCTTTAAATTTCTCTCTCTGGCGAGCTTTAAAATTTGCTCTATGTTTGCTGGATTGCCACCAAAATCGACTGCCGTGATGACCTTTGTGCGCGGCGTGATGAGTGCGGGGATCTTGCTCTCGTCGATGTTGCCGTCCGCTTTGACGTCGCAAAATTTAACCTCCGCTCCCGCCATCAAAGCCGCATTTGCCGTCGCTGCAAACGTGATCGGTGTGGTGATGACTTCATCACCCTCACGCACGCCAAGAGCCAGATACGCCGCGTGCAGTGCCGAGGTCGCCGAATTCATCGCTACAACGTGCTTTACCCCGACGTATTCAGCGATCGCTCGTTCAAATTCGCCTACCTTCTCCCCACCCGTTAAAATGTCGTCTTTTAGCGCGGAAACGACCGCTACGATGTCGCTCTCGTTGATACTTTGTCTGCTGTAAGGTATCATTTTATCATCTCCAAAAGCCCCTCGCGGTCAAGCCAAATTTTATTTGTATTTGAGCTGTACTCGAAGTCGTCCGCCACGAGCGTGCCCTTTTCACCGAGCATATTTTGCGAGAAGTCCTGTGCGGTCTGAAACTGGATAGAGGGGCTGATGACGTAGTGATCGGCGAATTCATATGTGAGGTGCGCGTCGTCCTTGCCGACCATCACCTCGTGCATCTTCTCTCCCGGACGGATACCGATGATCTTCACGCCTAAATTTGGCGCGAGCGCACGGGCGAGATCAAGCATCGTCATCGATGGAATTTTAGGGATGAAAATTTCGCCTCCGCGCATACGCTCGAAGTTTTTCAGCACGAAATTTACGCCTTGCTCTAACGTGATCCAAAATCGCGTCATCTTTTCGTGCGTGATCGGCAGCTCCTGCGCGCCCTGGGCTATGAGCTTTTTAAACAGCGGCACGACTGAGCCTCGCGAGCCCACGACGTTGCCGTAGCGAACGACGCTAAAACGTGTTTTCTTGCTGCCCGTGATGTTGTTTGCCGCGACGAAGAGCTTATCGCTGGCAAGCTTCGTCGCGCCGTATAAATTTACCGGATTGCACGCTTTGTCAGTTGAAAGTGCGATGACCTTGCTCACGCCGCACGCCAAAGCCGCGTCGATGACATTTTGCGCACCATTTATATTGGTTTTTATGCACTCCATCGGGTTGTATTCGGCGATAGGCACATGCTTCATCGCTGCTGCGTGAATAACGTAATCAACGCCGTTCATTGCCGTTTTCAAGCGATCTGCGTCGCGCACGTCGCCAATGAAATAACGCATCGCTTTGTCATTAAAAACCTGCGCCATTTCGTATTGTTTGAGCTCGTCGCGAGAGTAGATGATGAGCCTGTTTGGCTTAAATTTGGAGAGCAAAATTTCGGTGTATTTTTTGCCAAAACTGCCGGTGCCGCCGGTAATTAAAATATTTTTACCATCAAACATCTTTTGTCCTTTGAAACGGCTTGTCTTTCGAGCGTCTTTAAATGAGCTTGAAATTTTCTTGGTCGATAGACTGCGTGTCTTATCTCCCTCGAAAATTTCATCGCAACATTTAAATCCATCTCGAAATACTTCGCCTTACTTTAAATTTATCTTATTAAAATTTCACAATGCAAATTTAATGCCAAATTTTAAAATTATAAATTTATGACTATGCTTTGCGAGTTAGCTTCACCAAGCGCATCAATACTATAATTTTAACGGAACCTTTTAATTTTAAAATTTTACTTTAATATCCTCGGTAGTGTTATTCCCTCTTGTGCTTGATATTTGCCTTTTTTGTCGGCATACGTCACCTCGCAAGGCTCGTCACCCTCGATAAATAGCACCTGCGCGATACCCTCGTTTGCATAAATTTTAGCCGGTAGCGGCGTCGTATTTGAGATCTCGATCGTGATATGCCCCTTAAATCCGGGCTCAAACGGCGTTACATTTACGATGATACCGCAGCGCGCGTAAGTGCTTTTGCCAAGGCAGATGGCGAGCACATTATCAGGCATATTAAAATACTCCACCGTGCGTGCGAGAGCGAAGGAATTTGGCGGCACGATGCACACGTCTCCGACGAAATCGACTACATTTCTCTCGTCGAAATTCTTTGGATCGACGACCGTCCCGCCAACGTTTGTGAAAATTTTAAACTCGTTTCCCACGCGGATGTCGTATCCGTAGCTGCTCACGCCGTAGCTCACGACCCCGCGCCCGACTTGCTCCTCGCAAAAGGGCACGATCATCTGCTCGTTCAAACTCTTTTCGCGTATCCACCTGTCGCTTTTTAATCCCATTTTTTATCCTTAATTAAATTTAAGCGATTATAGCATAATTTAAATTTAAGCATAAATTCTTGATATGTCTACCAGATTTCCTTATTTTTTATAATTAATTTTTAACTTTAAGTATTATAAAATAATGCAATTCTAAAATTTTTGTAACGAAAGGACAATGGATGCATAACCACATATAATCTAAAATTGTAAATTCGTGTGTCAAAAAGCATTCGAATTTACCGACAATATCGGTGCTGACCTGTATTTTGCTTTCAGCTATGAGTGCAAACGCCTACACAGAAGCAGGCGTCGCGGGCAACACCAGCAGCTGGGAGAGCGCGGAGTATAAAAAGGACTGGGGCTTAACCTCGATGAACACCTCGACCGCCTACGCCATGGGCTTTGACGGCAAGGGCATAAACATAGGCGTCATGGACTCAGGTATGCTACTTAGCCACCCAGACCTAAATGACGGCAGGATAAAGGGCGTGAGGACTAGCGGCACTTACTACGCAGACGGCATGCGCTACCCTGACGCAGCCTACGGCAATGGGCCAATCGATAAAAATAAGCCGACCACGATACTCTATCCTTGCACGAGCTATGCGACGCCATATCAAAATTTTGATAAAACAGACAATGGTAAATTTAAAAAAGGCGAAAAATTTGACATCGGTGGCGAGTACATCAGGATCCAAAACGACTCTCACGGCACGCATGTAGGCGCGATAATGGCTTCAAGCAGAAACGGCATCGGTACGCACGGCATAGCATTTGGGTCAAATTTATACTCCGCAAATACCGGTGGCAACGACAACATGACTTACGGACCAAGTCAAGACTACAACTACTTCCTAGCTGCCTACACCGCTATGGCCGATAAAGGCTTGAAGGTCATAAACAATAGCTGGGGCTCGAATAGACGCGTAAATTCGTCCTACAAAGGCGCGCGCGGATACTCGCCTAACTGGGACTGGCGATATGTGCCTGAGTATGATGTCTATTACAACGAAGTAAATGGTGCGGTGGAGACGAATGAGCCGGGCGATCACATCTATCTTAAAAATTTAGACACAGCTAAGCAGGCGTATTATCAGTTTGTTAGCGGCGGGCAAAAGACCTTTTTAGACGCGGCTTACGAAGTAGCGACGAAAAGGCAGATTATTTAGGTTTTCACGGCTGGAAACAGAAGCTTGATGCAAGAAAGCTTCACGCGTGCGATGTTGCCGTATTCCCGCCCAGACGCTGAGAAATACTGGATAAACGTGACAGGACAAACGGGCGATGTGGGCTATCCAAACGACAAAAATCAATACATAAATGATGATAAGCCATTCGCGGACATTCAAGAATTTAACCAAGCAGGGCACTCAAAGTGGTGGACTATCGCAGCTCCATCTGAGTCGATATACGCGGCAAACGTCGATGTCGTCCATCCTGATAACTACGGCAATTCGATCTACGAAAGTGGCGGTGGAACAAGCTCAGCCGCCCCACACGTCTCAGGCGCATTAGGTATTATCTTCCAGCGTTATCCATATCTTAGCGTATCCCAAGCACGTGATGTTATGCTAACCACAGCTAGACAATACACTCTTAGACCAGGACTTGAAGGCAAACCTCTTGAACGCTGGGGCAGCCAAGGAGCTGGCGTGCCTAGTGAGGTTTGGGGCTGGGGCATACTTGATCTTGGCAAGGCTATGTTTGGTCCGGGGCAATTCCTAGGAAAATTCGACGTAACGATGAACATTGATGATATCTGGTCAAATAACATCTCCGATACTGCGATAAAATTTAGAAAGACAGAAGATGATAACGACGCGGCTACTTGGGCAGCTAGAAAAGCCGTGCTTGAATCAAAGGCAAATTTAAGCGCCGAAGAAAAAGCGGAGCTAACCATGGAAGCAGCCAGAGAGAAAGCAAGAGCTTTAAGAGCGGCTGAGGGATACGAGGGCTCACTGGTAAAAAGAGGACTGGACACGCTGACTTTGGTCGGAGACAACTCATTTACGGGAACGACCACGATATATGGCGGTAAAATTTCAGCCCTGAATCAATCCTTGAAAAATAGTAAAATTATCGTAGAAAATGGCGGCGCACTTGAAATTTTAAAAAGCAGGACCTACTACACTCCTTCAAGCAACGGCTGGTACGAAAATACAAAAGACAGCACGACCGATGTTGTAAAAGCCACTATAAACAGCGGCGGTGCGTTTTTACTTTCAAGGCCGGGCAGCTCGAACGTAGATATCACCTTTAACAAAGGCTCGCTAGTAGGCATCAGTCCAAGTGCCGACGATCTGGTAGAGATGATGAACTCTTCGTTGGTTAAAAAAGGCTATAGCGCTCAGGGTGTCTTTAACGGATATGAAAATGCAAATTTCGCCCAAGAGTATGCATTTTTTGATCTTACGAAGGAGGAATTTAGCGCCAGCAAGCTAAAGATATCCGTCAAGAAAAATGATAAAACGATGATCGACTTTGTAAGCTCGGCAAATCAAAACAGGATAGCTAAATTTATAGGGGATTCGGCTGTGTTGCCCGCTTCAAATGCCGGTGCTGGCTTTAGATCCGCAGCCACTAGCAGGCTTAAAACGAGCGATTTATATAGAAATTTACTCATCGCTACTCCGCAACAAGCCAGAGATACCTTTAAAACGCTTGCAAACGATGCGAATTTCGCCGCACAAAACACATCCGTGCTAAACGCCATCTTGCTAAGAAACATCATCTCTAATCACAAAGCGAATTTGGCCGCTACGAACGTCGATCAAAAAGAGAGCGGGCTAAATTTCTGGACTGCTACGATGGCTCATAACTTCAAATACGACAGCACCGACATCAAGTCTCGAACTTTCGCTCAGGTGTTTGGAGCTGACGGAGCACTGAGCGATCGCACGAGGCTTGGCGGTGTGTTAGCGCTTACCAGAACGACCACCAAATCAGACGGACAAAAAGATTATAAAACGCTAAATTCAAGCTTTGGCGTTTATAGCCAAACTGATCTGGGCGATTTTAGGATAAACGCCGGTGCTACATACACAAAGGGCAACCGCCACAAAGAGAGCAC
This sequence comes from Campylobacter sp. FOBRC14, assembly GCF_000287855.1. Lineage (NCBI taxonomy): Bacteria > Pseudomonadati > Campylobacterota > Epsilonproteobacteria > Campylobacterales > Campylobacteraceae > Campylobacter > Campylobacter sp. FOBRC14. Next base: position 131,855 of record NZ_ALJJ01000016.1, on the reverse strand, counting down.
TTCGAGCATCGTCCAATACGTCTCAAACGGCAATGTCAAAAATAAAGAGATCCTCGCTACGCTATACGCTGACATCGGCTATAACGGCATAAGCGTCGGGGATTTCAGCCTCACGCCGTATTTAGGAGCTAGCTATATAAATGCAAAAACAAAATCAAGCCAGCAACAAATCGGCGTTTATACGATGAGCACGAGCAAAGACAGCAGAGACATCGGCATAGCGACTATCGGCATAAACCCGAGCTATGCGTTTGGCATATTTAATGCAAATGCAAATATAGCCTATAATAGGCTATTTGGTCAAAAAGCTCCCAGCACGACTGTCAGCCTAGGCAGCAACGGCAGCATAGATCTAGAAGGCGAGGAACTAAAAGATCTAACGACGGTAGATGCTGGCGTAGAGGCAAATATATTTAAAAATGCCTATTTAAGGCTATCTTACGTCGGAGCATTCGGAAGCGACGTCAAGTCAAACGGCATCAACGCTAAATTTAGCTGGTCGTTTTAAATTTTAAAATTTCCAAGGCTCGTTTGAGCTTTGGAAATTTTGTTTTTATGTTGCTAGCAGCGCATTTTATCCCTAAATTTATCAATATATAATAATATATTTTATACCATTAAAGCCAAATTCTATTTAGGAGGGACAATGAAAAAGTTATTGTTTTTATCGCTGGCAGCGGTATTTGTTTTTGGTGCGGATAGCCTTCTAATCGGCGCTGGTGGCGGTTTTAAAAAGCCTGTGACCGCGGTCATCGAAAATCTCAAAAAAGATGGCGTGAATGTCGAGGGCGCGTTTGCAAATTTAGCCCAGATCACGGCTCAGGCAAAGCAAAGCGACATGGCGCTCATCGTGGGCGACGAGGCGTTTTTAAAGAAAACCGACCTTGACATCAAAGGCTACGAGCGCATCGGCAAGGCAGGTCTCGTGCTCGTCACGCCAAAGGGCAAGCAGATAAAGGACGCGAGTGAGCTTAAAAATTTAGCCAAGATCGCGATGCCTGACGCTAAAAAGGCGATTTACGGCATCCGCACGGTGGAATTTTTGAAAAACGCAAAGCTTGAAAGTGAGCTCGCGCCTAAAATTTTAGCCGTCGCCGGCGTGCCGCAAGTCGTTACATACGTGCTAAACGGCGAAGTTGATGCTGGCTTTATCAACTCGACCGAGGCGGAGGCTAGAAAGGGCGAATTTGGCTCGGTCATCTACATCGACGAGAGCCTTTATAGCCCCGTTTTCATCAGCGCGGCAAAGCTTGCTAGCTGCGATAAAAATGCTAATTGCGCTAAATTTTTGGACGAGCTAAAAACACCTCGTTCAAAAGAGATCTTTGCTAAATTCGGGCTAAAATAGATCAAAAGTGCGCCTAGCATTTGAAAGGGAAATTTTGCAGATCGTTGATCTAAACTGGCTGATACATCCTCTTTTTCTTAGTGCAAAGACGCTATTTGTGGCGTTTTTGCTTTTTATCTTCATCGGCTTGCCGATAGCTTATTTCCTCGCGTTTTATAAAGGGAAATTTAAGGCGATTTTAGAGGCCATTGTAATGTTCCCGCTCGTATTTCCGCCCATTGCGACGGGTTTTTTGCTACTTTATCTTTTGGGGCGAAACAGCTTTATAGGAAAGGCTCTTGGGCTAAATATCGTATTTAGCTTCAATGCTCTTGTCATAGCGGCGTTTTTAGCGGGCTTGCCGCTTTTGGTAAAGCCCGTTCAAAGCGTGCTCGAAAGCTTCCCAAAAAGTCTCATCGAGGCTGGTCTTAGCCTTGGCAAGAGCCGCTTTGAAATAGCCATTTTCATAATGCTGCCGCTAATCTTTAAAAGCGTGCTTTCGGCTCTTATATTGTCCGTCGCAAGGGCGCTTGGTGAGGTCGGCATCACACTCATGCTAGGCGGCAACATCGTTGGCAAAACAGACACCGTTTCGCTTGCGATATTCAACGCCGTTTATGACGGACAAAATGAAAGAGCCTTGATCTTGAGCCTGATTTTGGTCGTTTTGAGCGTTGTTATGTTTGGATTTATAAACTTTTTAGACGGGGCTAAAGCGGCGAAGTAAGTTTTAATTTCACTAAATTTTGCTACAATACGCCAAACTACTTATAAAATTTTAGGAGAACTAAATGAAAAAAGAAGATATTAAGGAGCTGATGCAGATCTTTGATAGCATGACGATGAATAAAATTCGCATCAAAGAGGGCGATTTTGAAATAGAGCTTGAGAAATTCGCCGACTGCTGCGAGCTGCCCGCTCCTGCGCCAGTAGTGCAAGCCCCTACGCCCGCCGCTCCGACTCCGGTAAATGTCGTCTTAAGCACCGAATCAAAACCGAGCCAATCTCCAAAAGATAGCATCAAATCGCCTATGGTAGGCACATTTTACATGGCTCCAAGCCCTGGTGCAGCACCGTTTGTTAAAGTAGGACAAAGAGTCAGGAAGGGCGATGTTATTGGTATAATCGAAGCTATGAAAATAATGAATGAGATAGAGGCTGAATTCGACTGTCAGATCACCGAGGCCCTCGTGGCCGACGGACAGCCGGTGGAATTTGGATTGCCGCTATTTGGTGTGGAGAAAATTTAATGGAGCTAAAGCGAATTTTAATCGCAAACCGCGGAGAGATCGCTCTTCGAGCTTTGCGAACGATAAAGGAGATGGGCAAAGAAGCCATCGTGGTGCATTCGACAGCCGATGCCGACGCACTTTACGTTAGATATGCCGACGCTTCGATCTGCATAGGCAATCCCCGCTCAAGCGACAGCTATCTAAATATCCCGGCCATCATCAGTGCAGCCGAGATAAGCGAAGCGGACGCGATATTTCCGGGATACGGCTTTTTGAGTGAAAATCAAAATTTCGTCGAAATTTGCTCTCATCACAAGCTGAAATTTATAGGGCCAAGCGTAGAGGCTATGGCTTTGATGAGCGATAAAAGCAAGGCCAAGCAAATGATGCAGCGTGCCGGTGTGCCGGTGATCCCGGGCTCTGACGGTGCGATAGCAGACATCAAAGTCGCCAAGGATTTAGCTAAAAAGATCGGCTATCCGGTCATTTTAAAAGCAGCTGCAGGCGGTGGCGGTCGAGGCATGCGCGTAGTCGAGAAAGAAGTCGATCTTGAAAAGGCTTTTTGGTCGGCCGAGAGCGAGGCGATGAGCGCATTTGGCGACGGCACGATGTATATGGAAAAATACATCCTAAACCCGCGTCACATCGAGGTGCAGATCATAGGCGACAGCCACGGAAACGTCCTTCACATCGGCGAGCGCGACTGCTCGATGCAGCGCAGGCATCAAAAGCTCATAGAAGAGAGCCCTGCGATATTGCTTGATGAAAAGACGCGAAAAAGGCTTCATGAAACGGCCATAAAGGCGGCAAAAGCGATCGGCTATGAGGGAGCGGGGACGTTTGAGTTTTTAGTCGATAAAAATTTAGACTTTTACTTCATCGAGATGAACACTCGCTTACAAGTCGAACACTGCGTGAGTGAGATGGTGAGCGGACTTGACATCATCGAGTGGATGATAAGAGTCGCGCAAGGTGAGAAGCTACCAGCTCAAAGCAGCATAAAGCTAAAAGGACACTCGATAGAGTGCCGCATCACTGCAGAGGATCCAAATACCTTCGTGCCAAGCCCCGGCAAGATCACAAAATACGTCTGTCCTGGCGGCCGCAACGTGCGAATGGACAGCCATATCTATCAAGACTACTCTATACCGCCGTTTTATGACAGCATGATAGGAAAGCTAGTCGTCTGGGACGAGGATAGAAACAGAGCGATCCACAAAATGAAAGTCGCATTAGATCAGCTCATCATCCAAGGCATCAAAACCACGCGTGATTTTCACATCGCGATGATGGAAAATCCCGACTTCATAAACAATAACTACGATACGAACTACCTATCAAGGCACTAGAATTTACATTTAGACCCGCTCTGGCTGAAATTTAGCCAAAGCGGGCGAAATTTACGTTAGCTACGATTTATCTTAAAATTTGCACTTTCGCTTTTGCGCGTAGCTTATCGAAATAATCTTGCATGGTTTTTTGCTGCTCGTTTTGATAAAGGCTGTTTATTATCTCGTCTTTAATCTGATCAAAGCTTGGCGTATATGAGCCGATCTTGTTTTTGACATAAAACATGTCAAAGCCCTCTTGTGTCTTGAAAATTTGCGTGAAGTCTCCGATCGCGGTGTTTGCTATGATCGAGGCTAGCTGCGGGTTCGCGCTTTGATACTCGAGTGTTAAATTTTGCGCCTGGACGCCTTTTAACGGGCTTAGTTTGCCTTTTTGATTTTCTAGCTCTTGCATGCTGGCGGCTCTAAACAGCACGATCTCGGCACTGTTAAAGATATTAAACTGCTCTTTGTTCGCCTCGTAATACGCCTTTGCACGCTCGTCAGTCACGTTTTTACCGGCTTCTGATGCGATATTTCTATATAGCTTTTCTTGAAGCATCTTTTTTTCGACTTCGTTTTTAAAGTCCGTAAAGCTCGTTCCCTGCGACTCTACGGAGCTTCTAAACTGAGTGCTCGTCATGCCGTTTTGCTTTGCTATCGCGTCTATGCGCTCATTTACTTCAAATGGCGTCACGCTTATGCCTAAATTTTTGATCTGAGCTTGCTCCAGACGGTCTCTGATCAGTAAATTCAGCGCCTGCGACTCATCTGTTTTTAGCTGTTCTTTTAGCTGATAGACTTCATAAAGTGTGATCGGTTCGTTTTCGACGATAGCGGCGATCCCGTTTACCATTTGGGCTGAAAATAAATTTAAAGCGGCGCACACACTAGCGGCGAAAAAGAGCTTTTTTGTCATAATAAAACCTTTATTTAAGTAATTTGTAAATATAATTTGAGCCATTATAACATAAAATCAAGGCACGAAATGTTAGTCACCAGATTCGCCCCATCTCCTACGGGGTATTTACATATCGGCGGTCTTAGAACAGCACTTTACAACTATCTCTACGCCAGAGCAAACGGCGGAAAATTCCTGCTTCGTATCGAGGACACCGACCTGAAACGAAACTCAGAAGAAGCCACGCAAGCGATAAAAGAAGCCTTTGCGTGGTGTAAGCTTGATCATGACGGCGAGGTCACGTACCAGTCGCGCCGCTTTGAAATTTATAAAGAATACGTCGCAAAGCTACTAGCCGAGGGCAAAGCCTACAAATGCTATATGAGTAAAGAAGAGCTTGACGAGCTACGCAAAGAGCAAGAAGCGCGCAAAGAGCGACCAAAATACGACAACCGCTATCGTGACTTCACCGGTACGCCGCCAGAGGGCATAGACCCCGTGATCCGCATAAAAGCCCCGCTAAGCGGCGAAATTTTGATACGTGACGGTATCAAAGGCGAGGTCAAATTTAAGGTCGAGGACATACTTGATGATTTCATCATCGCTCGCAGCGACGGCACACCGACGTATAACTTCACGGTCGTGGTCGATGATGCGCTCATGGGTGTCACGCACGTGATCCGCGGCGACGATCACCTCTCAAACACGCCAAAGCAGATCGTGCTTTATGACGCGCTTGGCTTTAAGCAGCCGGAATTTTTCCACGTCGCGATGATAAACGGCGAGGACGGCAAGAAACTTAGCAAACGCCACGGCGCGACTGACGTGATGGAGTATAAACGCATGGGCTATTTGCCCGAGGCGCTTTTAAATTTCCTCGTGCGGCTTGGTTGGAGTCACGGCGACGATGAGATTTTTAGCATAGAGGATATGCTAAAATACTTCGATCCGCACGACATAAACAAATCATCAAGCACCTACAGCGCCCAAAAGCTCGACTGGCTCAACGCTCACTACATCAAGACCTTGCCGTATGAGAGGCTGGCTGATGAGATGAAGGAATTTGGCGTGGATTTTAGAGCGTTGCCTAAGGGTGAGCTACTGCTAAATTCGCTTCGCGAGCGTTCCAAAACCTTAGTCGAGATGAGCCAAAGTGCAAAGGCGATCATCGACGCACCTGCCGCATACGACGAGAAAGCGTATGCTAAATTTATCACGCCGGCTAGCCTTGAAATTTTGGCTAAATTTGCTGAAATTTTGACGCTAAATTTAGACGCGGCGGGCTATGAAAAGATCACGAACGAATTTTTAGAGCAAAACGGACTAAAACTAAAAGACTTAGCGCAGGCTTTGCGCGTGGCACTGACCGGCAGCAGCGTGAGCCCGAGCATATTTGAAGTGCTTGAAGTACTTGGTAGCAAAGAGATCAAACAAAGAATTCAAAATATTTTAAAGGAGAGAAAATGACACACGTGACAAAAGAAGAGGCGCTAAACTACCACATCGGCGGCAAGATCGAGATAAAGGTCAAGACCCCGTGCGAGAGTGCAAAAGACCTATCCATGGCCTACACACCGGGCGTGGCTGAGCCTTGTAGAGAGATAAACAAAGACACCGAGCTAGCCTACAAATACACGAACAAGGCGAATTTAGTCGCCGTTATCACTGACGGCACGGCTGTGCTGGGGCTTGGCGACATCGGCGCGGTAGCGGGCAAGCCCGTAATGGAGGGCAAGGCGGTGCTGTTTAAAAAATTTGCAAACGTCGATGCCTTTGACATCGAGCTAGACGAGCACGACGCGGACAAGATCGTTGAAATTTGCAAAGCCCTTGCGCCAACCTTTGGCGGCATAAATTTAGAGGATATCCGCGCTCCAAAGTGCTTTGAGATCGAAAAAAAGCTACAAGATGCGGTCGATATCCCCGTCATGCACGACGATCAGCACGGAACGGCGATGATAACGAGTGCGGGGCTCATCAATGCGCTTGAAATTTCAGGCAAGGACATCGCTAAAATAAAAATCGTCGTAAGCGGCTCGGGGGCTGCCGGCATCGCGTGTGCGAAGATGTATAAGGCGCTTGGCGCAAAAAATATCGTGATGATCGATAGCAAAGGCGTCATCCATGACGGGCGCACCGACCTAACGCCCGAAAAGGTCGAATTCGCCGTCAAAACCGCCGACAGGACGTTGGCAGACGCAATGAAAGGGGCGGATATGTTTTTAGGCTTGTCAAAACCGGGCGTGCTAACAAAAGAAATGGTGCTAACGATGAATCCTGAGCCTATTATTTTCGCGCTTGCCAACCCTGTGCCTGAGATCTTCCCCGAAGACGTGGTCGCCGTGCGAAGCGACGTGATGATGGGCACTGGCAGGAGCGACTATCCAAATCAAGTAAATAACGTGCTTGGTTTTCCGTTTATATTCCGTGGGGCGCTTGATGTGCGCGCAAAAAAGATCACCGAAAATATGAAAATGGCGGCGGCGCGCGCGCTGGCAAATTTAGCCAAAGAGAGCGTGCCGGAGGAGGTTTTAAAGGCTTCTGGCGTGAGCGAGCTAAAATTTGGCAAAGACTACATAATCCCTAAGCCCTTTGACAAGCGCGTGCTAACCGCAGTCGCCCCGGCAGTCGCAAAGGCTGCGATCGAGGACGGCGTCGCGCGCGTAAAGGACTTTGACATCGCGGCTTACACGGCAAAACTCGCAAAAGGATTTTAAATGAAAAACGTCAGGCTCATCTCGCACCCCTTGATCGAACACAAACTCGCCATTTTAAGGGATAAAAACACGCAGCCGTTTCAGTTTCGCATGCTCGTTGATGAGATAAGCCACCTGATGATCTTCGAGGCCACACGGGATCTAGATCTGCGCGAGATCAGCGTGCAGACCCCCGTGGCTACGACGAAGGCGCGAAAGCTCTCGACCAAGGTCATGATCTGCCCGATCCTGCGCGCCGCGCTTGGGATGCTCGATAGCGTTTTTACGATCATTCCTGATGCGAGCGTGGGGTTTCTTGGCTTTCAGCGAAATGAAAAAACCGCGCAGGCGGAGTTTTTCTACGCGAAGCTGCCAAAGGACGCTAAAAGCCGCCTTGCCATCATCATCGATCCGATGTTTGCTACCGGCGGCACGGCGATAGATGCGGTCAAATTTCTACGCGAAAACGGCGTTAAGCAGATCAAATTTATCTCCATCATCGCCGCTCCCGAGGGGCTTAGGCGTTTTAGCGAAATTTACCCTGACGTCGAGGTCTATACCGCTGCGATCGACGAGCGACTAAACGAGAAAAACTATATCGTGCCGGGACTTGGCGACGCAGGCGATAGGGTGTTTAATACGCTGTAAATTTACAAAACCAAAGCAGATCTCACGAAACGACACCATTTTTGCTGTGACTTCGAGCTTATACGCTTAACAACTGCTTCTTTAAAAGCTGTAAACGTCCACGAGATAGGATTGAAGTAAACAGTAGCCATCGCCCAAGATCGCTACTGTTATTTGTCACGCTTGAATTTCAAATAAATCTTTGGCTCTGTTACAATATCTCATTGATTTTTAGATTTTAAAGCGAAGTCAAATCTTGTGAAGCGACGCTATCGCCGCCGATTTACACGGAAGCGACAGCTGACCGCGTAAATCGTGCTATATGTTCGGCGCCTTGCGGAGCGAACAGGGTTTGCGAAGCAAGTGTCAATGATTTATTATAACAGAGCCAAATCCTTACACCGCACTTTGGCTCATCAATGCCTGCACCCTGGACATTATCTTATCAGCTTGCTTTTTGGCTTCATTCTCGCTTAGCAAAATTTTATGCGCCATATCCTTGCCTCTATGCTTTAAAAGCTCGTATATCAGGGTCTCATCCTGTACTATTTTATCAAAATTTAATTTTGGCTATATAGCGATGAAATAGGCTAAAGATCGCTTAAGAAGCATTAAAATTTTAAGCAAGTTTGAGTATAATTTTGAGAGAAATTTTTAAAATCTACAATCAAAGGAGCAGGTATGAAGACTACCTTGATAATGTCGCACCCGTATTTCGAGGATTCGCGTGTCAATCGCGCTTTGTTCGAGGCGGCAAAGGGTGTGCCTGATGTGAGCGTGCGCCATTTGGAGGCGATTTATGGCAGTGATACGCGCGCATTTGACGTAAAAGCCGAGCAAGATCTACTGATCGGTGCAGACAGGATAGTGTTTCAGTTCCCGATGTTTTGGTTTTCCGTCCCGCCTATGCTAAAGGCCTATATGGACGAGGTTTTAAGGGGCAAGTTCATAAACGATAACGGCAACAGCAAGCTTGATGGCAAAGAGCTTCAAATAGCCATAAGCATCGGCGCTCAAGAGTCCGAATACTCCAAAAAAGGCTCGGTCAAATTCACGCTGGGTGAAATTTTGCTTCCTTTGCAGCTTGGAGCGTATTACTGCGGCATGACTTTCAACCGCATCTTCGCAGCCGGCGGTGCTTTAGGCGCTACGGAGGCTGATATCAAGGCCCACGTACAAAGATATGTGAAGCTGCTTAGAAACGAGCTGGAAGAGGATGAATATCAAATTTAAGCGAGTGAGCGAGATATGATATTTGGTAAGATAGACTATCTAAATTTGCTCCCTTTCCATATATTTTTAAAGCGCTCTGCGCTTACTAGCTATGTCAAAAAGGCGATCGAGTTTAAAAAAGGAGTGCCAAGCAAGCTAAATCGCGACCTAAGAAAGGGGCGCATCGACGCTGCGGTGATATCCAGCGTCGAGAGCAGGCGAGGCATCTATAAGAAGCTTGATCTTGGCATCGTCGCCAAACGACAGGTAAAAAGCGTGCTGGTGCGTAAAAATAGCGTGCCAAAGCTTGATAGCGCAAGTGCCAGCTCAAATATGCTAAGCCGAGTTTTAGGGCTAAAAGGCGAGGTCGTCATAGGCGACAGGGCGTTAAAGGCTTATATAAACGAAGGCGCGGATAGATTTCACGATATGGGTGAAATCTGGCATGCAAAAACGAATCTACCATTTGTTTTTGCCAGGTTTTGCTACCGAAAAAACGGCGAAATTTATAAAAGATTGGCCCGAAATTTCTTACGTCAAAACGTAAAGATCCCGGGCTATATCCTGCAAAGCTACTCAAGATCGCGCCAGATCCGCCCGCAAGAGATCAAATGGTATCTGAAATTTATCAGCTATAAGCTCACTGCCAAGGAGAAAAAGGCGCTTTTTGTATTTTTAAATCGTGCCAGAAGGCTGAAATTTAAGCCCGAATTTAAAGAGGCGAGCAAAATTTAGATTTAAGCTCGCCTTTTGGGGTTATTTTTTAGTAAGTATCGTTTCGTCGACGAAGAAAGGAACGCTTCTAAGGCCGGCTAAGAGGTATTTGCGTCTTAGGTTGTCCATTTGAGCGACTTGCTCGTCAGTGACGCTATGCTCTGGTACTTTAAAATTCTCTGCGAAATATTTCCTTAGTACTTTGACCTTGTCGCTGTCTGACTTGACCGATTTTAGGTCTTTGTAGATGAGGTAGCTCTTTTCAAGTGCGCTTTTGTCGTGCACAGGTGTCAAGATGATCTTTAGATTCTCATTTTGTAGCGTTTTTTCGATATTTTTTAGCTCCTCACGGCAGTAAGGGCACTCCGGATCGCTAAACATCACTCTCGTGGCCTTTTTGCTATCGTTGCCAAGCCTTATGATATTGGCCGCATCCTCGTTTTTATAGATGGCTGATAGCTTGGTGATCATCATTTGTTCTTGAAGCTCACCTTTATAGCTTTTGCCGGTTTTAAGATCGAGGATGTCAGGTAAGAGCAAATCGCCTTTCGTGAAGATTATCTCGTCTTGACTAATGCTACCGTTATTTAGCGTCAAGACTACGGCTTCGTATTCTTGGTGGTCGCTTAGTTTGTGGCGAGATGAAATTTCGACATTTACGCCTTGGGGGACGATCTGCTTGTAAAAGCCTAAAATTTGCGCATCTGTTGCGGCAAATAGTGCGCTAGCCGCGATCATACTCGTTAATACGATTTTTTTCATTGATTTACCTTTTTAAAAATTTTTTGCGATTATATATAAAAAATATAAAATGACAGTTAAATCAGCCCTTAAAAATTCGGTTTTGCCCGTCTTTTGCTATGTCGCTTGCGCGGTCGAGGTTCTCAAGATAGGCTATGACGTATTTTCGGCTTAAATTTAGAGCGTCTTTGGCGTTTTGCACGTTTGCGAAACCATCTTTTTTGATCAGCTCTCGCAGCCTATTCATCGCATCTTCAAGCGATTTTGCCGTGATGAAGAGATTGTGCGCCAGCCTTACGACGCGACCGGCGGCGGTAAGCTTTTTTAGCGCATTATCGCCGCTGATGCGGTCTATCTCGAGCTGGTCATAGATGTTGTAAGGAGCTTCCGGAGCAAGCTTTGCGGCGTCTAAAATTTTATAAATTTCATCCTCCAAGCGTATCTTCAGCTCGTTGAAATTTACTCCGCTTTTGGTATAAACGCCCTCGTTTTTGACGATGGCACCTTCATCTTGCAGCTCGTCTATAGCCTTTTGGGCTAAATTTTCACTCGCCCAGCCAAGTTTTAATGCGACCGAGGAGGCTGAAAATATGGCGAATTTGTTTTTCTCGAGTATGAATTTCACAAAGCTTTTTATACGAGAGATAGCGTTTATGTCGTAGATATTTAGTGCTTTTTTATCGACAAAGACGTTGTTTAGGCTCTTTGCTACGCCAAGCGCCTCTTCATGCGTAAGGCCGAAGCGCTGATACGAGCCTATGATGCCAAAGCCGTTTTTATGGATATCCTTTAGCATCGTAAAGGCGCTTTTAAAGTCGCTTTTGTTAAGAGCGTTTAAAAATGCTATTTTGATCTGCTTTTTCATCGGCTCAATTATTGGATTTAGCACGCGTCCGCCGCCTATGACGCGACCATTTGAGATGAGCACGAAAGGCTCGTTAAATTTTAAAAACATCTCTTTTTCAAATTTGAACGTAACAAAAAGGCTATCGCTTTCTTTGCTTAAAACTAGCGTTTTTGCCGCACACTGCTTGCTTCCTACGCAAAATGTCACGTTTTGGTTGTGCATGAGGTCTGCAAAAACGACCGCATCGGCTTCGTTAAAACCCCTGAAAAAGCCCTTTTTGCTAAGTAGCTGACCTTTTTTTAGTTCGCTTAGCTCCACGCCTGTTAAATTTAGCGCCACGCGGTTACTGGCACTGGCGCTTTCTACGAAGCTGTCGTGCATCTGCACACTTCGCACGCTCACTTCTTTGCCAAGGTCGCAGTCAAAGAGCTTTTCGTTTTTACGCACGCTGCCCTCTATCACGCTACCAGTCACCACCGAGCCTATGCCCTTTAGGCTAAAAACTCGGTCTATGTAATAGCGAAAAACGCCGTCTATATCGCGCTTCTTAGGCTTTATGTTAAAAAGATAGTTTTTTAGCTCCGCGATGCTTTGCTCGTCTTTTATGCTGGTCGCAAAGACGTTTAGGATCTGTAAATTTGGAAATTTTGCGATGTAGTCTCTGATCTCGCGCTCTCTTTGGGCTAGCTCCTGCGCGCCTACCAGATCGCTTTTTGTTATGGCTACTATAATGGAATTTACGCCAAGTAGGCTTAGGATATTGATGTGTTCTTTGGTTTGAGGCATTATGCCTTCGTTTGCCGCGACCACCAAAAGGCACGCGTCAAAGCCAAATGCGCCGCTGATCATCGTTTTAACGAGGCTTTCGTGCCCCGGTACATCGATGAAAGCGATATTTTCATCACCTCTTTTTAGGTTTGAGAAGCTAAGATCTATCGTGATGCCACGCTCTTTTTCTTGCGCCATCACGTCGCCCTCAAAGCCGTTTAACGCCTTGATCAAAGCTGTTTTGCCGTGGTCTATATGCCCGGCGGTGCCGATTATCACGCTCATTTCGTCACCTCGTTTATGACCTTTGTGAGTTTGGCTACGTCTTTTTGTAGCACGCAGCGAAGATCTAGTAAAAATTTATCATTTTCTATGCGGCCGATGACCTTTTTGGCTCTGAAATTTCGCTCGTTTGTCTGCGCGTCGCCTTTTAATGCCAGTGCGATGCTTGGTATGCGCTTGTTTGGCATCGTTCCGCCGCCTACGAAGGTCTGCGTGTCTAAAATTTCAAGCGGGCGGGCTAAATTTTGATTTATCTCGCTGGCTAAAATTTTAAGCTCATCTACGCTTTTATGCAGCTGATTTAGCGTCGTGATGAGAGAAAATTCTTTGTTTATGTAGGCCTTTATGCTCTCGCAAAGTAGCGAGATGATGACTTTATCGACACGCAGCATCCTTAAAAGCTGATTTTTGCGAAGCTTTGCTATGAGCTCCTTTTTGCCAAGGATTATGCCGCATTGCACCGAGCCAAAGAGCTTATCGCCGCTAAAGCTAATGAGGCTTGAGCCGCTTTGTAAAATTTTACTCACGCTAGGCTCGTCTTTGTCTAGATTATATGGTAGATCGCCGATGTGACCGCTACCAAGGTCGTAGTAATCAAGTAAGCCTTTGCTTTTGGCTAAATTTGAAATTTCGCCGATACCCACATCCTCGCTAAAGCCCACGATGTCAAAATTCGAGCGATGCACCTTTAAAAGCATTTTTGTATTTTCGTTTATCGCGCTTTCGTAGTCGCTAAGGCGCGTTTTGTTCGTCGTGCCGATCTCTTTTAGGCTGGTTCCTGATGCGCTCATGACCTCCGGAACGCGAAAGCTACCGCCGATCTCGACCAGCTCGCCGCGGCTGACTATCGTCTCGCCTCCTCGCGCAAAGGTATTTAGGACCAAAAATACGGCGCTTGCGTTGTTATTTACTATGAGGGCGTCTTCGCTGCCAAAAAGCGTGGAAAGCAGCCCGGCCGAGTAGTCGTAGCGGTTGCCGCGAGAGCCTGAAAGCAGATTGTATTCGAGGTTTGAATATGAGCATATTATCTCTTTTGCCCGCTCATAAATTCGCTCGTCTATCACGCTCCTGCCAAGATTTGTATGGATGCTCACACCAGTCGCGTTTATCAGCGGTGCTAGCTCGCCGGCCTTATACTGCTCGTATTTTTGCGCGATCTTTTCTATTATCGACTCTTTGCTTAGCGAATTTTGCCCGAGCTTTAAAAGCTCTCTTTGCTCTTTTAAAATATCTCGTGAAATTTCGCCAAGCACTGGTTTTATGGCGTCTTTGAAACGCTCAAGGTTTAAAATTTTATCTATTTGCGGGAGGTTTTGAAAGCTCATGTTTTCTCCAAGTAATTTTTGTTACTGGCGCAATTGTATCACATTTTTACTTACTTTTAAAATTTAAAATTTTAACTTAACTGAGCTTTAAACTCATTAATAGTAGTATGTGAAAATTTTAAAAATCAAGGCTGCAAAGATGAAGGAATTTGGCTTTTACAACCCTAGCGGCGAGGCCGTGATGCTAAACGAGCAGATCGAAGTGACCACCGATGAAAACGCTCATTTTTTAGTGTCGAATTCGCCAAGATTGAGCGCGGATATTGTCGCGCCTGAGATCGATTTTTATCTTAAAAATTCAAGTGACGGCGTCCTTGAAAAGGCAAAAACCACTCTCATGCTCTATGAAGCGCGCGCGACCTGTTTTGACCTGGCAAAAGACATCGACTACGAGAAAAAGGTCGGTAAAAACGTAGTCGTAGTAAGTAACGGCGGACGCGAAAATTTAGCTCAAATTTTAAAAGATAACGGCTACAAAGTGATCGAGCTCTCTCATATCGAAGTGAAATTCGTCTACGGCGCGGTCGGAGAGCTTAGCGTCATCGTCACTCGCGAAGAGGGCGAATTTGAGATCGACTGTGACTTTTTACTCGCTCAAAACGCCCGCGAATACATGCTAAAACAAAGCGGTTGTATCGAGATAGCACACATGAGCGATGATGAAATTTTAGAATTTTTGAACGCTCACTCGCCAAGCTATCCTTACAAAAGCTTCATTACTTATGATTCGAGTATTTGCCAGTATCATGAGCGCAGAGAGGAGATCTGCGGCAGATGCGTCGAGGTCTGCCCTAGCGTAGCGATACTAAAAGAGGACGAGACCAAGCATCTTGTGTTTTCGCACATCGACTGCGTGAACTGCGGCGAGTGCGTGAGCGTTTGTCCTAGCGGCTCGATCGATTATTCGCTCATGCCTAGAGCGGCGTTTATCGAGGTAGCCAGGATGTATAAGGGCAAGATCGCGCTTATAGTGCCGCGCGCAAGCGATCTTGAAAATTTAAACGTAAATTTACCCGCCAATGTAGTGCCGTTTGCGATAGAGGGCGAGAAATTTTTGAGCCAAACGCATCTTTTGACCCTGCTTCAAGAAAGCGGTGCAAACGTTATCCTCTACTCAAATGCCAGGCTAAAAGGCACGAGTATGGCGATTGATATCGTAAATCAAATTTACGAGCTGAAATTTAAAAAGACCGCCGTTTTCGTCGCCAAAAACGAAAGAGAGCTAAAAGAGGCGCTTTTGAAGGTGGAATTTATCGAAGGCAGCGAGCACCACATCAGCGAATACGCCCTTGCTAAGCGTGAAATTTTTGCTAAGAGGTTGGAGCTTTTAGTCGGTAATGAAAATTTAGGCGCGATTTATACGGACGAGCCGATAAGATATGGCTACGTCACGATAAATCAAGACACCTGCACGCTTTGTGTCAGCTGTGTGGGCGCTTGTAACGTAAATGCCTTGATAGCCGATAAAAATGAAAATTCTATCAAATTCAACCCTAGCGTATGCACGGCGTGCGGATATTGCGAGCTTAGCTGCGCTGAAAAAGATACGATCAAGCTAAACGTCGGTAAGGTCGAGCTGGAGCCAAAATTTTTCACTTACAATGAGCTTGCCAAAGACGAGCTATTTAAATGTATAGAGTGCGGTAAAGAGTTTGCGACCAAAAAAGCGGTCGAAAAGATAGCCACGATCATGGCGCCGCGCTTCGCCTCACAGCCAGATAAGATAAAGACGCTTTATTGCTGTGCCGACTGCAAAGCCAAGATAATGGTAAGGGCTCAGCTCGCAGCCGCCCAAAGGGGAGAAATTTATGAGTAAAAATGTCGAAATTTTAAAGGCGAGGTCTTATTATTACGAATTTTTAGCTATGCCTTTTTTTTTCTACGAGACGGCGGATAAATTTAACCTTTGGCGCGCTCAGCTTGACGAGCTAGCGACAAATCCGCTAAACGAAGAGAGTGCAAACGCCTTTGCAGAGCTTAAAAAATTTGACTTTAAGGCGTTTAAAGCCGAGCAAAATTCAGTGCTATTTGACCTAAGCTACATAAATGTGCCTCTTGGTATCAGCTTTTATGAAGAGGGGCGAGACGAGGGCGCGGCTAGGCTGCGTGCTATCGAAATTTTAAAGAAGAGCGGCTACCGTCGAGACGTGATAAAATGCACAAGTAGCGAGGATTTCGTAGGATTTGTGTTTCTTTTGATGGTTACGTTTTTAAGAGATGAAGCAAAAGAGGAGATAAATGAGCAAAGCTTTAGTACTGAGCTTTTTGAGAGCTTGATAAACGGCTTTATAGACGAGTTTATCGATATGCTTTATGATCATGAGAGGGCGGAATTTTTCAGGTCGCTAGCCTTGGTGATGAAAAGCTTTTTTGCGCTTGAGCGCTCGCTTTTAGCTATCGAAGCCCCGCAAAGAGATAAAAGCGTGCAAAGTCCGGCCGAGGCGGCTCTTAACCGCAAGCCATATCAAACGAAAATGCCGACTGCAAAATCTAAAATACACTGGGACGAATTTACTGCATTATAAATTTCAAACGATCCGAGTTTTCTTTGGCTCGGATCATAATTTTTAAATTTCATTAATAAAACATTATATATTTTTAAAAATTTATAAATTTAAAAAAGTTATTTTTAAATTTTAAATCGTTTTTCTACTAATTATGATACATTACCTGTATTTGAATTTGTAAGGTTTATTATAGTTGCCCTAAAAATGGGCCGTTGCGAGTAAAATTTTGCCGTTTTGCCTGCGTTTGCGCTGAAGCTGGATCGAAACGCGCAAGATTTACGTATTTTTAGAAAGGTTGTCCGGAATGAAACAAGACAGACGGGAATTTTTAAAAAAATCCCTAAAAGCTACGACGATAGCTGGTGCTGCCGTTGCCGCGACGTCTCTTGCCGCTACTTCAAAGTCCGCTTTGGAGGCTGATGATAATGGCGTAGTGATCGGCAAGTCGAACAAAAAAGAGGTGCTCTATAGAAAAACACAAGCGTGGGAGCAATATTACAAGGTCGCTTATTAGGAGTAAATTATGAGTGATGCAAGAGTTGCGAGACGTTCGTTTTTAAAGCTTGCTGCGCTTGGTGCTGGTAGCGCCGTCGCTTTTGGCAGTGAAAACGAAACTATCAAGAAAAAAGACGAGTTAAACGGGATACCAGATCCGTATCCGGGTTCAAAAACAGTAAGGACGATATGTTCGATATGTTCTGCTGGCTGTGGTATCGAGGCTGAGGTGCATGATGGTGTTTGGGTCCGCCAAGATATGGCTGTGCATCATCCTATCTCACAAGGAAGCCACTGCTGCAAGGGAATCGATCAAATCGATCTAACAAAAAGCAAGCAACGTATAAAATATCCGATGAAAAAAGTAAATGGTAAGTGGGAGCGTATCAGCTGGGAGACTGCCATAAATGAGATCGGCGATAAGATGCTTGAGATTCGTAAAAAACACGGACCAGATAGCGTTGAGTTTTTAGGTTCGGCTAAATTTAACAACGAACAATCATATTATTTTAGAAAATTTGCTGCTTTTTGGGGCACGAATAATAACGATCACGTAGCACGTATCTGACATAGCGCAACAGTCGCCGGTGTGGCGAATACTTGGGGTTATGGCGCGATGACGAATCACTTTGGTGATATGGCTGCGAACTCAAAAGCTATTTTATGTATAGGTGCAAATTCTGCCGTTGCAAATCCTGTCGGCGGTATGAAACACATGCTTCAAGCTCGCGATAGAAATAACGCAAAATTAATCATTGTAGATCCTGTGTTTACAAAAACTGCTGCAAAGGCTGATTATTTCGTAAGGCTTAGACCAGGAACGGATATAGCATTCATATACGGTATGCTTCATCTTATCTTTAAAAATGGCTGGGAAGACAAAGAGGTCATCAGGACTCGCTCTTACGGTATAGATGAGATCAGAAAAGAGGCCGAGAAATGGACTCCTGAAGAGACTAGCAATGTCACTGGGGTACCAGTCGATCTACTTATGAAAGTTACTGAAATTTTTGCTAAGACTAAGCCAGCTACGCTTATCTGGGCTTTAGGTATCACTCAACACTCCGTAGGAAGCTCAAATACCAGAATTTTATCTATCTTACAGCTGGTGCTAGGAAATATGGGTAAACCAGGTGGCGGATGTAACATCATCAGAGGACACGACAATGTTCAAGGCTCTACCGATATGGGTAACCTTGCTGATACATTGCCGATGTATTACGGTCTTGCTGATGCTGCGTGGAAGCACTACTGCAAAGGCTGGGGCGTTGATTTTGATGAATTCGTAAAACGCTTTGCGGTCTCGACAAAAGAGCCAAAGCAGGGCGGTGCACCGGTAAAAGGCACGAATTTTGAAGAGTATTATTATCACGATCCAAAAAATCCGGAAGATAGAAACTGGCGAAATGAAAAAGGCTGGTCACTATCAAAATGGTGGCAGGGCGTGCTTAAAGAAGAAAAGACTTTCTCCAGCGGCGAGCTAAAGGTTCTTTGGGTTCAAGGAACAGGCCTAACGTCTATGGCTCATACGGTCAAAATTCAAGAAGCTCTTAGTAAGCTTGATATGCTTGTCGTTGCAGAGCCGTTTGTCAATGAGATCGCGATCCTTAGTGATAGAAAAGATGGAGTTTATATCTTACCGGTCGCGAGCGCCTTTGAAAACGAGGGCAGCGTAAATGCAACAAACCGTGCGGGTCAGTGGAGGACCCAAGTCGTAAAACCTCTATATGAGAGCAAAGGCGATCATGAGGTCATGTTTGAATTTGCAAAGAAATTTGGCTTTTATGAAGAGTTTACTAGGGCACTTCGTATGAGGATCGTCGATGGCGAGCCAAAAGAGGTCAATAAAGACTTCGTATGGCCTGACGACGCTACTCGCGAGATAGCTATGACAGGACATTCTATCGGTATGCAAGGACGAACTCCGGAAAGACTAAAGAGGCATCAAGCAAACTGGGAAAATTTCGACCCTGATACGCTTATGGGCATAGGCGGAGAGGTCAAGGGTGAGTATTATTCGCTTCCATGGCCTTGCTGGGATGAAAAACACCCTGGCACCCCGATACTTTATGATATCAGCAAGCCTTATGCCGAGGGCGGAAGTGGCTTTAGAAATCGCTTTGGCTTGGAGCACAACGGAGTTAGTCAGTTGGCTGATGAGAGCGTGACTGTAAAAGACTCTAAGATCAAGGGCGGACACCCTCAGATCACAAAAGATAATATTGAAAAAGTGCTTGGTATCACGCTTACAGAAGAAGAAAGGGCAAAGATCGGAAATAGCTGGAGCGATGATTATAGCGGTATCATCAATGCTAAATGCCGTGAATTTGGTATCGTGCCTTATGGTAACGCAAGAGCGCGTGCGATCGTTTGGGAATTTACAGATCAAATTCCAAAACATCGCGAGCCTATCCACTCTCCGCGCTGGGATCTGGTCAAAAAATATCCTACGTTTGACGATCAAGCGCGAAATTTCCGCGTTGCAAGTAGGTTTATCAGCGAACAGCAAAAAGAGGACTGGAGCAAGGACTTCCCGACTATCATCAGCTCTATGCGCTTAGTAAATTTAAGTGGTGCAGGCATGATCGAGAGGACTAGTAAATATCTATCTGCGATCACGCCTGAGATGTTTGCCTACGTAAATCCTGAGCTTGCTATGGATAAAGGCATAAAAGATGGTGACATGATATGGATACATAGCCCGCAAGGCACAAAGATAAAGGTAAAATGCTTCCATAATCATACGGTCACCCCGGATCGTATCTGCTTGCCTTATAACTTTGCTGGTATCATGCAAGGTGTTGATTTATCAGATAGATATCCTGAGGGAACTAAGCCTTATGTTATAGGCGAGAGCTCAAATACCGTCACAAACTACGGTTTTGACCCTGTTACTCAAATTTCAGAATTCAATGCCGGACTTTGCAGGATAGAAAAGGCTGATGAAATGGGCTTTAAGACAAAATTTTTCAATGAATACGGCGAATCTGATCCGCACAATGGCTAGGAGGTAAACAATGGCAAGAATGAAATTTTTCGTAGATGACAGCAGGTGTATAAGCTGCTTTGCTTGTCAGGTGGCGTGCTCCTCGGCTCATGAGCTTCCAGTTGGTCTTTATCGCCGTAAGGTCATAACATTAAATGACGGTATCGAGGGCAAAGAGGTTTCCACCACTATCGCTTGTCAGCATTGCACTGACGCACCTTGCGAGCAAGTATGTCCGGTGGATTGTTTTTATATCAGGGCTGATGGCATCGTCCTTCATGATAAGCATAAATGTATAGGCTGTGCATACTGCCTATACGCCTGCCCGTTCGGAGCTCCGCAGTTCCCACGCGACGGAGCGTTTGGCATAAAGGGCAAGATGGACAAATGCACCATGTGTGCAGGCGGTCCTGAGCCTACAAATACCCACGAGGAATTCGAGCTATACGGACAAAATCGTATAGCGGAGGGTAAAGTGCCTATGTGTGCGGCTGTATGCTCCACAAATGCACTCCTAGTCGGCGATGCTACGGACGTTTCAAACATTTATAGGAAACGTGTGATGCTAAAAGATGTAGGCATCGTCTCAAATACAATACAATAATCAAAAAGAGGGCGCCAGCCCTCTTTACTGCGGAATTTGATCTCTTTTCAAAAACTCTTGCTTTATGATAATCATTTTTATTTTAGTTAAAGCCAAAATATGGTATCTTTCCACTCAATTTGTTATTTTAAATTCATTGGATTTGTAAACATGAAAAATTTCATAAAATTCCTACTCATCATGCTGTTGCCTTTATGGCTAAACGCAAAGAACGAAGACTACGCCCAGGTAGCCGAACAGATCAAAACTTCACTCGAAAAAGTCCTAGCCGAATACAAAGCCGGTAACACCCAAGATGCCGTCACTCATACGCAAGAGGCCTACTTTGGCTTGTTTGAAGATGTCGAAGGCGCTATACGTATAAATTTAGGTCAGAAAAAGGCCTACGATATGGAAAAGCAGTTTGGCGAGATCAGAAAGGCTATCAAGGCCGGAGAATCGGTAGATGATGTCACTGCCAGGATAGAAAAGATAAATTCTCAAATCGCCGAAGTCCTACCTGCGATCATAAGTGGACATAGACTTGTAGGAGAGTATTCGGATACTCCCGCTGCACCGGCAAGCAGTGGCTTTGATACGTCTAAATTCGTGCCTGAGTGGAGAGTAGCGTTTGAAAGTATGTCAAAGGATATAAATAGCGCTATCGATGCTTATGATAACGATAAAAAAGATGACGCTCAAAGAGATGTGGAGAATGCTAAATTCGTAGATTATCGCAATACAAAACTCGAGATCGCCGTGCGTCAGCATATAGATAACGGCAAAAGCGTAGATGCTGACATACAACGAAAAATGAGCGAAGCGATAAGCGGCATAAGCAATGGTATCAGCAAAGACGACTTTAAAAGCAAACTAAATGAAGTTATAAAAATAACCTATGATGCGGTAGCTAAACTACCCGCAGATACCGCTAAGATCGCTGCAGTGGATATGAGTAACGAAACTAGCGACGAGGCAGATACCCAAACCGACTACACACCGGTCGTTAAAAATATCAATGATAAAATCGCTGCCGCGATACAAACCTACAAGTCCGGAGACGCTAAAAAGGCGATCGCTGACGTGCAGGATCTATATTTTGATGAGTTTGAAGGCAGCGGTATGGAAAATAGCGTCGGAGCTCGCGATGTAAATTTAAAAACCGCTATCGAGGGAAGCTTCGGTGCTATCCCAGCCCTGATGAAATCAGGTGCTAGCATAGATAAGATAGAAGCCGCTGCAGCCACTATGAGCGATCAGCTAAACACGGCACTAGGCAAAACCAGCGCCCCGACTTCACCTTGGTTTTTATTCATTTCAGCATTTACTATCATCTTGCGTGAGGGCTTTGAGGCTCTTATCATCGTAGCAGCCGTGGTCGCATACTTGGTAAAAACCGGCAATGACGCTAAAATGGGCAAGGTCGTATATAGCTCAGTCGGCGTAGCAGTCGTTTTAAGTTTTGTCATGGCGTGGATCATGAACCTCATTTTTGGTCAAGCAGCCGGTCAAAAGCGCGAGCTGATGGAAGGTATCGTCATGCTCATAGCCGTAGGACTGCTCTTTTACGTGGGCTTTTGGCTACTATCAAATGCGGGTGCTAAAAAATGGAACGAGTATATCAAGTCTCATGTGACTGAGTCGCTAGCCAATGACTCGGCTATGGCGCTTTGGTGGACGGTATTTTTAGCCGTATTTAGAGAGGGTGCAGAGACAGTGCTCTTTTATCAGTCGCTTATCTTTGATGCCAAAGACAGCAGCGGCTATTCGGCTATCGGTGCTGGTTTCATCGCCGGTCTCGTGATACTGCTAGTCGTATATTTTGTATTTAAGAAATTTTCTATTAAAATTCCTATCAAGCCGTTTTTCGTCTTTACATCAGCGATCATATTTTATATGTCGATCGTCTTTGTCGGTAAGGGCGTGATGGAGCTGGTCGAGGGTAAAATTTTCGTTCCGACTATCATAAACGGACTAGAATTCCCGCAATGGATGGGCGATTGGTTTGGCTTGAAGCCATACTATGAGAGCTTGATACCGCAAATTTTGATGATCACGGCTTTGGTCGTTGGCATAATCATAATGAAAAAAAGAAAAGAAAAAACAAACTAATCTTATCAAAAGGAGAAAGTATGAATAAAATTTTAAGTTCAGCTTTGGCGTTCAGCCTTGCTGCAAGTTTCGCGGTTGCGGGGGAGCACCCTATTGGCGAGCCTGTTGAGGCTAACGGTATGGAGATCGCCGCTGTTTATCTACAGCCTATTGACATGGAGCCAAAAGGCGTAGATCTAGCTCCAAGCTTAGCCGACATGCACATGGAGGCTGACATCCACGCTATCGCCGGTAACAAAAACGGCTTTGGTGAGGGCGAGTGGATACCTTATCTAAAGATCAACTACGAGCTAAAGAACCTTGATAACGGTAAAGTCAAAAAAGGAACATTTATGCCTATGGTCGCTAGCGACGGACCTCACTACGGTGCAAATATCAAAATGGATACCGGCGTAGGCAACTATGAGCTAAAATTCCACATCGACAATCCTGAAAAACAAGGCTTTGGTCGCCATGCGGACAAAGAGACAGGTGTTGGTAAATGGTTCGAACCTTTCACAACAACTTACAAATTCCAATGGACAGGCGGTCCTGTCAAATAATTTTAGGGCGAGCGATCGCCCTTTTTCAAACCAAATTTAAGAAAATTCCTAGGGTTTAGTTATGTCAATCTACTTCGTTCAGGTCCTTTCCGCCCTGCTTGGTTTTGTCCTTTTTGCTGCTTTAAACAACAAAGATAAAAGCCTAAAAACCATATTTTTGCCGTCATTTTTAGGTATCGTCGCTGGTATCTTGATCTTCAAGGTCGCTAGACATGCGCTAGTTGACGATCGCGTGAAAATGGTGTTTGATTGTATCACGCTTGGATTTTTGTTTTTGAGCCTTTTGTGGATATTTTTTGAGTTTAAACCAGCAAAAATTCTCACGTTTTTTGCATTGGGCGTCGGATACGGGCTAAATTATAGCGCCATCAGCGCGCTTTTCCCGCTATTTAGCGGCGAGCTTTTGGATACACAGTCTGTTATCAGCTTTTTCTTGATGCTTTTTGCGATGCTTTGTGTATTCGTTTTGTTCTTTTTGGTATCGAATTTAAAAAGCTCGTTAAAGCCTTTAAATTTAAAAATTTTCAGCCTGCTGGTCTTGGCATGCCTTGTGATAGATAAGCTCTCAAGTGCTGCGCTCGAGCTAATGCGAGCCGGGTCTTTGCAGACGCATCCGCAGATGCTATCTATCGTGGCAAAAGGAATTTACGTCGCTACGTTTTCGGCGTATTTTTATGCTTTTATCATCCTTGTCCTGGCTGTTTTAAATTTCGCCTCTCGTCCTGCTATGACTGATAAAAACGCGGTCGGCTCGATATCTTTTCGCTTTACGAAAGCCGCTAGAGAAAAGATATCGACAAATGTAAATTTTGCCACCGTCATCATCGCCGTATCGCTTACGTTCTCGCTTTACTACGACCTTTACGCATCTCGCCCGCCTCAAATTTCAGAGCCGGTACTAGTCGAGCCACAGGGAGATAAATTTATATTTGATGTGGATATGCTAAAAGACAATGCCCTGCACCGCTTCGCATATATCACGGATGAGGGCAAGCAGGTGAGATTTTTCTTGCTAAACCGATTCCCTGATCGCCCGTCGCCGGTCATCGTCTTTGACTCGTGCATGATCTGCGGCGATATGGGCTATATCAAAAAAGGTGACGATCTTATTTGTATCTCGTGCAATGTCAGGATATTTTTGCCGTCAGTGGGCAAAGAGGGTGGCTGCAACCCGATACCTATGCCGTTTACCTTTGACGGTAAGCATGTCATAGTCGATTATGCTACGATAGTCGGCGGCTCGAACTACTTTAGCAAGGTCGTCGAAAGGATGGTCTTAGATCCCGTAAGCCGCAAAAAAGTGAGCAATCTAAGCTCAAGGTCTTATCTATATTACGGCCACACATACTTTTTTGAAAACAACGAGACTCAGGCGAAATTCGAAGCCAATCCTGAAATTTACGTAGATACGAACGGAACACTAAAATGAAAAATATGCAATTAATGCTGATAAAAAGCTCGATCACCGGCTCGAAAGTGCAAAAGACGATGGCGTTTATCACGATACTGCTCGCTACGATCCTTGTTGCTTGCATGCTAAACATCACGCTAAAGATCGGCGATCAAGTCGCGGGCGAGCTTAGGAGCTACGGCTCCAATATCGTGATCTTGCCACGCGGTGAGAGCCTAAGTATCGAGATAGAGGGCAAAAATTTTACTCCGCTTAAGTCTCAGAATTTCTTGCCAGAGTCAAATCTTTATAAGATAAAAGAGATATTTTGGCGAAACAATATCGTAGCCTTCGCTCCGTTTTTAGATGTGGACGTCAAAGACGCGAGTGGTAGGGCATTCGTGCTTGAGGGGACATATTTTGATAAAAATATCGGGCTTAAAGACGAGCCGGAATTCAGCACGGGCGTTAAGAGCCTTTATAGATTTTGGGGAGTCGAGGGCACTTGGGTCAAAGATGACAGCGAGGATGAAATTTTAGTCGGCGACGCCCTAGCTAGCCGCGAAAATTTAAAGCTCGGAGATACTTTGAGGCTAAGCGCCAAAAACGGCAGCAAAGAGGTCAAGATCGTTGGTATCTTAAAAGGAGCCGGCGAAGAGTCGCATAAATTAATAAGCTCGCTAAAGCTGGCCGGCGAGCTCTCGGGGCATGAGGGTCAATATTCAAAAGCCGAAGTATCGGCGATGACCATACCTGAAAACGACCTATCGCTAAAGGCCAGGCGAAATTTAGACAACCTAGATAGCGCCGAATACGACTTGTGGTATTGCTCGGCTTATGTTAGCTCGATCGCCTATCAGATAGAGGAGGGCATCCCTGACATCAGCGCTAAGGCCAGCCTTCAAGTAAGCGATGCAGAGAGTAATATCGTGAAGAAGATCCAAAGCCTGATGGGTATCGTGAGCATTTTGGCGCTCGTGGTTTCTGCTATCGGCATAACCTCTTTGATGACTAGCGAAATTTACCGCCGCAAAAAAGAGATAGGACTTTTAAAGGCCATAGGCGCCAGCAATTTTGAAATTTATACGCTTTTTGCGAGCGAGAGCCTGGTGGTAGCGTTTGTAGCTGGTATCTGCGGTGCGTTTTTAGGATACGCACTAAGCTACGTGATGGCTTATACGATATTTGCTCACGGCATCGGCATCGCATGGATCGTGCTTCCTATAAGCGTAGCCTTTGCGCTGCTCATTTCAGTCGTAGGCTCGCTTATACCGATGAGGAGCGTCGTAAAATTATTACCGGCGGAGGTGCTATATGACCGTAAATAGCAAATTCTTTTTCAATATCATTTATAAAAGCTTAAGGAACGGCTCGTCTCGCGTGATGGTCATCGTAGTCTCGATACTTCTTGGCGCTTGCGTGTGCGGTGCGTTCATCAACGTATATCTTGACATCGACTCTAAGGTCTCGCGCGAGCTAAAAACGTATGGAGCAAATATGATCTTCGCTCCGGCAGATATAGCCGCGACTGATGATATGAACGATACGGAATATAGCTCGATGATAGCTAAGATCCCATCTGATAAGCTGCTTGGAGATAGCGGATATATCTTCACTCAGGCAAACATCGGACCGACAAACGCCATCATCATGGGGGCTAAATTTAGCAAACTTAAGGTCGTGAAACCGTTTTTGGAGGTTCGCGACGGAGATATGATAAATATCGATTTTGACGATAAAAACGTCTTAATAGGCGTCGATCTGGCAAGACAGGCGGGCTTTAAAGTAGGCGACAATATAGAGATAAGAGCTATCGGTGCAAACGACAGTCAAAACGTAAAGATCAAAGGTATAGTAGCAAGCGGCGATAAAGAGGACGCACTACTCATCACCTCTTTGGCGCTGGCTCAAAAGATAGCGAACAAACAAGGTGAGATAAACTACGGTGAGGCTGTCGTACTTGGGAATTTCGACGAAATAAGCGCTATCTCGAAAAACATAAGCAACGCCGATATCGCTGCAAAACCTGTCGCAAAGGTCTCGAAATCAGAAGGCTTCATATTAGAAAAAATCAAGCTTTTGATGGCGTTAGTGAGTCTTGTCATCTTGCTCATCACGTCGATGTGCGTAAATACGACGCTAAGTGCGATCTTGCTCTCTCGTTCGCGCGAGATAGCGCTGCTTAGAGCCATAGGTGCGAGCAAAAGAGATGTGCTAAAGCTCTTTGGCTGCGAGACTTTCGCTACGGCTTTCGTTTCGGCGCTCATAGGCGCATTTTTGGGCTACTTGCTGGCTCAAATTTTAGGATACGCGATATTTGATTCGAGTATCGATTTTAGAATTTTGAGTATCCCTACAGCCGTCATCATATCGCTCATTTTTGCTGCGATCGCAGCATTTTACCCGATAAAAAGGGCGCTTGATAACAAGATGGCAGATACATTAAGAGGAGAATAGTATGTCAAACGCATTGGAACTTAAACATATTTGTAAGAAATTTGGCGACGTAAGCGCGCTTGATGATATAAATTTCGAGGTCAAAAAAGGCGAGTGGGTCAGCGTGATGGGCCCAAGCGGTAGCGGTAAGAGCACGCTTGTAAATATACTCTCTTTGATGGATACGCCAACAAGTGGCGTTTATATGCTAGGCGGCGATGATGTGAGCAACCTAAACGCCGAAGATACGCTTAAATTTAGACGTGAAAAGATCGGGCTTATATTTCAGCAGTTTCACTTGGTGCCCTATCTTAGTGCGCTTGAAAACGTGATGATAGCGCAGTATTATCATAGTAGCGTCGATGAAGAGGATGCTAAAAAGGCGCTTGAAGCAGTTGGTCTGGCTCATCGCTTGACGCATAGACCAAGTCAGCTAAGTGGCGGCGAGCAACAACGCCTTTGTATCGCACGCTCGCTCATAAACGATCCTGAAATTTTGATAGCGGACGAGCCTACGGGCAACCTCGACGAAGCGAACGAAAAGGTCGTGCTGGAGCTATTTTGCAAGCTAAGAGAGCAGGGCAAAACGATACTTCTTGTCACGCACAACCCCGAGCTTGGCGAATACGGCGATAAGATCGTCTACCTAAGATACGGTAAGCTTGAAAATATCCGCACTCTAAAAAGAGACGCATGATGAAATTTTGGTTTAAAATTTTTATCTTTTCGGCGTTGCTTTTTGCCGGATGTGCAAAAGAGTATGAGAAGCATCACATAACACTAAACGATCCAAGAGGCATAGATACGCAGTTTTTCCCTAGTCAGCAG
This sequence comes from Campylobacter sp. FOBRC14, assembly GCF_000287855.1. Classification (NCBI taxonomy): domain Bacteria; kingdom Pseudomonadati; phylum Campylobacterota; class Epsilonproteobacteria; order Campylobacterales; family Campylobacteraceae; genus Campylobacter; species Campylobacter sp. FOBRC14. The sequence continues at coordinate 103,976 of NZ_ALJJ01000016.1, read as the reverse complement.
CGCCTAAAAATGGGCGATAAACCCTATATGCTTTTCTTTTTTGGCACGGATTGCGGAGTTTGTAAAAAGCAGATCCCAGACCTCAACGAGCTATATAAAATTTACGGCGATAGAATGGAATTTATCGGAGTTTTGGGCCCTAGCAAAGGCTTTGACAAAGATATGGCCCTGCTAAAAGAGCACGGCATAGAGTTTAAGACTACGAGCGATAAAGTTTCGGTTGATTATTTCAGTAAAGCCGTAGGCGGCGTCATGGGAGTGCCCGTTGTATATTTTTTCGATAAAAGTGGTAAAATGTCTGGCAAATTCATCGGACTTACACCAAAGAGCGTATTGGAGAGTGCTATAAAGTCCGCTTTATAAGGAGCTTTTATGAAAACTTTACTCGTCATATTTGCTGCGATTTTGTTTGCAGGATGCGCTTCTAACGCCCCGACTATCTCCTCAAGGACCAGCGCGCCGATCTTCATAACCATGAAAGACGCTAACGCCAGCGTCTTTGTAAATTTTAAAAATACCGCGACCGGTGAGGACGTAAATTCTGAGATAATAGCCGAATTCGTAAAAAACGGCTTTATTTCTACATCAAATATGGCTAAGGCTGATTTTGTAGTGCTTGGTGACGTTCAGGGCTTTGATCGCTTGATAAGGCGCGATTTTGACTCCAGGTTTTACATGGGATACGGCTTTGGCAGGCGACCGTTTGGGATGTTTGGCTACTCTTTTGGCTTTCCGTTTGATGACGATGACTTCGTGACTAACAGCTACTTTTACACCATGCAAGCAAGCGTCTTGATACGCCAAAAGGGATATCCTGATAAAAGCACGAATATCACGCTCTATCAAGGTGGCAATACCTATTCTAAAAGCTATATTTGGCCGTATTTTAAAGAGCGTCTGGCTAGGCAGATCGTAGGATTTTTCTACAATATCCAGCAAAAGTAGCTAAATTTTAAAGGCTCTGTTATAACATTGACACTTGCTTCGCAAACCCTGTTCGCTCTGCAAAGCGCCGAACATATAGCACGATTTTCGCGTTCAGCCTGTGGCTTCTCTGAAAATCGGCGGCGATAGCGTCGCTTCACAAGGTTTGACTTCGCTCTTGAAAGTTAAAAATCAATGAAATATTGTAACAGAGCCATTTTAAAAATCAACACTGTGGCAAAAAGCTAAATTAGAATATTATTTAGGATAAAAATCATCTTGACTATTGTCAATTGTTTTTAAATAATTTAATGATATACTTTCTCATATTCAATTTAAAATTTAAGGGCAAATATGAGAAATATCTTATTTTCAGGCGCGATCGTGGCATCGCTTTTTGGCGCTGACAATATAGCTTCCAGTGCGGCCATAGGCCCTATAAAAGAGTTTGCTCCGCCGCCTTTGATCACTCCAAATATCGCTCAAAGCGCATTCTTGGAAAATCAATTCGACAGAGCCGATCGAAGCAGATACTACTTCGTTACGAACAAGCTCGACGAATCTATGGATAAATTTCACCTAAGCTCGGGCATATATGGCGGCAGCTTTTACGGCTCGGCATTATATCGTTACAGAGGAGCGAATTTTTATACGATCTTAAACGCTCACTATACCAAAGCTAATGACTACAAAGACGGTGACGGCGATAAAGTCGGCTTTGGCTATAAGCGCTACGGGCAAAATTTCATCGTAGGCTACTTGCCAAACGATATCAGCGAGATCAGAGCTACGTTTTTGCACGACAGGATAGATGACGACAAGCAGCCACAGCACCAAATGGACGCGGTAAAGACCGAGCGATACGCGACGAAGCTTGATGCGAGGATCGGCGATGAGGCTCTTGGCAATACGCTAAATTTAGAATTCATGTATAGGCAAGTCGAGCGAGAGGCAAACAACTACGCCCTTCGCAACTCCTCGTCAAAGGCTCGCGTCGAGATAAAGCGTAAAATTTTTGATTTCGGTGCGAAATACGACACGGATATTAGCGACTTTCATAACCTCGTAGGCTTTAAAATAACCCGCGACAGACACGAGGGCAGGCGCTATACTCTGACAAACGCGGGCTTTGTGCATACGGGAAATAGATTTCCAAAAATCGATACTAAAATTTATCAAATTTATGACACCATAAGCTACGATCTAAACGAGCAAAACAGGCTGAGCTTCGGGCTTGATTACGTTTGGAACAAGAGCGAGACAAAGAGCCTTGACGAGGTTTTCGTGATGCCGGGCATGCTTGCTGCGATGTCAAATAACCTAAACACCACGAGGAAGCTTTGGCGAAGCATTTACGGCAAGGACTTTGATGGCAGTATAAATCACGACGGGCTAAGCGGAGCGCTCAAGTATGAATTTAAGCCTAATGAAAAAGATAGCTATTCGCTTGCCTTAGAGAGCCTTTATCGAGTGCCTTCAAACATGGAGCGCTTCAACGCGCTATTTGGAGCGGGCGATAACGGCTGGATATCAAATCCTTTCCTAAAGCCGGAGCGTCACAACCGCGTGAAGGCCGACTTTAAATTTGCGAGCGAGACCTATAAGAGCTATCTAAATTCCATGTATGGCGAGGATTCGTTCGCTTTAAAGGGATACCTCATAGCAGACGATGCGAATGACCTCGTGATATATGACCGCAGACACGGGGCTGCGAGCATACCGGCCGTAAATAGGAACGCCGTCACTTCGCGTAACGTCGATGCTAGACTGTATCTTGCAAATTTAGGCGCCGAGCTAAATTTCGCTAGAAATTTTGGAGCTAAATTTAATGCGTATTACAGCTACGGACAAAATAAAACCGACGACAGGCCGCTTTATCAGATGAGGCCTTTCGAGGCTGATTTGCAGCTTGATTACCGCGACTACGCTAGCTTTGGCAGCTTCAACCTAGGCACGGCGCTACGATACGTAGCCAAGCAAACCAGAGGAGACTTTGATAAGAGAACGGGCTTTGGCATCGATCTAAAAGAGGCGGCGAAGTCCTTTACGACGATGGATATTTACAGCGGGATCGAGTTTAAAAATAAGGTCGGCATCAGGCTTGGCGTGAATAATATCTTTGATAAAAAATACGCCGAGTTTATCAGCGGTGCGCATGTAGGCGCGCTCGCTCCGAATTTAGTAAATGCACCGGGAAGGACGTTTTGGCTGAGTGTGCATGCTAGTTTTTGATGGTCAAATTTTATGAAACGATTTGCACTACGCAAATCTGGCTTGTGAGAGAAAACCAAACCCACGGCAGATTTTCGTGCCTAGTGTTCGCAACTGTCAGCTTTGCCACTTTGCGTAGTGTATAAGATCTAAAACGAAGTTCAAAATTTAATAAAGGAGAAACAATGAAAAGAAGAGAATTCTTAGCATTAAACGCTGCGCTTGGTGCGAGTGCTTTTGCTCCGAGCTTGTTTGCCAAAGAGAGCTTTGAGATGTGGGGAGCGCCCGCGATCCCAAGCGTCATAATGGCGGTTGCCAGCCAGCAAGGAGAGCTTGCTAAAAGCCATGACGTGAGCCTTAAAATTTGGCGCAGTCCTGACCAGCTAAGAGCCGGCGTGGCTAACGGCACGATCAAAGTCACGATGGCGCCATCTAACGTAGGCGTAAATTTAGCTAACCAGGGGCTGAATTTTGCCATGTTAAACATCCTCACGACCGGGCTTTTAAACATCCTCGTAAAGGATGAAAAGATAAAAAGCCTTGAGGATCTAGTCGGCAAGAAATTCGTCATGCCATTTAAAAACGATATGCCAGACCTCATCGTCCAAGCCCTATGCAAAAAGCGCGGACTGGACTTTAACAAGCTAAACATCACCTACGCTCAAACCCCTCCCGAGGCCATCGGTATGTTTTTGCAAAAAGATTTTGACGCGGTACTTTCCATTGAGCCGATGAGCTCTGCTGCCATACTTCGCGGTAAAAAAAGCGGCATAGAGGTGATAAGAAGCTTCGAGCTACCTAAAGTTTGGGGCGAGACATTCAACACAAAACCTTTCATACCGCAAGCTGGCATCATCGTAAATTTAGAATTTTACGAGCAAAACCGCCCGCTTTTTGATACTCTTGATAGCGATCTTAAAAACGCGCTTGCTTGGATACTTGCTAACAAGCAAAGTGCCGCAGAGATCGGTGCAAACTATCTACCAGCCCCGGTGCCGGCTCTTGCAAATAGCTTTGAGCGATCAAACCTCACCGTCATCAAAGCAAGCGAAATTTCAGACGAGCTGATGAGCTTTTTTGAAATTTTATTCGAGCTAAATCCAAAAGTGCTTGGCGGCAAAATGGCTGAAAAGAGGCTCTTTTTATGATACTAATCGACGGCATCAAGGCTCCTCGCGCCGCTATTTGGCGAGTGGTGGATTATTTGCTCTCAGGCCTTAGCGGACTTGGCGTCATCTGCCTGGCTATCGCGCTTTGGCAGCTTGGCTCGCAAATTTTCGGGGAGTTTTTATTGCCGTCTCCAAAGGTCGTTTTCGTGCGGGCGTATGAAATTTTAGCCGACTATAAAAGCAGCGGTATCTGTGTGACGCTCTTTCGCGCGGTCGTTGGCGTCGGGGTCTCGTGCGTAGTAGGCATCACGCTGGGGCTCATCGCCGGATACTACAAGAGCTTTGCGGCGTTTTTAAAGCCCTTCATCACGATACTTTTATCGATGCCGCCGATCATTTGGGTCGTGCTCGCGCTGTTTTGGTTCAGCTTTGGTAATGTGAGCACCATTTTTACGATCATAATCACCAGCATACCGCTAACTTTCGCTAGTTCGATGGTCGGCATGATGAGTGTGAACGAGCAGCTTAAAGAGATGTTTGACGCATACGATCTTGGGATTTTAAAAAAGATCCGCCACCTTTATCTGCCTCATCTTACCAGCTATATCATCAGCTCGCTAAGCGTGGCGGTCGGCATGGGCGTAAAGATCGTCATCATGGCCGAGCTTCTTGGCGCTAGCGACGGTGTGGGCTCAAAGATCGCAGACGCCAGAGTGATGCTGGATACTCCAAGCGTGATGGCTTATGTGGTGCTTGTGATCACTCTTGTGATGCTTTTTGAGTATCTCATCATCGAGCCGCTTAAAATTTTACTGATGCCGTGGAAGAGGTGAGACATGCTGGAGCTTAAAAATTTGGAGTATGAAATTTTAAGAGACCGCGTCGTGCGAGACTTCAGCCTTGAAGTAGGGCGAGGTCAGGCAGTGACGCTTTTTGGCCCAAGCGGCTGTGGCAAGACCACGATACTGCGGCTGATAGCCGGGCTAAACGACGCTAAACGGGGCAGAATTTCAAACGATTTTAAAAAGACGACCTATCTTTTTCAGGAAAATCGCCTGCTTGAGTGGAGAAACGCCCTTGAAAACATCAAACTAGTCGCCGATGATGTAAGCGACGATGAAATTTACGCATTTTTGGCGAAATTCGGACTCTCAAAAAGAGACGCGCTAAAATACCCCGACGAGCTGAGCGGCGGCATGAGGGCGCGCGTGAGCTTTGTAAGAGCGCTTGTGACAAAGCCTGATTTGCTGCTAATGGACGAGCCTTTTTCGGGACTGGACGCTGATATGAGAGAGATAATGATCGATGAAATTTTATCTCGTAAAGAGCGAGGCATGAGCGTCGTGCTCGTTACTCACGATAGATTTGAGGCTGTTATGCTAAGTGATGAGATATATTTTTTAAGTCAAAAAGGCGCAAATGTGGAGCAAATTTTACGTATCGACACGCCGGCTTGTGAGCGCGATTTTGATTTTATAAGCCGCATGGCTACTGAAAATTTTGGCTCAAGGATATATTTTGATTAACGATTTTTTCACTCATCCTATGCGGATATTTTTTTTAAGTAGCGTATTTTGCGTGGTGCTTGGCTGTATTAGCTTTTTCGTGGCGGGTGACTTCGTCAGCTTTCATAAATTTGCCTTTTTGGGGCTCGTTTGCCCTTTGGCATACGGCGGGTTTTTATTCACGGCCGTGCCTGACTGGACGAATTTCCCGGGCGATCTTAAAAAGCACAGCGTGGCTATGTTCACGCTCTTTGTCCTCTCGCTTGTAGCGATGTTTCTTGATCTAAAATTTGGCTATTTTTTCATGGGCTGCTTTTGGCTTTATCTTAGCGTATTTAGCCTCGTGCTCATCATTCGCGATAGGAACGATCAAAATTTCAGCGTCGCTAGCATCTTGATCGCATTTTGTGCGTTTGATTTTTTATACGTTTTTAGCGGCGATGAGAAATTTTTAAACGCTCAGATCCACCTAAATATGATCGCTATCTTGGTGGTGAGCTTTCGCGTGAGTATCGTGATGGCAAAGGAAGCTTTCAAGCTGGAGCCTGACATGAACGAGGCGGTGTTTGCACCGAGCTTTGTTTATAAAAATTTAGCCATCAGTGCATTTGTTTTGCTTATTGCTGCGCTTTTGCTGGACGCTTCGAGCCAGATAGTGGGCTTTTTGGCTCTTGGGTGCGGATTTATTTTGCTGGCGCGCCTTAGCGAGTGGCATCATCTTTGCCTTTTGAGGCATCATTTCGTGATATTTTATTATCTGATCAGCCTTTTTTCGGGAGTCGGTTACGTTTGGCTGGGAGCTAGCGAAATTTTGGATCTGGCCCTTAGCAGCAACGCCATCCATCTCATCGCGCTTTGCGTCGTCATGGGCGTCATCATGCTTATATTCAATGTCGCGGGGCTTCGTCATAGCGGTCAAGAGCTTGTATTTTTACGCCTTTCGCGCCTTGGACTCGTGCTGCTTTTTGCTGCAGGCATCTCACGCTCGGTACTGGCGATCTTTAGCGATAAATTTTATATCGGCGTACCTGCGGTTTTGTTTGCCGTCTCTTTCATGCTTTGGGCGATAAATTTTTACGCGATATTTAGAGACAATGAATTTACCGAAGATCCGGAGTAAAGGGCGAAAGCTCCGCCCTTTGGTTATATTTTATAATCTATCTTGAGCCCGCCGCTAATACCTTGTCTTTTGCCGACCAACCCTTGCAGATTCAGATCGATCTGTAAATTTTGCTTTGGTAAAAATTTAAACCCGATCTCACCTACGCCGGTATTTCCTCTCATACTTGGAGCCGTGATATCTTGGCTAAAAGTGAGGTTTCTAGTTCGTGCTTTGCCGTCGAATTCCCTCTCGTACGCACCGCCTATATACCACGCCGAATTCTCGTTTATGTCTTGATTAAATTTCATACCTAGCTTACCTACTATGGAATTTACCGCTTTAAATTTATACTGCGTATTAAGGATCTCTACCTCGTCGCCAAGCATCCTGTTGTAAAACGCTTTTACGTAGAGATCAAGGCTTGAAATTTCGTTTATCTCAACGATCTTGCCGCCTCCTAGGCTAAATCCATAGTAAGTCCTCGTACTTTTATAGCTTGGTACGTATCCGTCAAAGTCCTCGCTTTTATAATCAGCCCTTATCTTGCCGACTCTTGCAGAGCTTTCTATGTAAAATCGATTTGCCAGGTCGAAATTCGACATCAAGCCCACTCCGTAATAGCGGCTGTTTCCGCTACCTTTGACGCTCGCACCGCCAAAGCTATTAAAGCTGTCGTAGCTACCAAGCCCAAGCTCCACAAATGCCCCGTAGCTAAGTGTGTCGTTTACTTGTTTGCTAAGCCCCGCGACTAAATTTACGCCCCTTGACTTTACGTAAGAGCCTGATTTTAGCTTTACGCTGCTAGCTCCGGCGGCACCAAATGACCCGCTTGAGGTGTTTGCAAGAGAGCTCATCATCGCTGATTTTCCCTGCGAGCTTGAGAGGTCGCTGCCACTTTGAAGCATGCCTTGCATACCCGCACTAGTCTCTGCTAAGTTTTTTTGCTTTGGATTGTATGATTTTCCCTCTACTTTGGCTACGATTTGATGATCGCTTGCTTCAAGCGAGAGCTGATAGGTATTTGAGATGCCTTGATTGGCGTTTATCATCTTTTTAGGCGCCGTGATATGACCTTGCTCTTTATCTATCAGGGCAAATTTATCGCCCATTTCAAGTCTTGCTTCGTTGTCGATTTTAGCCGATATGTTCGTTTTGCTTAGATCGGTATCGTCTTTTCCGGTAAGCGTTAGAATTTTATCGCCGTTTGTTACGCTCTTAGGCAAGAAAAAATTTATATTTTCAAAATTTAAGATGTTACCGGCTTTCACGCTTTTGGAGTAGATATTTAGCGTGTTTCCCGTGATGTAATCATCCGAGCCCGTGCCGTATCCGCCGCTTAGATCGCCCGCTATCACGACGCTATTTTTCAAATTTACGACATTGTTTATCGTATCTCCTGCGTATCCGTCATTGTATCCGCCATAAACCCCTCCGCTTACTGTCGCGTCATCAAGCGTCACGACGTTTGAGTTCGCATGTCCCAGCCCAAAACCCGTTATGCCGCCGTATACATCGCCGTTTACATCAGAATTTTGAACACTAACTAAATTTTCATCCGCACTACCGGCGTCTGACTTGCCGCCGCAAATATTTTGCGTGCTAGAGCGATTTACACCGTCCGATTTTACAGTGACTTTGTTCGCACTCGCATCGCCGCTAGGCGTTTTGCCGCCGTAAATTTGCCTCACGTCCGAGCCTATAATATTGACTTCGTTTTGAAGCGCTTGAATTCTAGGATCGCCCATCAGCTGCGAGCCGCTCGCACCGCCGAATATATCCACGCCGATTATTGATTTGCCGTTAGCGTCCGAGGTGATCGTGACTTTGTTTAAATTCGCCCTTCCGACGTTGGATTTGCCGCCGTATACGCCGATATCGCGTCCGTAGCTCCTCTCTACATCCGAGCCCGAGATGAAGACCTCGTTTTCTACGACGTCACCTCTGCCGCTAGCACTCATGCCGCCAAATACGCCGCGCGATAACGATCTTTTCGCGCCGTCAGCTTTGATGACGACTTTGTTTTTGCTGATCGTGCCCGACTGCGACTCTCCGCCGTAGATAAAAAATGCGTTCGAGCCGTTCACGCTCACTTCGTTTCCTTTTACCTCGCCGTTAGCGTTATAAAGACCCAACCCTCCATGAACGACCCTGACTTCGGAATTCGAGCTGATGGTTACTTTGTTGTTTATAGCCGAGCCTCTGTTGGTCGAGCCGCCTTTTGCTTCATCCACTTTGGAATTTACGACATTTACGGCATTGCCGCTGGATACGCCCTTGTAAGAGTGTCCACCGCGAACGTCCATATCGTATCCGCCCGTGATGTTGGTCAAATTTACGACGTTTTGCGAGACGTTGCCTAGCTTGGAGCCGGCGCCAAATAGCCAAAATTTACGGCCTGGAGACTGCATATCTTTGAAATTTAACGTGTAGCCGCTTAGATCTTTGTTATTACCGAAATTTTCATCGCTTATCGCGCCGATCATATTGGCGTCTATGTGATTGTCGTCGATGACCTGTTTTGTTACGTTGATGACCTTTTCGTTGGTTTTGGGATAGTAGTATTTGCTAGCAACGGCGTCTCTTTCCATGTTCGAATTTACCGAACGCCACGTCTGAGCGGATGCCGAGACGGCGAGTAAAATTCCAGCCGCCGCTAAGCTAAATTTTACGATATCTAGACAGCATCGAGGCTTCTTTACAAAATATTTCATTTTAATTATCTCCTCTCAGTAAAATTTAAAAATATAAGAAAATAATAATGAAATATAACATAAATAAAGCTTAAAATTTATATTAGTATAGATAGATATATTAATATTTATATTTTATGTTTGACTAAGAAAGACAAAATTTTATCTATAAAACTTAAAATTTAAAACTAATCCAGCGTCCTTTTGTATCTCCAAAGCGAGATAGCCGTGCTGGCGCATAAAAAGGCGAAAATCGCCGCGATGTCGTAGCTAAATTCCATCGCGGAGGCGTTTTTGAGCCAGATGCCGCGAATGATACGTAAAAAATGCGTGAGCGGAAAAATTTCGCCAAGCGCCTGCGCCCAAAGCGGCATGCCGTAAAACGGAAACATAAATCCCGAAAGCAAAAGCGAAGGCATAAAGAAAAAATAAGTCATCTGCATGGCTTGGATTTGATTTTTCGCGAGCGTGCTAAATGTGAAGCCAACGCCAAGATTTGCGAGCATCAGCAGCGTCGCAGCGACGAAAAGCGAGCCCCAATCCGCGATAGGCGGCAGTCCGAAAAGGTATCTGGCGATGAGAAATATCGCGTAAATTTGCCCGTAAGCGATGAAAAGATAGGGCAAAATTTTGCCAGTCATCACTTCAAGCGGGCGCAGCGGCGTGGCGAGGAGATTTTCCATCGTGCCGCGCTCATACTCCCTAGTCATCGAGATCGAGGTGAGCAAGATGGTCGTGAGCGTGAGCAGTATGCCTACAAGCCCGGGCACGATCTGACAGCGCGTGAGAAGCTCTGGGTTGTAGCGCGTATGCACGATTAGCTCGAATTCGCCCTTATCTGCACTTTGGCTCGCAGCCGAGTTAAATTTATCCCTCGCTAGAGCCTGAGCGAGCGCGATGTCTAGCGCCTGCGCGACCTGTGCCGAGGCTGAGGGATCGGCTCCGTCGATGCTGATGAGTAGTCTTGGACGCTCGTCTCGCATGAGCGCACGCTCTAAATTTGGCGGGAAATAGACGATAAACTGCACCGCGCCCCTTTTCATCAAATTTTGCGCGTATCCCTCGTCGGTACCGATGTATTTTAGTGCGAAATACTGCGTATTTTCAAGCGCTTTTGTCATCGAGCGCACGAGCTCTCCGCGACCGCTTGTGATGAGTGCGGTCGGCATGTGGCGCGGGTTTGTATTTATCGCGTAGCCAAAGAGTAGCATTAGCAGTAGCGGCATCGCCACTATCATCGCTAGAGTGCCTTTGTCTCGTAAAATTTGACGAAATTCCTTTTTTATCATCGCTGCGGTGCGTGAGAGCGAAAACGCCTTCATCTAGTACCTGCTGTCGCTACTGGCGCTCAAAAGATGTATGAAAACGTCTTCGAGGCTGGTTTTTATCCTGCGTAAATTTAACCCCGCTGCGTTAAAATCCGCCACCGCTTTTTGTAGCCCATCAGCGTCGTTTGCCACGATGTGATAGCTACTGCCAAAGACCGAGACGTCCTTCGCACAAGGCTCGTTTTTCAGCAAATTTGCAAATTTTGCCGCGTCCTTGCCGCTAAGCTCCCAGACGTCAAGCTCGCTATTTGCTATGATCTCCTCCTCGCTGCCCCTGGCTAAAATTTTGCCGTAAGCGATGTAGATGAGCTCGACGCAGCGCTCGGCCTCGTCCATGTAGTGCGTCGAAACCAGCACCGTGATGCCGCCGTTTGCCAGGCGATGTATGATGTCCCAAAACTCACGCCTGGCCTTTGGATCCACACCCGCCGTGGGCTCGTCAAGCAGCAGTAACTTTGGTCTGTGGATGAGGCACATAGCAAGCGCTAGCCGCTGCTTCCAGCCGCCTGAAAGTGCGCCTGCAAGCTGGTTTGCTCTTTTTTCCAGCCCCATTTGCTCTAAAATTTCGCCCATCGCGCCCTTGATGTCGGCCATGCCAAAGAGCCGCGCGATAAATTCTAGATTTTGCCTGACAGTGAGGTCGTCGTACCAGCCAAATTTTTGCGTCATGTAGCCTGTGTTTAAGCGGATGAGCTCGGAGTCTCGCCGAAAGTCAAAGCCAAGGCACTGCCCCTCGCCGCTATCTGCGCTCAAAAGCCCGCAAAGCATCCTGATCGTAGTCGTCTTGCCACTGCCGTTTGGCCCTAAAAAGCCGCAGACCGAGCCCTTTTTCACGCGGATATCGACGTTGTCGATTATGATGCGCTTGCCAAATCTCTTTGACAGTCCTCTAACATCGATCGCAAATTCGTCTGAAATTTGAGCGCTCTCTCTTGGCTGGGTCGATGCGATGTAATGTAACATCTCTTTCATCTTAACCTAACTTCGACCGGCTGAGATGGGTGTAAAAACTCGCTTGGCTCCTCCGGCACTGCCTCTATGCGGTATGTCAGCGTATTTTGCTGGTTTTGGGTGTAGATGACCGGCGGGGTGTATTCTGGCCGGGTGGCGACGTGGCTGATAGTAGCGCTAAATTTCGGGCAGTTTTGGCAAGAAAGCTTCACTTTTTGCCCCTCTTTTAGCGTAGGCAGCACCGAGGCCGGCACGAAAAATCTGACTTTTAGCTCGTTTGGCGGTAGCAGCGAGAGCACGGGACGGGTGCTGCTCGCCCACTCGCCCTCTTTGTAAAACACGCGCTCGATCAGCCCGCTCTCATTAGCGGCAAGCCTCGTTTTGCTAAGCTCGTATTCGCAGCTTTGCACGTTGGCCTCGGCGGCTTTTATCTTTGCTTCGAGGCTTTTTATTTGATTGATACGTGCGGGTAAATTTGCCACTTCAAGGCTTGCGACGAGCTGTTTTACGAGTGCGTTTTGGCGGTTGAATTCCGCCTTTGCGGCGTCAAATTCTTTTTGCGAGATGGAGCTTTGCTTTTTTAACGTGACAGCTCTTTTGTAGTTTTGCTCCGCCGCCCAAAGCCTGCTTTTTGCCTCGGCGATCTGCGCACGGATCGTCTCTAGCTCCTGCTCGCGCTTGCCTAAATTTAGGTCGGCGAGCTCGGCTTTTAGCGCGTTTAAATTTTCATTTGCGGCGCTTAGATTTGCCGTTTGCGCGGTATTTTCGAGCTCGAAAAGCAGCTCGCCCGCCTTTACGTGCTGGCCCTCTTTGACGTTTATTTTTACGATACGGCCGCTGGTGGAGGGCGCTAAGTACCGATAATCGCCTTCCAAATAGCCGCTAAAATACTCGCTTTCATTTCCGTTTCCGCAGCCTGCAAGCAGCAAGCACAGGCATAAAATTTTAAAATTTACGCTCATATTTAGGCCTTTTAAAATGATGTAATAATTATATCGTTTTTAGTGCGGCGTTTGGGCTTTGGCGCTAAATTTAAGGTATAATCAGCGAAAAAATAAAGGAAAAATATGCGAATAAACGAGAACAAAAAGGGCGCAGTGGCCGTGCTGGTGCTGTCTGTGGTACTATTTGCGGCGGGATGTGCGGGGTACTTTTACTACCAGCTTGCTGGATCTGGCATTTTTACGATGATAATGGGACTGCTTTGTGCGGCGTTTTGTGTGAGAAAGATAGCTCAGGTGGGCTTTTTGCAGATCGATGATGATGGATTTGGCGTGCAAAAGGGCGCAAGATTTGCTAAATTTTACTTTAAAGATATAGAAGAAATCAGCGTCAAAACGATCGATGCCAAACGCAAGATCGATGTTTTAAACGTCAAATTTAAGCGCGCGAAACTAGACCGAGATGCCGCCTACGGGCTCATACAGCCTATCGGCGATAACGACGCCGTGATCTTAGACAAATACGAGCTTTCAAAGAGTGAGATTTTTAGGGAGTTGAAGGGGAAATTTGAGAGTCAGCTTGGATAAATTTGAAAACAAATTTATAATAAAATCCAAGAATAAGGCAAGAATAAATCCTACCTTATTCTTTTAGCAGAAATCAAATTTTATATCTCATTCCGCGAACGATGGTCGAATTATATAATACTAGTATTTAAACTATGCTTATTTTAAATAATTAATAATTCTGGTACAGAATCTGAAACGAGCCTTTATAAGGATATTGTTTTTATAAAATACCTTATTTCTTAAAAGACTTTTTGTTAAAAGTTCTACTAGCTCTATATAGCAATATTTTTTCATATCTTTACTTTTACAAATTTCATCATAGACAAAAAGTAGTGTTATGAAATCGTTGATTGTTTGATTTTTAAGATTGTTACTTATACCTTTTGGTGTTAAATTTTTAAAAATCTTTTTATTAAAGATTTTATCTATTGTTTGCCTTTGTGGCTGTGAAATATTATCTTTTAGATCAGCCAATATGCAATTGTTATGAGCACAAGCATTTCTTATACATTTTATATTAAATAAACTATCTTTTATTTTATTAAAATCATCATTTGTATATTTCTCATAAAAAAATTTTGCAAAATTTATAAAATGCCCAAACTGAATGACTTCTATAAAATTCCAAATCGCCAAATCCTCTTTTTTGTAGTCGCGTAAAATAAATTGTGCGGGTGCCGTTGGTTTAGATGATTTTTTAATTTGCTCGTCAATAAAATTATCTACATAACTATCTTTTTTTAAAAATTCAGCCACTATATCATAACCATCACTAGCACTATTATTGAAATCACGCATAAGTTTCGTTTTTAATATATGCTCCATATCTAAAGTAAGTCTTATGATAAATCTCCTTAAATGCATATCTATTGTAGAGAGATCGACCAAATATGCAAAATCTAAATTTTGATATGGAAGCGTTTTACCATCTTTGTCTTTTTGTTTGTAAGTATTACAATATGCTTTTACTTTAAATAAATAGCTGTTATTTTGTAAGAATTTGGTGGCTTTATCCTCATTAAAAATTTCAAATTTAACACCTTTTTGTTTAAGTTTTTCTATTTGGTTTTTAATGCTTAATTTTGGTTTTTCTTGCTTGCTCATTTTATTTTCCAATATTAAATTTTAGGCGAATTCCGCCTAAAATTTACTCTACCTCATACCTCTCCCCCGGCTTCATCTCGATGATCTCCCACGGTAAGCCCTGTTTACTCAGCTCGTCCATAAATGGTTTGGCGTCAAAATTTTCCATATTGAACACGCCCTTGCCGCTCCACACGCCCTTTGCGACCATCATCGCTCCGATCATCGCAGGCACGCCCGTCGTGTAGCTCACCGCCTGCGCGCCCGTTTCGGCGTAGCACGCTTCGTGGTCGCAGACGTTGTAGATATACACTTGCCTTTCTTTGCCGTCTTTTACGCCGCGGATCACGCAGCCGATGTTGGTTTTGCCTTTCGTGCGAGCTCCCAGTGACGCAGGGTCGGGCAGCAGCGTTTTAAGAAACTGGATCGGCACGATCTTTACGCCGTTATGCTCGACCTCGTCGATACGCAGCATACCGACGTTTTCGAGGCATTTCATATGCGTGAGATAGCTTTGCCCGAATGTCATGAAAAAGCGGATCCGCCTTAGCCCCTTGATGTTTTTCACGAGACTTTCGAGCTCCTCGTGATAGAGCAGGTAGCTGTCCCGCGCGCCGACTTTCGGGTAGTTCCATTTAAACGAAATCTCCATCGGCTCGGTTTCGATCCAGCCCTTTTCACGCTCCCAGTAGCGACCTTTTGCGCTCACTTCGCGCAGGTTGATCTCAGGGTTGAAATTCGTCGCAAACGCATAACCGTGATCGCCCGCGTTGCAGTCTAGGATATCGATCTCGTGGATCTCGTCAAATAAATAATGCTGCGCGTAGGCGCAAAATACGTTCGTCACGCCCGGATCAAACCCGCTACCAAGCAGCGCCATAGTGCCAGCCGCCTTGAAGTCCGCGTCCTTCGCCCATTGCAACTTGTATTCAAATTTCGCGGTATCTGGGTGCTCGTAGTTTGCGGTGTCGATGTAGGCGATGCCTGCTCTCACGCACGCGTCCATCAGTGTTAGGTCTTGATACGGCAGTGCGACGTTTAGCAGTAGCTGCGCGCCCGTTTCGTGGATCAAATTTACCACTGCATCCGTGTCGTCAGCATCGATCTGCGCGGTTGCGATTTCAACGCCAAGTCGCTCTTTTATAAATTTTGCGATCGCATCGCACTTGCTTTTTGTGCGGCTTGCGAGAGTGATTTTCGTGAAGACGTCCGCGTTCATCGCGCATTTTACGGTCGCGACCTGACTCACGCCACCCGCTCCGATTATCAAAATATTTGCCATTTTCGCTCCTTAAATTTTCCCAAAAAGTTCTTTTTCTATAAAATTTAATAATTGTTTTGCTTGTTCAAAATGGTTAATATAATCCTCTTTTGAGATATTTGTATTATTACAATGAGCAATATCGTTTCTTGTACGGATAATATTGCCTAATGCACTTATTTGGTTTTGATCTAGTTGATTTTTCCATGTTTCATCGAATTTATCTAAAATGGTTTTTAGTTTGCTAGGTTTTAAGCTTGTTATATTTTTTAAATCATCTAAAATATATTTTTTAAATTCCTCAGATGTTTGTTTGCTTACCAAAGAGGTTTCGATAATGAAATAAAAATATTTTTCAAAGTATCCAGATATTAATAAGATTAAATATTTTGTTAAGTGCCCTACTATCTCATATTTGTCAACGCTAAATTCTTTTATTAAAGTATCTATCTGCCCGTTTAACTCATATATTGCTTGATTAAATTTATTAAAATCATCAAACATTTTGTAAAAACTCTACTGCTTTTTTCAATCTGTCGTCAACACTGGTCTTATTGTGTGTTGTTCCGGTTTTTATTGCATTTTCATATTTCGAATCTTTCATTAGTTCATCTAATTTTTGTTTTATTATTTTTACTGATATATTTTTTAGATTATCGTAGTTTTTATATACACTAACCCATATCGAATCTAATATCGCTAAGCTTAATTTATCATTTACCTTGAAGTATTTATTGGCTTGAATTTTATCCATAAATTGCACTATGCTTATAAAATTTTCTAATACTTGTTTGACATTCTTATCTATTAGATCTTTGTTATCAAACATAAAACTATTTAGAAATTGCTTCATGTTTCCACTGTATGGCCTAAGGCATAAAGCTATTAACCTAAGTACAACTTCTTCATCTTTCTTTCGTTTATTGCTGATTGATAGAAAATTTTTAACATCCTTATTATTTGCTAATTCTGAGATTCTTTTTCTAAAGTCCCCGTCTGCCACACAGTTTCTGACCTCTTGAGGACTAAGTTTGATTCCACCAGTATTCAATCTTTCAAAAACTTCATATACGGCGTGATAGTTTTTATCCTCTGGGTCATCTGCTTGAATTATTGTTGCGTGTATTATAGAGTTATTTATTTTATTTTGTTCTCTATCTGAAAGTTCTTGATAGTTTCTGTTGTTAAAAATTTCATTTACGCCACTAAGTTTGAAGTTATTGTTCTCAAATAAATTATTTCTATATCTAGCAAGAGATTCTATTCTTTGATAACCATCAAGTATAAGCATTTTTTCATTCTTTTCTTTATACAAAAAAATACCAGGTATTGGAAGTCCCAGTAATAATGACTCTATAAATTTAGATGCTTGTTTTTTGTTCCATACATAATTTCTTTGGAAATCTGGCAAATACATTTGCTTTCCTTGGTATCTATAGAATAATACATCTGCAGGAAGATCCATGCCATAACTAGTTAGTTTGTATGATATATCGTAAGATCCGTTTTCTGAATCAACTTCCTCATCGCATTCAACAATATCTCTTTCTACATCGTAAGAATCCATAAACTATCTCCTTGAATTTTTACGAGATTATAGCAAATTTGCCCTAAAACTTAATTTTTGTAAGGTATAATCATGGTCAAAATTTGAGGAGTCCTTATGAATTTCAAAATTTACGTCCTTTGCGCCATTTTAGCGGTGATTTTCAGTAGTTGCGGCTGGATCATGGACGATCTGGCGGGGCGTGATCCTAGTAAGCCGGCCGAGTGGATAAGCTACGTCGAAAACAACGGCTCAAAAGAGCAGATAGGCTTTGCCGCGCTATATACGGCGTATTCGCAGGGGCAGTCTTCACAAGGAGGGCTCGTCGGTAAGGCATTTTTAAAGAAAAAAGATAGCGTGAAATTTTTGGGACATATGTATTCGCTCGCGCCCGATAAAAGTAGCATCGTCATAAATTTAGATACGCATAAAAACGTCGTGCCGACAAACAAAGACGATATGGCGGAGTTTCGTGCGGCAAGGAGCTTTAAATTTTACGACATCGGTCTAGGTATCATCGAGTCTATCGCCTATACCTCAAATAGCGACAAATCCGTCTGTGCAGCGTTTTTGGCAAACGAAAAAGTGAGTGCGAAAAGTGTGACAAACTACTACGTTAGTGACGATAAAAAAGAGTATTTTACGACCGATATAAGTGCGACGCTAGCTGTAAAGGACGGCGTTGATATAAAATCCGCGGCTTTTTTGACGCCAAATTTAACGAGTGAAACTGGCAAAAAGGACTTTGAAAACGTGAAATCAAGCAAAGAAAAGCTTTTTGAAAGCGATACGAGAAAGCAGGGCAGGATACTTTTCATGCTTTGCGATGAAAATGTGCAGTGAATTTTTAAAATCGTTAGTTATTTAGCCTACGCGATCTGTTTAAAGACAGGAATTTATAAATTTTCTATCACAAATTTCACGAGCAGTGCGCCAATGTAAAACATTATTGCCGCTGTCACCAGATCTAAAATGCACCATGTTTTGGGGCTTTTAAAAAGTACGGATGCTGCCTTCGCGCCGTATCCAAGCGCAAAAAACCACGCAAAAGACGCTACTACTGCACCCAAAAGGAAAAACGCCTTTTGCGATGCTGGGATAGTCGCGGCGATACCGCCCACGATGACGACGGTATCGATATAAACGTGCGGATTTAGTAGTGTAATGGCAAGGGTTTTGGCTAGTGTCGTTTTTAGCGTGGCTCTTGTTTTTTGTGCGTTTAAATTTACTTCACTCTGTGCCTTGAATGCCGATCTTAACGCGAGTGCGCCGTAAGCAAACAAAAATATAGCGCCCAAAACAGCGATGATGATGCTAAAAATTTTACTGCGCCCAAGCGTTTCACCCACACCATACACGCCCATGCTAAGTAGCACCGTGTCGCACAGTGCGCACGTTAAGCAGATGGCAAAGATATGATTTTTGCTTAAAGATTGCTTTAAGACGAATATGTTTTGCGCGCCGATAGCGATGATGAGACTAGCTCCCAGCAAAAAGCCGCGCAGTAAAATTTCGCTCATTTTATCTCCAAATTCCAGTAGTCATTTTTATGCTAACTTTTCGATTAGTGACTTGATATCTCGCGCCTCGAAGGCTTTTGCGCGCTCAAAATTTAAATTTGGCTCTGCTTGTGGCCGCCAGGTCGGCTGATTCAAATTTTTGCCGCAAATTTTTAAGTATAAATTTCGCTAAATTCAGCCCCTTTGAGCGGTGAGAGATTTTGAGCTTTGTCTCGTCGTCAAGCTCGCCAAGCGTCTTATCAAAGCCTTCCGGGATAAAAAGCGCATCGTAGCCAAAGCCGTTTTCTCCGCGCTCGGCCGCTATCGCCGTGCCGTGCATGAAGCCATGCGTGCTAAACTCGCCAAATTTTGACGCGACCGCGATACAGGCGGTGTAGTGGGCCTTTGAGCTGCTTAAATTCAGCTCTTTTAGTCGCGCTATAAGCTTTGCTCGGTTGCTGGCATCATTCGCACCCGCACCGCTAAAACGCGCCGAAAATATCCCTGGCTCGCCGCCAAGCGCATCGACGCAAATGCCGCTGTCATCGCTAAGCGCGATAAACTCGTCCTGCAAATTCAGCTCGCAAATTTTGCTATAAACCGTGCGCGCCTTGATGAGTGCATTTTGCTGAAACGTCGTGCCGTCCTCGACGATCTCAAACGGCTCGCAGATCTCGCTTAGAGCGTGGATGTCATAGCCTCGTAGGAAGTCTTTGATCTCCCGAACTTTGCCTTGATTGCTCGTTGCCAAAACTATTTTCATTTTTGAAATTCCCCATATCGGCTGGATTTTGAATAAAATTTATACGCTCGCGGCGGTCACGTATAGCCCATACGCTCCCTTGCCAGCGCATAAATTTTATCCAAACTACACACAATCTGTCTGGAATAAATTCCCAGCCATCTTACGCAAAATTCATCTAAAATTTTGCATGATTCTACCTTAAACCCGTTTAAAAACATAAGTGTTTTAAATTTATATTAGCGTTTTGATGATAAAATTTGCACTCTTAGCAAAAGGAAATTCATGTTAAAAAGCGTTTTGCCGTTATCATTTATAGTTGGCAGCAGATTTTTTGGTATCTTTATCGTTCTGCCGGTACTTAGCCTTTATGCGCTGAATTTAAAGGGCGCAAATGAGTTTTTGATCGGGCTTTTGATCGGTGCGTATGCGATCATGCAGATGATCTTTCAGGTGCCTTTTGGTACGCTTTCTGATAAGATCGGACGCAAAAAGACCCTGACAGTAGGCCTTTGTATCTTTATCGTCGGCTCATTTGTTTGTGCAGGAGCACAGGATATCTACACGATGATAGCCGGGCGGCTGCTTCAGGGCGTGGGTGCCATAGGTGCGGTGGCTACGGCGATGATAAGCGACTATACCAAGGAGGAGATCAGGTCGCGAGCGATGGCGATCATGGGCGCTTTCATAGGGCTTAGTTTCGCGCTTTCTATGGTGCTAAGCCCGATCTTAAGCGAGAGATTCGGCCTTGATAGCCTGTTTTATATAAGCGCTGCTCTTAGCGTATTTTGCATCTTGCTGCTTTATATAGTCGTGCCAAGCGAGCCTATATTCGTCCATCACGATGAGAAAGTCCCGCTTAAAAAGCTTATCTTTCAAAAAGATCTGATGCTTATGAATATCACCAGCATGATGCAAAAGATGCTCACTAGCGTCGCATTTTTGGCGATCCCTATCGTGCTTGTCAAGGAGCTTGGCTACGAACAGGCGCATCTGTGGAGGGTCTATGCCGTAAGTACGAGCTTTGGCTTTGTGGCAATGGGACTTGGCGGCTTTTTAGGCGATGGCAAGGGCCTTAGTAAGGGCATTTTGATCGTTGGAGTGGCGCTTTTTATCCTTTCTTACGGCGTTTTTGCGGTCAGCGGCACTGCCGGTATTTTTATCGTTGGCGTCGTGATATTTTTCATAGGTTTTAACCTGCACGAGCCGATAATGCAGTCTTGCGCAACGAAATTTGCCAAATCAAATCAAAAAGGCGCGGCTCTTGGCGTGTTTAATTCGTTTGGATATTTTGGCAGTTTCATGGGCGGAGTGATCGGCGGACACATACTTCACGAGCATGATTTCAAGGTGCTGGCGGTGATTTGTATCGTGCTTTGTGCGGTGTGGTTCGTGCTACTTTTTAGGCTAAAAGATCCGCGTGCGTTTAAAAATATCTATTTTGACGCCTCAAATGCGCCTGATCTTAGGCTTCTTGACGGTGTCAGGGGTATCGTAGAGTGCTACAAATCCGGTAAAAACCAAGTCGTGAAATTTGACAACACCATAATAGACGAAGCACACATAAGAGATATCTTAAAAGCGTGATATACGATGTTTTGATCATCGGAGGCGGAGCGGCCGGGCTCTTTGCGGCTGCGAATTTACGTGGTAAAAGCATCGCGATCCTCGAGAAAAACGCCACCGCTGGCAAAAAGATCGTCGCAAGCGGCGGCGGACGCTGCAATATCACAAACCGTCACATCAGCGCGAAAAACTACGTAGGCGATCACGACTTTATCTCAAATATCCTAAAAAATCTCAAATTTAACGACGTGCTGAAATTTTTTAACGAGCTGAAATTTAGCGAGCAAAAGCAAAGCCAGTTTTTCTGCGATAGCGGCTCGCGTGACGTTTTGGGCGTGCTTTTAAAGCGCGCTAGACAAAGCGGGGCGGAAATTTTTTATGGCATGCAAGTGGTGGCGGTATCTCAAAGCCGAAATTTAAGCGAAATTTTTAAAATTTTGACCGCTAGCGGTGAGAAATTTCACGCTAAAAACGTCGTCGTCGCAAGTGGAGGCGCGAGCTACAAATCGTTTGGAGCAAGCGATATCGCGCTTAAAATCGCCTCAAATTTTGGGCTCAAATTTAGCCCGTTTGTCCCCGCGCTCGTGGGATTTACCGTGCAAAGAAGCGAATTTTGGTTTAAAAATTTAAGCGGTGTTTGCTTTGGTGTGCGGGTGCGTGTGGCGGAGCGTGAGCTCGATGGCGACGTGCTTTTCACGCACAAGGGTATCAGCGGGCCAGCGATGCTAAATGCCTCGCTTTTTTGGCAAAATGGCGTGATAAGCGTGAATTTCGCGCCCAAATTTGACCCGCGAAACCTGCGTGGCACGAAGAAGCAAATCTCGACGCTCTTGCCATTGCCGCGGCGTTTCACGCTTGGGTTTTTGCAGGCGATCGACGTGCGTGACGGTGCGTTTGACGAGCTTAGCGAGGCGCAAAAGGGCGAGGTTTTGCGGCTTTTTGACTACGGCTTCGCTCCAGCTGGGACGTTTGGCTTTGAGCGGGCTGAGGTCAGTCGCGGTGGAGTCGATACGAGCGGACTTAGTGCGAATTTAGAGTGCAAAAATGTGCGCGGGCTTTACTTTGTCGGCGAGGCGCTGGATGCGACCGGAATGCTTGGCGGATACAATCTGCATTTTGCCTTTGCAAGTGCGCTCACTGCGGCAAGGGATATAAATTTAGGCTCTGTTACAATAAATTATTGACACTTGCTTCGCTTCTGCTTTTCAAGACGCTTCATGCTACGCGTTCGCAACGCTCTGCTTGTAGGTAAAGCACAAACAGCGTTTAAGTAGTGCAAAGAAATGAAAAATTAAGGAAGCCCGCAGGACTCGGTCGCTTCGCTTTCATTAAAATGCCCTTTGAGTATCGTTGTTCATCTTGCGAGGGGCTCGTCTGAGACATTAAAACAGAGCAGGTCAAAATTTAGCCCTATAAAAGCCGTAACAAAGCCTCTTATGGATCCCTTTGCAGCGCGCTTTGAAGCAGTTTTAGTCCAATCAGTCCCAGTAGCACGCCGACAAGCTTGTCTATGTAAAACGCCGCCTTGCCAAAGGCCGCTCGCACGCGCCTACCGGAAAGTACCAAAACTATCGCCGCATTCCACAAAGATACGAGCAGGCTCATCCACACTCCAAGCACGATGCTAAGAGCAGGGCTCACATTTGGCGTTAGGATGACCGAAAATAGGCTAAGATAAAAGATGATACTTTTGGGATTTGACAGACCCGAGAAAAGCCCTAGTGCAAATTCTTTCGCGAACGAGTTTTGTGCTTTGCTGCCAGTCTCAAGGTCCGTTATAAACGTGTAGTCGCTCCGCCTTGCTTTTAGCGCGTGATATGCGACGCTTAGCAAAAACGCTCCGCCAAGTAGTTTTAGCACACTCATCAGCACAAGCGAGCGAGCGATCACTGAGCCCACGCCGATGATACAAAGTGCGATGTATAGGGCGTTTGCTACGGCGATACCAAGTGCGGTGGCGATAGCGACCGATTTTTTTGTTACGAAGTGAGCTTCTAACCATGAACAAAAAATTAGGTCCGGGGCTGATGAGAGCTAGAAAATGCGCCGTTACGACGGTCAATATGGTCGCTAAAATTTCGTTCGTTTTGTTTCCTTGAGAGCTGATTTCGAGGTGATTTTGCTAAATTTCATCTCTATCCCGTCGCAGCCATCGTCGTAGTAGTGCGGTAAAATTTTGCCTTTTTTAAAGCCAAAGCTTTCGTATAAATTTATCGCTTTTTGATTGTCGGTGCGCACTTCCAGCCTAAGCGTGTCAAATTTAGCCGTAATGGCCGCTAAAAGGGCTTTGCCGATGCCTTTGCCGCGGGCTTTTGGACTGACGGCTAGCGAGTAGATACGCGGGGTCTTAAGGTAGATAAAGACTAGGACGTAGCCCAAAATTTCGCCATTTTGTCTAAAAATGAGGAGCAAATTTTTACGGATATGATAAGCAAAGCTGCGCTTTGAAAGCGGGCTGTTGAATTTATCAAAGACCTCGTTTTCAAGGCGGCTAAGCTCGCTGGCATCATCTAAATTCGCCCGTTCTATCATCTAAATTTCACTTTTGAAAGATCGTGTATTTGATATCAAGCCGCTCGGGGCGGTAGCTCATCTTGACCTTTTTTAGGTTTTCAAAGCCCATATCATCGCCCACGTTTATAAATTCGCAGCTGTATTCGCTCTTTAAAATTTTGCTAAATTCCCTGAAAATAAACTGCGCGCATCCTAAGATCTCAAAATTCGTCTTTTCCAGGATGACGCTCGCTACGCCCTCGTTGATACGCTCACCGACCGTAAAGCCCTGCATCACGCCGTCGATGTAAAGCACGATGCCGATTAGCTCCAGCTTGTCGTAGTGATCTAGCATGCGTTTTATCGCGGCATGCTCTTGATAGATGCCCTCCATAAAGGCGTCGGCTTGCTCTTTTGGCATGTATTTCATGCGCTCCTTAGCCCATTTGTTTGAAAGCTCGATGATCTCGCCCTTGTGCTTTTCGGGCATGAGCGTTTGGACGCTGAAATTTGGGTATGTGTTTTTAAATTTATTGATCTCGGTGCGCTTGGTGTGATAGGAGTTGCCTTTTAGCTCGATCAGGTTTTCGGCCTTATAAATGTAGTCTGCCAGCCGCTTTTCAAACAAATAATCCTCGAAAACGTCAAAGATATTGGCACTCTCGTCGATCGAGATGGCAAATTTCTCCAAAATACACTCCGCGACGTAGTCGATGTGCGAGAAATGCTGCGAGCTGTTGTTTTGATTCATTATCTCAAAGCACTTTTCTATCGCGGTTTTTAGGTTTTTGAGTCTGCCGATAGGCGGAAGCAGCATGCTTAGCTCGCTACCGCTCATCGCAAACAGGCAAAAGCACTCGCTCACGATCGCGTAAAATCCGCTGACGTTTGAGAGCCAGATGTAGTTTGCAGCAAAGGTGTAGTCGCTGATATCGACCTCCAGCTCCTCGCCAAGCTCGCAGAGGTATTTTTCCATTATTTCTTTTGAATCGATGTCGAATTTATAAAGGGCGTTTTCGCCGATGACGAGCATTTTTGTTCCTTGTAGTGAAATTTCGGCGTTATTTTACTGCGATTTTTACAAATTTGAGTAAAATTCAAACCATTTTCAGCACTTCGACCACTTCGCCTTTGGCGAGGAAGTCCTTCTCCTGCGGGATGACTAAAAGTGCGGCGTCATTTAGCAGATTATTTACGATCGCCGAGCTGCCAAGCCTCTTGCCGTTTAAATTTACGAAATTTTTGCCCTCGCGGCTCGTTAAATTTACCGCCGTAAATTCCAAAAACGGCGAGCGTTTTTTGTAATCCTCGTCCATGATCGCCGTGAGCCTGTGTTGCTCTTGCCCCAGCCACGCCTCTAGTAGCACCCGCACGTAAAGCGCGCACGTCACCATCGCCGTGTAGGGAAAGCCAGGCAGCGCGAAGACGTATCGCTCACCGGCTTTTGCGACTTTGATGTGTCGCCCCGGTTTGATCGCCACGCCCGTGATGATGAGCGTGAAATTTTCACCCAGCGCACCCTTTACAAAGTCATAATCTCCCATGCTCACCCCGCCCGTGGTGACGAGGATGTCGGCGGTTTTTAGGGCGTTTAGCATCGCCGTTTTGACCGCGTCCGCCTCGTCGCGCACGATCTCGCATAGCATCGGCTCAGCGCCCATTTTACGCACCATGGCGGCGATCCCGATGTGGTTTGAGCTGTGGATCTGCGCGGCATTTAGCAGCGGCTCGCCAAGGTCTTTTATCTCGCTTCCCGTGGCTAATATCGCGACCTTTGGGCGCACAAAAACGCTGATGTGAAACAGCCCGAGCTCGGCTAAAAGTGCGATCTCACCGTAGTTTAGGCGAGTGCCGCGTTTTATCAAGATTTCACCTTTTTTGTAGCTTTCCCCGATCTCGCGCACGGCAAAGCCCTTTTTGACGGGAGTTTTGATGATGATTTTGCCACCCGCAATTTCCACGTTTTCGACCGGGACGAGCGTGTCCGTGCCCTCGCTCATCAGCGAGCCAGTGAAGGTCTTTACGCACTCGCCCCGCCTCACGACGATACCCTTGTCGCTGCCTGCCGGTAGGTCGGCTAGCGGCGTGAGCTCGCTCAAACCTTCGCTCCACGCAAAGGCGTATCCGTCCATCGCCGAAGTCGCACGCGCAGGGTAGTTGTCCGCTGCGATGACGTCAAATGCGATGTGGCGATCAAGTGCGTCGGTGATAGCTACCTTTTCTACGCGCTCCCACGGCGTGATAGTGCTTTTTAGCGTTTGTAGCGTCTCTTCGTAGCTCGGGAAATTTTGCTTCATTTTCGCTCCTAAATTTTTGGCTATTTTAACATTTTTGCATTAAACACTATTGATGATTTAGATGCGGTCTAAATTTGAGGCTTGTGCTATGATTTGCGTCACTAGTCTGCCAAAATAACGCTTGATTTATTACTTTTTTATTTTTGGCGTATTAAAATATCGTTTAAGAAATCAGGTTGATTTTACTTCATTTTTAGGAAAATTTCATGAATTCTACAAAATGGTATGTGATCTCGGGCGGTGCGCTCGGGGTGCTCGGTGCGTTGCTCGTGTTTGCCGGAAACCCTGGCAATATGGGCGTTTGCGCGGCTTGCTTTTTACGCGACATCACGGGCGCGCTGGGCTTTCATAGAGCTGGTGTCGTGCAATATGTGCGCCCCGAGATAATCGGGCTCATTTTAGGCGGCTTTTTAGCGAGCCTTTTTTGGACGAAAGAGTTTGCGCCAAGCACGGGATCATCGCCTTTTACGCGCTTTTTTCTAGGTGTTTTTGCGATGATAGGCTGCCTGGTTTTTCTTGGCTGCCCTTGGAGAGCGTTTTTGCGCCTAGGCGGTGGCGATATGACGGCGATAGCGGGCTTTTTGGGGCTATTTGCGGGCGTGGCGATCGGCGTTTTTCTCAAAAAGCGCGGCTATGAGCTAAGCGATGGCGAAAGGGCGAATTTTGCGGTCGGTATCTTGCCAGCAGTAATTGGCATTTTGCTACTTTTGGCGCTTGTGTTCGGACTAAAAGTCGGTGAAAGCGGCGCGCTATTTACCTCCGCAAAAGGCCCCGGAGCGCAACACGCAGCAGTCGGTATCTCGCTCGTGGCGGGTATAGTCGTAGGCGCACTCATGCATAAGAGCAAATTTTGCAGCGTGGGCGCATTCGGTAGGCTTTTTAAGAGGGATTTTTCGATGTTTAGCGGCATCGTCAGTATCATACTTTTTGCCAGCATCGCAAATTTGGTACTCGGGCAGTATAAATTCGGCTTTGAAGGCCAGCCTATCGCGCACAATGACTTTGTTTGGAATTTCCTTGGCATGGTGCTTGCGGGGCTTTGCTTTAGCCTGAGCGAGGGCTGCCCGGGTAAGCATCTGGTGCAAATGGGTGCGGGAAATCTAAGCTCCGTGATCTTCATCATCGGCATGATGGCCGGTGCTGCGATCGCGCATAACTTTTTACTAGCAAGCAGCGGAGCAGGTATCACTGCTACGGCTCCGTGGGCAGTGGCGGTAGGCTTTGTCTTTGCCCTATATGTCGGGGTTTTCAACCGCAGAATTCCCCAGCTCGGGTAGATTTTAATTAAAATTTTATCTCCTTGCTGCAATCACGGACAACAAGTCCGCTCATTTGCAAGGAGTAAAATTTTAAATAAACTATATACAATCTGTCTGGAATAGTTTTGAAATTTGCTCCAAAATTCCCCACAAATGACGGATTTTAAATTTTGATTTCGCTCCCCACGTCAGTCACGTATAAAGCATACGCTCCTTCGTGGGGACAAAATCAAAATCCAAGCTACGCCTATTTTGTCTTGAATATTTAAATTTACTCTTTTTAAATTTATCACTCGTTGCAACTTTCTAGGTAAATTTCTGATTGATCGCTTCGGTCATTTACACAAACCCCCTTACGACCGGGAAAAATTATTTAAATTATGCCTATCGATGTCTGGAATATTTTTAAATTTTACTTGTGCGGGTTACGGACGATAAGTCCGCTCATTTGCAAGGAGTAAAAGGCTTTTTCAAGCGAAGTCAATTTTACGAGGCGATAGTTCGTGCTGAATTTAGTCATTATTTGATCTTGATCGTCTCGTCAAATATATCTTTGAGCTCTTCTTGATGCAGTATCGCTAGCACGCCAAGCTCGTTAAAATCGGCCTTTAAATTCATCAAAAGCTCGCGCGCAGAAGGCGAGTCCAGAGCCGAAGTCGCCTCGTCCATAAATAAAATTTTAGGCTCGTGAAAATAGATCCTCGCAAAGCCCACGCGCTGAGCTTCGCCGCCGCTTAAAATTTTGGCGTAGTCTTTACGCTCGTTTAGATCGCTTTTGAATTTCGCTAGCCCTACGCGCTCCAAAATCCGCTCGAATTTCGCGTCCTCATCGCTTGGATCTTGCGGGTAGGCAATGAGCGCTTTTAGGCTCATCTTGGCTAGATACGGCTTTTGCGGTAGGAACATCACGCCATCGCGCGGCATCGCCACCAGGCCGCTACCAAACTCCCAGATGCCCGCCAGATACCTAAACACGCTGCTTTTGCCGGCTCCGCTTTTGCCACTTAGCATGAGCCATTTACCGGGCGTGAGCGTGAAATTTAGGCCGCTAGTGAGCACTTTTTGATTTGGCGTCCTCACCTCTAAATTTTCACATTTGACGCTATTTTGAGTGTGATCAAATTCTAAAATTTTATGGCTTTGCTGCGTGGCGTGAGTGAATTTATAGATCCTCTCCACGCTCGCCGCGCAGGTCATGATCTGCTTGTAATAGTCCATAAACCACGCCAAGCCGTCTTGGACGCTATAAAACGCCGAGCGTGCCTGCATCATATCGCCAAAGCTCATCGTACGCGCGAAATATAGCGGTAGCGACGCAAATATCGGGATCAGGTTCGTGATCTTTAGATAGCTGGCAGAGAAGCACTCGAGGCGAAATTCCGTATTCATTATGACGCGCCAGTTTTTCACGATGTCTAAAAAGCCGCCTCTAAAGCGCTCTTTTTCCGCTTTGCTGCCCTTTAAAAACGCGACCGCTTCGGCATTTTCACGAGTGATGAGTAGATTTGCACGGTAGTTGGCTTCGACTTGTTGCTTTTCATAGTTGAGGCCTTTTAAATTTTTACCGATGAGGTGCGTTATAAGCGAGCAAACGAGCGTGTAGATGACGGCGATATAGGCTAAAAAGCCGCTCATTGTTATGTCGTATCCAAAGAGGGTGAAATTTACGACCTTTGACGCCTCCCACAAGATCGCGGTAAAGGCGACCAGCTTTGAGAGGTTGTAGACTAGGGACTTGACTAAATTTACGCTCATATCGGCTAGAAGCAGGCTATCTTCGGCGATACGCTGATCCGGGTTGTCAAAGCTTTCGTTTTGTGCAAGACGGTAAAAATTTGCATTTTGCAGCCAGAGATTTTCCATTTTATCGCTCAGGCTCTCTCGCCACGAGATCACGAGCAGCTTTTTAAACCAGCTGCCAAGCACTATGAAAAGCACGATAAATGCGGTATAGATGAGAAATTCGCCCACAAGCGGCAAGATGAGCTCTTTTTGAAAGTTGCTCAAGGCGTCGTAAAATTTCTTGTCCCAGGCGTTCATGAGGGTGGCGACCTTGACGATAGCGAGGCTAAAGCCAAGCGTTAGAGCGAGCATGAGCCACGCTTTTATCGCGTCTTTTTTAAACCAATACCAGCTTACGATCTCGAAAAAATGCTTTAAAGTATCCAAAATTTGACCCTGAATTTAGCTTTGGGATTTTACAACCCCAAAGCTAAAATTTTAGTAAGTGTAGTTAAGAGTAAGCATGAAATTTCGCGGATCGCCGTAGAAGTTGTTCATACCAGCAGTTCTATTGTGGGTATTTACGAAATACTTCTTGTCAGTGATATTTTTGACTGCTAAGGCTACGCTGAAATTTTTATTTATTGTATAGTTTATATTTGCGTCCCAAAGAGCATAAGCTTTTTGCTCAGGTACGTAATATCCTATCGTAGCGCCTGATGACAAATTATTTTTTACATATATCCCACTAGTTTTACTTTGAAATCTTACTCCTGTTCCAAAGCTAATCTTTTGAGTATTATTTATAGGTAACTCATAGCTTGTATAAATTTTAAATAGATGCCTTGGGATATATTTTTTGGCATCTGCACCTCTGCTGTAATCTACTGTCGTTGAGTTTTCTTTCTCGCTTTTCATGTAGATACTTTTGTTATATGTATAGCCTGAGAATATATTCCATCTGTCGGTTATCGCTCCTGAAATTTCAACATCGATACCACGGCTTCGCACTTTGCCCTCGGCTATCGAAGCACTTGAATCTGTCGGATCGGTCATAGCTCTATTCTCTTGAATTACTTGAAATAGTGCAATAGCTGTATTTAAAGCCCCATCAAAATATTCTGATTTTAGACCGGTTTCTATATTGTAGCCTACGACTGGATCAAGGACATTTTTATTTTTATCTGTCGCACTTTGTGGTTTAAAAATTTCAGCATAGCTTACATACCATGAGTGATTTTTCGTAAAGTCCCATGTCAAGCCTGCATAAGGTGTAAATTTTGACTTTGTTATAATCGTGTTATTCGATCTTGTATTAGCTATATAGTTTTCATTGAATTTGTCATACTTTACGCGTGAAAATCGCCCGCCTACTAGCAAATGCCAATCGTCAGTGAAATTGTATCTCGTCCCTAGTGCGAAAGCTTGCTGATAAATCGTATTTGTAAATTTTTTATTAAAGCTTACTACGCTTGTATTTGATGAGTCCCAATCAGGTTGTGGTATTATAGATGAGTTCCAATTATAAATTCCAAGCCCTAACGCTGTCAAAGAGGTATCAGGAGACCATTTGTCCTGCTCCTCAAATACTTCTCTTGACATCTGCCCGTTTATGAAAAAGTCATGTTTCCTGCCAAAAAGCTCGTATTTACCGTCAAGACCTAACTTTAAATTTACTTCATCAGAGCTATTGTCGTATTTCCTAAAGCGAATGTCGTGCGAAGTAGTACCATTATATGGAGAGACTCCCCCCATTGAGCCAAATTTTATCATGCCATCGCTTTTTGTATAGTTTAGTTTTGCATAGGCTTTGAAATCATCATTAAAATTATGTGAAATTTCGGCAAAAGCGTTATATTTTTCATAAATGCTATTGTTCCAGTTTGCCCCGAAGTAGCTTTTGCGGCTTAAATTTAGATAGTTGCCGTTACTGTCTATAGCAGGAACACCGTAAATGTCGTAAACTTCTTTTGTTTTTTGCCATATCAATCCTGTTGTTAGAAGTGTCGCATCAGTCAAGTCAAATTCGAAAATTCCACCCAATGCACCGCGCCAACCGTCATCATAATTTTTATAAGTTCCATTTTTGCTTAAAACTCCTATCAAACGTCCTCTTATGCTACCGCTCTCATTTAACGCGTTTGTGATATCAAATGTGCTTCGATAGTTGTCCCAGCTACCAGCGCTTAAGCTCGCATTTATTCCAAGCTCGCTACTAGGGCGTTTACGGACTAGATTTACCGTTCCGCCAGGTTCGCCATTACTTTGTGTGAGTCCCGCTGCACCACGTAAAACCTCGACTCGATCATAAAATTCAAGATCGGTGAATTCTTTTGAAAAGCCAAGAGGCCCTTGGACTGAAGATGAAACGGACGAAGCTATGCCGTCTTCTTGGATATTATCTACATCAAATCCACGAGAATTTATTCTAAGTCTTCCAGTATCATTTCTGACTGTTATTCCTGGTGCATAGGATAATGCGCTATCTACGCTGTTTAAATTCAAATCTTTTATTACCTGATTTGACACGACGCTCACAGATTGCGGTGTCTCGCGGATGCTTAAATTTAGTCCCGTTGCGGTGCTCATATTACCCGTGGTGTATGAGCCAGTGCCTTCCGTCGTAGAGAGGTTGCCGTAAGTCGTTACCTCGCTTAAATTTACATCATCGGTAGCTAAAGCGAAATTTGACATCAGGCAAATCGACAGTGCTAAGGATAATTTGTATTTCATATTTCCTCCTTTGATTTTAATAATGATTATTGACGGAATTATATTATTCCCAAATTAAATTTCAATAAAAAATTAACTTTAAATTTACACTAGATGGTAAAATAGCTTAAAAAGGCGATTGAAGCTTCGTTTTTAAAAATTTTGAAATGATGAAAAATGATAAATTTGTGTCATCTTGATAATTTAAAATTTATGAATATGTTATTTTATATAAAGGCTTCTGTTACAATATTTCATTGATTTTCATCTTTCAAAGCAGGAGAATGCGAACAGCATCCCTGTAAAAACCTTGTGAAGCGACGCTATCGCCGCCGATTTTTACTTCGTGCTACGTACTCGTAACGAGACTTCGCTACGAGGACAGGGAAGCGATAGCTGACCGCGGTCTGCTTACAGTTGCGAGTGCAACGAAGCAAAAAATCGTGCTACATGTTTGGCGTCTTGCGGAGTGAGCAAGGTTTTTGCTTCACTTCGTTCGCAACTGCAAAGCAGAAGCAAAGCAAGTGTCAATGATTTATTATAACAGAGCCATTAAATTTTAAGCCAGCTTGGCGGGCTTAGCTTTGCTATTTTAGGCTAAGATCCCGGCTCCTTTTATAATATGACTGCGCTCTTTGGCGTAAATTCGCTCGCCGCCCACGACGTCGTATTTCCAGATGGGCGCGTTTGCTTTGAAGTCCTCGACAAAGTCGTTTATGAGCGCGAGTGCGACCTTTCGCTGCGGGCTCACGACCCCTGCGACATAGGAGCTCGTATGCACTGCCACATCGCCCTTTGAGTGAGCAAAGAGCACCCACGCGCCTTGCGCCGCCGCCTTTTGCTCCCAGCCTTTTAGCCACTTCTCTAAAATAGGCTCATAGATGTCAAAGCTAAGTGCGCTGATGCCGTCCTCTTCGCGCACGATACCCACAAAAGTGATGAGCGCGCCGCAGTTTTTATCTTTAAATTCGTCGTACCAGCGGTTTGTGATCGCTTTTACATCGAGGCTTCCTTCGTAAATTTCCATTTCAGCCTCCGCAAACCGGCGGCAATATCGAAATTTTATCCCCGTCTTTTAACGGCGTCTCAAGCGATGTCACGATCTCGTCATTCACGGCTACGGCACAGATTTGCAGCCACTCTTTGAGATCAAGCTCATTAAAGCCTTTGAGTGCATCTTTTAGCTCGCCTAAATTTGACGCCTCAAGCTTGATATTTTCAAATTTTATCGGTCCTAAAAACTCGACTTCGACCATAAATTTACCCTCATTATTAAAAATTTTTCTTGATTTTACTTAAAAAAAAATTTAGATATACTTATTTTCTATTTTTATGAGAGAAAGTGGATAATGAACGAAATTTTAAATGACATCAAAACCCCGGCTTACGTTTGCGAGGAGGCTAGACTTCGCGCAAATTTAGAGCTTTTAAAGCACGTCAAAGACGAGAGCGGGGCTAAAATTTTAGTCGCCCTCAAGGGCTTTGCGCTAAGCGGCGTGATGGATATGATCAGTCGTTATCTCGACGGAGCGACGGCTAGCGGGCTATACGAGGCGAAATTTGCAAAGGATTTCATAAAAGGCGAGATACACACCTATTCGCCGGCATTTAAGGACGAGGAGATAGATGAAATTTTGAGCCTTTCAAAGCACATAGTCTTCAACTCACTAAATCAATGGCGTAAATTTAAAGACAAAGCCCTTGCTAGCGGCATTTCGTGTGGGCTTCGCATAAATCCCGAAAGCTCGGCCTCGCCGACAGACGCGTATAATCCTTGCGCGAGATTTAGCCGTCTTGGCATCACGAGGGCGAATTTAGACAAATTCGACAGTCTTGATGGTATCGAGGGGCTGCATTTTCACGCACTTTGCGAGGAGAGTGCGGAGAGTCTGGAGACCGTGCTGATGAGCTTTGAGGAGAAATTCGGCTCTGAAATTTCAAAGATGAAATGGGTAAATTTTGGCGGCGGACATCACATCACAAGGGCCGATTATAACGTGCAGCTTTTGATAAATTTGATAAAAAATTTCCGCGAGAGATACGGCGTAGAGGTTTATTTGGAGCCTGGCGAAGCGGTAGGCTGGCAGACCGGATTTTTGATAGCTAGCGTGCTTGACATCGTGGAAAACGAGAAAAATATCGCGATCCTTGACACCTCGGCCGAAGCGCATATGCCAGATACGATCTTGATGCCATATCGTCCGGCGATGCGTGGCGAAAGTAGGAGCGGTAAATTTAGCTACCGATTTGGCGGAAATACCTGCCTTGCAGGCGATATCGTAGGGCAAGATGCCGGAAATGCAGACTATAAATTTAACGAGCCTCTAAAGATCGGCGACAAGGTCATCTTTGAGGATCAGATACACTACACGATCGTAAAAAACACGACTTTTAACGGTATAAAACTGCCTGACCTGCTACTTTTGAAGGAAAACGGAGAGATCGAAATTTTAAGAAAATTTGGCTACGACGAATACAAGAGGCGAAATTAGGTTTAAATTAAATTTATAAAGTAACATTTTTTACTAAAGATTTACTTGTGGTAACATCTGATATAATACGCAAGATTTGTCGAGTTCGGTCAGCGCAAGATCATGTAATGCAAAGACATTAAATAATCTCCGACTTGAAAGATCGCTATTTACAAAGGACAGAGTATGAGAGTATTTTTTGCTTTTATCTCCTGTATGATGAGCCTTTTTGCCCACGAAATGCCAACGGGAACTAACCAGTACGACAGCAATGTCTGGGCGGCGGCGAGGATCGAGAATATCAAGCCTTATGAAGACGGGCTTGGGCCGATTTTTACTTTTATTCAGGGGAACGACTACTTCGCTTATGGCGTTGTAATGCTTATTTTGGCGGTTATTTGTGCATTTACCTTGCATTTTTTGATAATCGGACCAAAGCACTTCAGCCACGACGGCAAAAAGGTTTATGCCTTTAGCATGATAGAAAGGATCGCTCACGGTATGGCTGCGATCTCGTGGATAGTGCTCGTGCCGACTGGTATCATAATGATGTGGGGCAGCACATTTGGCGGTGGAACTTTTGTTGACACTATGCAAAATTTACACGTTTTTGCTACGGTTTTGTTTGCGATCTCTATCAGCCCGATGCTACTTCTTTGGACTAGAAGGATGCTGCCGGCTATATACGACATCAGATGGATGCTGATCGTAGGCGGCTATCTTTCAAAGAAAAAGCGCCCTGTGCCGGCAGGTAAATTTAACGCCGGACAAAAGGCGTGGTACTGGGTAGCGATACCTGGTGGCCTAGTCATGATAGCAACCGGTGCAGCAATGTATTTTCTTGATTTTTCGACGCCAAACGTTTCTACTTGGGTTGGAACGGCGCAGATAAATATCCTTCGCTGGAGCGTTTTGATCCATAATGTGCTTGGTATCGTGTGCGCGGTCTTTTTCCTGGTGCATATCTACATGGCGGCTATCGCGATCCATGGGGCTATTTGGTCGATGATCAACGGCTACAAGGAAGAAGAAGAGGTTTATGTACTTCATCACTACTGGTATCAAGAGCTTATAGCTAAAAACAAGATCCCGGTATCAGACTACGAAAAAGTCTATAACAAACTAAGCTAAATTCCAGGCTTCGTCTATACGGGCGAAGCCTTTCTTTTTTATCGCTTTTATTTAAAAATTTTTACTATCTTAATCGCGTAGTTCAAACTCTAGAAGCGACGATTTACAAGATAGCTTCATCCTTGTCACAGATACTGCTTTGCTCGAATGCTGCTTATTTTCTAGATATCGATCACTCCTGAAGCGAGTGAAATTTGCGAAGCTGTCATGATAAAATATCGATATTTTCGTGCAAAAGAGCTAAAATTTATAAAAAATGGCGTAAAATTCGCTCTAGATTGTCGTGTGCCTTTTATTTTCGGACAAAGGGGAGAAAATGATAGTAAAGACGAAGACCTGGATAGAAAACAGCGAAGGGGAGCTGCTGTTTGGAAAGGGCAAAACGCAGGTGCTTGAAGTCATAGCGCAAGTTGGCTCCATAGCCAAAGCAGCTGAAATTTTGGGCATGAACTACAAAAAATGCTGGACGCATCTAAAAATTTTGGCTCAAAATTTAGACGAAGAGCTGGTAAACACGAAGCGAGGAGGCAAAGAGGACGCCGGCACTACGCTAAATCCTCGCGCCTATGAGCTCATAAACGCTTATAAACAGCTTCAGCGTGATATCGAAGAGTATGCAAATAAGCGCTTTAAGGAGCTGTTTTTGGATAAGCAAAAAGCCAAAACAAACAAATAAAACGACTAGTCAAAGCCGCTAAATTTTCATCATTTAGCGCCATTACTAGCGCCAAAAAAGAGCAAAATTTAAAATTTTTTTGGATATAATCACGGCAAGTTTCAAGGTTTGAAAAACGAAAACATAAAGGAAAAATATGCAACTAGACTGCAGAAATTTGGCTTGCCCCGAGCCTGTCATCAAAACCAAAAATGCGATTGGCGGATTAAAAGAGGGCGAAGAGCTTGAAATTTTACTAAATTCCGTGGCTTCTTTTGAAAACGTCTCGAAATTCCTAACCTCACAAGGGCAAAATTTCAAACGAAAAGAGCTTGGCGGCGGCGAATACGTCATCAAGGCTATTAAAAGTGGCGAAATAAACGAACAGATCGACGCTAGCGAATATGTCTGCGAGCCGATTGGTAAAAACGTTAAAAAGGTCATATATCTAAACGAGGATCGCGCCGGCAGCGGAGCCGTAGGCGAGGTGCTACTATCAAAATTTTTAGGCGGATTTGCTCAGATCGACAACAAACCTTACGCCGTAGTCTGCGTGAATACGGCCGTCAAAATGACTACCGACAGATCTCATCCTGGCTTCAAACCACTTCGCGATCTTGAAAGCCTTGGGGTCAAGATATTTTCCTGCGGTAGCTGCTTGGAGGCTTACGGGCTTGTCGATAAACTAAGCATTGGCGAGATGACGAACGCTTATGAAGTGGCTGAAATCTTAAGCAAATATGACGAGATAAAGTTGTGATCTATACGAACAAAAAGCTGACAAAATTCGTCCGCGCTGCGGGTTGAGCTGCCAAACTTGACCCGGCGGGTCTACACAAAAGCATTGGCGGACTGAATTTATCGCACCCGGCTCTACTTACTAGGACCGATACCAACGAAGATGCGAGCGTTTTTAAACTGACTGATGATCTCGCGCTCGTGCAAACGCTTGACTTCATCACCCCGGTCGTGGACGATCCGTATCTTTACGGGCAGATCGCCGCGGCAAACTCGCTTAGCGATGTCTTTGCGATGGGCGCACAGGTCATAAACGCGCTAAATATCGTGGGCTTTGACAGTTGCAACCTTGATAGTGAAATTTTAAGCCAGATCATGCAAGGCGGGCTTAGTAAAGTGCGCGAGTGCGGTGGCGTCATCGTCGGCGGCCACAGTATCGCTACGCCCGAGATGTACTACGGACTTAGCGTCACGGGCCGAGTACATCCTAAGAAATTTTGGGCTAATTATACCTCTAAGGTAGGTGATACGCTCATTCTTACAAAGCCGCTTGGCATGGGAGCTTTAAGCACCGCGATAAAGGCCGATATGCTAAATTTAGAGCAGATAAAAGAGGCTGCCAGATATATGTCTCAACTAAATTTTTATGCCGTGGGCGCGATGGAAGGCATAAGAGTAAATGCCGCGACCGATGTCACCGGGTTTGGCTTTTTAGGACATCTTAGCGAGATGGGACGAGATGATATAAGCTTTGAAATTTTTACTCGTGATGTACCTATTTTAGCCAGTGCACGTGAAGTCGCTGCAATAGGGCTGCTACCTGAGGGGAGCTACAAAAATCGCGAATTTTGCGCCAAATTTTTAAACATGGATGCAAATGACGCCGATATACTGCTATTTGACGCGCAAACCTCGGGCGGTCTGCTTCTAGCCGTAGATGCAAATGACGCCAAAAATGCACTAAAACGCCTAAAAGAGGCAGGATACGAGATGACCAGCGTAGTCGGCACCGTAAATGAGCGCAAACTCGGTCAAAATCTCATAAATTTAAAGCCTTAAAAACCCCTATAAGCTAAAACAAGCAAAATTTCGCTAAAATCCTCGCTTAAAGCTTAAGTTTAACAACAAGGTTTCGGAGTCTATGCTACAAAATAAAAAAAGCAGACCTAGCTCTTGGATAATCAAAAATTTTCACGCTAAAAATTTACTCGCTTTACTCGCCTTTTTAGCCCTTGCATCGTTTATATATAGTGCTGCAAAAAGCGACGTCAGATACGAGGTGAGCACTCTAAATTCAAACATCCAAAGCTCTATCAGGCGAAATTTAGACATCATCCAAAACGACCTTTACGTAAGGGCTCAAAAGATAGATAGCGGCCTTTTGAGCGAAGAAGCAGCCATGAGCGATGATAGCTTGAGCGAGCTATATAATGCGGTTTATATCGTAGACGCGAACTCTACTCTGCGCTACTCGCGCGAATTTACAGGCGCTCACGAGCTTAAAAATTTCGATCTTCCTTGGCTCGATGCGCTTGCTAAAAGGCCTTTCGTGGTTTCTAGCCGCGCGTATAAGGGCGGACGAGCCGAGGCGGTATATGCGGCTTTTAGGTTGAGCCAGGGCAAAAGATTGATCGTGGAGCTAAATTTAAAGCTTTTGAGCGTCAGCATAAGCAACGCCATCAGCCAAAGCAGCGATATCGCCTTTTTGTGTGATAAAAACGGCAACCTCTTAAGCGATGAATTCAGCAGATTTTTCAAGCGAAGCAAATACATAAAATATCTTAGCCTAGGAGATGAATTTGGCGAGAGTAAGACGATATTTTCGCCAACGGATATGAGCCTTGAAGTGATCGATTATATGAAAGATTATGAAATTTTCGTCATCACCGGCTCTACTAAAAATAATGAAATTTTAGCTCAATGCCTGCTTTTGGCCGTATCGATATTTTGTTTCGCGGCTTTTGTGCTGCTTTGGATCAAGGACACGGCATTTACTAAAAAAAATATATCGGCTCCGCTGCAAGACATACTGGAGTTTTTAAGGGATCGGAGCAAAAAGGCAGATGCTAAATTTGCCGTAAGCGAGCTTGAGGAGATAAACAAGAGCGTAGAAGCGCTTTATGAAAAGATAGACGAGGCGAATTTAGCCCTTGAGAGCTACAAAAGCAGGTTTGGCTATGTGTTCGAGCAGGGCTCTTTAAATATCCTGGTCTACGACGCATACACGGGCGATATAGTCGATGTCAGCAGCAACCTGCTAAAAGCGACCGGCTACACGCGCGAACAGATGCTAAATTTAAACATAAAAGACCTCGTGTATTCTAGTTTTAGCGATATGGTCTATTATAGAAGAGAGGCTATCGAAAAGGGCAAGCCTTTTAAGCTAAAAGCCGTGTTCAAAAACGGACAGATAAGAGACATAAGCGTTATGGACTCACCTATAGAGCTAAAGGGACAAAGGCTAAATTTCGTCGTTGCCAAAGACATCACTGACGAGCAAAACGCGAGCAGGAACGACGAGATCATCAAAAACTATATGTTCGTCTCTCCTAGCGTCATTATGATCGCCCAAAAAGACGAGCCTTTCATCATCACTCAAAGCACAAATAACGCAAATTTGGTATTTGGCATAAAAGATGACGCACCTATCGATCTAAGAGCGCTTGTTTGTGGCGAGAATCTCAATGAATTTATAAATGCCATAGAGGTCGCCAAAAAGCTCTTCGTGATGGGAGATGGTAGCAAAGAGACGCTTGATTTCATCGTAAAAATGACCGGCAGAGGCGGCCAAAAGACGCCTTTTAAGGTTTATGTGAAATTTATCCTAAACGAGGAGAACAAATTTGACAAGATCGTCTATTCTTTTAGCGATCTAAGCGATCTTGCGAGGCTTCAAGAAAGATACGACGCCGATCAAAAAAGCTTTAAAAACATACTCTGGGCGAGCGAAGCAGTCGTCTTTTCATGGAGTAAAACAAGCGGTGTCATGCAGGTAGACGATGGATTTGCAAAGATGCTGGGCTTTAACGACGCGAACGAGCTTGGAGTGCTTGATTTCAAGCGTTTTAAGGCCTTGCTGGCAGGTAGCTACGCGAGTTTCGAGCAGCTTTTTGAAGGCATGAGGTTTGATGAGAGCGTCTATTTTGGCGAGTTGAAATTTCACGCTAAGGATAAAAGCGCAGTTTATATCGGCGTGAGGGCGCGGGCTTTAGAATTTGACGAAAACGGCGAAGCGTGTCTCATCAAAGGCGCGTTTAAAAATTTGACCCAGCAAAATCAAGCCATCATCTATCAAGATCTGCTTTGTAAGCTGTTTTCTTACGCCAAAGAGGGCGTGGCTACTTTAAGCGCCGATCTTAAGATCATAGACGCGAACGACGCGTTTTGTCAGATGTGCGGTTACGAGCGAGATGAAATTTTAGCCAAAGACGTAGCTTTCATAAAGCCCGGTCTAAGCGGCCTCACGCAGGATATGACGAAGGCGGCCAAAGGCGGCTTTTGGCAGAGTAAAATTTTAAATAAAAACAAAAACGGCGAGAATAGATTCGAGCTGGCGCGCCTAGCACCGCTAAATGACGTGCAAGGAGGGCTTTTTTGCTACGTTTTGCTGGTCTCAAATATAAACGATATCGAGTCAAATCAAGACTACCTCGAATACATCGCCTATCACGATCCGCTCACCAGACTGCCAAATAGAATTTTATTCACGCGCAAGCTTGAAGATATGCTGGCTAAAAACGATAGGCATATCGCGATCGCCTATCTTGATATGGACGGATTTAAGGGTATAAACGACACATACGGTCATCAGGCCGGAGATAAATTTTTGACTGAAATTTCAAGCGGCATCGATAGGCTCTTTGACGAGAGAGATATGTTTGCGCGTATCGGTGGAGACGAGTTTGTGGCCATCATCGTCTATAAAAACGCGGGCGAAGTTTATGAGATCGTGCAAAATATGCTACGCATCGCCTCAAGCGAGGTCTGGTATGAAAACGTGAAGCTTCAAATCAGTGCGAGCATAGGCGTCAGTATGGCGAGCTTAGCGCAAACAAGTGCCGAAAATCTGCTCGAGCAGGCAGACTGGGCGATGTATCAAGCAAAGCTTGGTGGGAAAAACAGATACTATGTGTTTGACGCGAGCAAAGACAGGAATTTCAAAAACCAATACGAAGAGGCCTCAAAGATACTAAAAGCGCTTAGAGATGATGAAATTTTCCTCGAATATCAGCCCGAGATCGATATCAAAACGGGCAAAATTTTAAGCTACGAGGCGCTTATCAGGTGGCAAAGCGAGGGGCGCGTCATCTATCCGGACGATTTTTTGCCGCTTATCAAAAAGCAATACATCATCGACGATATCGCGCTTTTTTCTATCAAAAAGGCGCTTGAAGCGCAAATTTTATGGAGCAAAAACGGCAAAGATGCCAAAGCTTGCGTGAATTTAAACATCGAGCAGCTTTGTTCGGATGAATTTTTCGTAAAATTTAAAGAGTTGGCAAATGCCGACAAGAGGCTGAATTTCAGCGAGCTAGTCATCGATATAGTCGATGCTAACGCTGTAAAAGACCTGCAGCCGGCTCAAAAGGCGCTACAAAGATACAAGCGCTTTGGCGTGCGCTTCGTGCTTGATGACTTTGCGTCGCATTCAAGCTCTTTTGAGGCTCTTGGTTTGCTCAAAGTCGAGCGCTTTAAGGTCGATAAACAGCTCTCGCGTCAGGCCTTTGACTCTAAGGCTTCGATAATGACGCTACGCATGATAAAGCAGATCTCGGATGTTTTTGGCCTTAAGGCGACGATCA
Organism: Campylobacter sp. FOBRC14; assembly: GCF_000287855.1. NCBI lineage: Bacteria > Pseudomonadati > Campylobacterota > Epsilonproteobacteria > Campylobacterales > Campylobacteraceae > Campylobacter > Campylobacter sp. FOBRC14. The sequence goes on along the minus strand of NZ_ALJJ01000016.1, from coordinate 62,668 downwards.
AGAATATCGAGGATAAAAAGACGCTTGAAATTTTATGCGGATTTGGGTTTGAGTGCTTTCAGGGTAACTTTTTCACAAAGCCACTTAGACTGGACGAGGCGCTAAGGTATGAATTTAAGGGCATCAGCGGGCTAGATCTAAAGCGTCATATCGATGATGCGCAGTTTGAGCGACTAAAAGAGTGCGTAGAGCTAAAAGAGTGCGCTCTTGAGATCGTCTCGTGGCTGCAAAACGAGGAAAATTTAAACGAGGACATAAAAGACGAGATAGCCAAAAAGATACGAAGTCAAAATCCATACGAGCAAATTTGCACTTTGTTAAAGCGGGCTTTAAGCGCTCAAAACAAAGACGAGGCGCTTAGGCTAGCAAACGAAGCAAACGCGATGTGTGATGAAATTTTAAAGGATATGAATGAGTGAAAATATACAAAATTTAAACGTTTATGAGCATGAGATACCAGTGGGCAGTCGGCTTTATTTTGGCAAAAGCGCGAAGCTAAAAAGGTGCATCGAGCAAAAGGCAAGCGAAATTTTAGAAAATGAGGGCTTTAGCGAGATAGTTACGCCGTTTTTCTCGTATCATCAGCACCTTAGCGTCAATGCCACGCAGCTGCTACGCTTTAGCGACAGTGCAAATCACCAAATAAGCCTGCGCGCGGACAGCACTGTCGATGTCGTGCGTATCGTGCTAAGAAGGCTAAAAGGAGATATCAATAAAAGATGGTTTTACATCCAGCCGGTTTTCCGCTATCCAAGCTCGGAGATCTATCAGATCGGAGCCGAGCTGATCGGTGAAAGCGACGTTTCAAAGAGCGTAAAGATCGTCGCGCAGCTACTGGAGGAGCTGAAATTTGAAGCGTTTTTGCAGCTTAGCAATATAGAGATCCCGCGTGCGGTGTGTAAAATTTTAAATTTGCCGATCGAAATTTTTGAAAAGGGGCAGATAGAGCAAATTTTAGCCCAAGATGTCGCTTGGCTTAGTCGTTTGGCACTGCTAAAGACCCCTGGCGAGCTTAGCGAGATGATACCTCTCGTGCCCGGTGAGTTGAAAGCGCCGCTTGAAAGTTTAAAAGAGCTTGCAAATTCGCTGAAATATAAAAATTTAAGAATAGTTCCGCTATATTACTCGAAAATGAGATATTACGATAAGCTATTTTTTAGATTTTTAAGCGCCAACGCCATATTGGCAGGCGGCGGAAACTATGAGATAGACGGCATTTCAAGCAGTGGCTTTGCGGTTTATACCGATGCGTTGATAGAACAATCAAATTAATCTAAGGATACAAGATGAGGAAAGCGGATTTAGTAGTAGGCGTTCAATGGGGCGATGAAGGCAAGGGCAAGATAGTCGATATGCTGGGGCTTAACTACGATATGATCTGTCGTTCGCAAGGCGGTCATAACGCGGGTCATACGATATGGGTCGATGGCGTGAGATATGCTATGCACCTCATACCAAGCGGAATTTTACACAAAAATATCGTAAACGTCATCGGTAACGGCGTCGTCGTCAGTCCTGATGTTTTGATAGACGAGATGGCGCAGTTTGACCATCTTGAGGGCAGATTTTATATAAGCGACAGGGCGCATTTGAATTTGACTCATCACGGCTTGATAGATCAGGCCAAAGAGCGTCTAAAAGGCGATAAAGCCATCGGAACTACGGGCAAAGGCATAGGGCCTACGTATGCGGATAAAATAAGTCGCAGCGGTCATAGAGTGGGCGAACTGCTCGAGCCAGAGAGGCTTTGCGAGGCCTTGATGAGCGACTTTGAGATGAACAAAAGCCTATTTAACGCACTTGGAGTGAAAATTCCAAAACGTGACGAGCTTTTAGAGGAGCTAAAGCGATATAAAGAGGCGCTGGCTCCTTATATCACGAACACCACAAGACTTGTTTGGAAGGCGCTTGACGATGGTAAGAAAGTGCTGCTAGAAGGCGCTCAAGGCACGTTGCTTGACATCGATCACGGCACATATCCATACGTCACCAGCTCAAATACCATAAGTGCCGGCGCTTGCACCGGGCTTGGACTAAACCCAAAAGAGATGGGCGAAGTCATCGGTGTCATCAAAGCCTATACGACTCGCGTGGGTTTTGGGCCGTTCCCTACCGAGGATAAGGGTAGCGACGGAGATAAAATGTGTGAGGTCGGTAAAGAATTTGGCACTACGACAGGTAGGCGCAGGAGATGCGGCTGGTTTGACGCAGTCAGCGTAAAATACGCCTCAAGACTCGATGCGGTCGATAAATACGCGCTAATGAAGCTTGACGTGCTAGACGGCTTTGAGGTGGTTAAAATTTGCAAAGCCTATCAATACAACGGCGAGACGATAGACTACGTCCCGACCGATCTTGAAAACGTCACTCCGATCTACGAGGATCTCGAGGGCTGGGATAGTGTCAAAGGCGTGACAAGGTATGACGACCTGCCAAAAAATGCCAAACGCTACATAGAGCGCATCGAAGAGCTAACGGGCGTAAAGGTGGGACTGATATCGACAAGCCCTGAAAGAAGTGATACCATCATTAGATGAAGAGCAAATTTTCCAGTGTCGTCCGCGTCAAAAAGCAGATGATGGACAAGATCGAAGTGAGACTCGTCGCGGCTCGCCTAAATGTGCGAAGGCTGGAGGCTAGCCTCAAGGCGGTTCGAGGCAAGCTAGATGAGTTTGATCTGCCAAAAAGCGGCAATGCAAACGATCTAAAAGGGGATTTGGAGCTTTTAAAGATCATGCGAGATGAGCTTGCTTCATATAAAGAGCAGCTCGAGCTTGCCAAAAAAGAGGTGGCTCACTTCGAGCACCAGTATAAAAACGCGAATTTAGAGTATGAAAAGATGAAATATCTGGAAAAAGAGGACTTTAAGCGTGAGATAAAGCGTATCGAAAGAGCCGAGTCCTTGGCGCTTGATGAGTTTGCGATCATAAAATTCGCCACTAAAGATAAGGCCGTAGATGCGTAGAGTGCTTGCATTTTTGCTCGTTTTAAATTTTGCTTTTGCATATGATGTTCCGGTTGATTGCACGCAAATTTTTGAAGCAAGGAAAGATGAAATTTTAAAAGAGCTCGAAGTCATCGATGAGCAGCGCCAAGCACTAGAAGCGTTTCGTGCCAGCGCGCAAGCAGCCTACGAAGAGGGGCTAAAAAAGCTCGCTCAAAAAGAAGCCGACATAAACGCGACCATGAAAACGCTGGAGCAAAAGCGTAAAGAGATAGACGATCAAGTGGCTAAAAACGATAAAATTTTGACCCAGCTTCGCACGATGACGACCGATAAAGTCAATGAGTCCTACTCTAAAATGAAAGATCAAGCCGCCGCGGACGTGCTCTCGCAGATGAGCCGTGCACAGGCTGCTAGCATAATGTATGCGCTAGAGCCAAAGAAAATTTCGACCGTAATGGCAAAAATGGATCCTAAAACTGCCTCCGAGATCACGACTTTGCTGACTAAAGGACCACCATTTAACGACGATAGCGAGCCTAGTATAGATACACCGGCTGGTAGCCTCAATATACGCTGATCACCCCTTTTGCAGGGCGATATCTAAAAATTCTTTCTCGATACGCGAAAGCTTTTTGTCTTTTTTATACGCCAGTACGAGCGTTCTTTTAAGCAGTGGTTCATCGATATCAAAAGTAATTATGTCGGCTTTTCTGCTTTCTTTTATTGATTGAGGTAACATGAAAGATATGCCGATATTTGAGGCTATCATGTCGCTTGTAATGTCTAGCGTGTCACTCTCGCAAAAAATATTTGGTAAAAAGTCAAAATTCTTAAAAATTTCATTATATGTTGGACAGGTTTTATGTACCTGATTTGGTATTATAAATTTTTCGTTTCTTAAATTCGTTATAGAAATTTTCTTGTTTTTATCTATTAAAGTTTTGAAATTTTGTACGAGCGGGTGTGATTTAGACATCGCCAAAACCATGTTTTGCTCTTTTATAGCCTTATATTTAAGTCCGTCTAAATTTGTCGGCAAAACTAAAAATCCGATATCGATATCGCCATCAAGTAACATCTTTTTGACTTCTAATGTCGAATTTACTTGTTTTATTTTGATATTTGCACTTAGAAATTTTTTATAAATTTTGGGCAAAATATCCGACATTAGAGCGTAAGCGAACTGAGAAATGCCTATATTGATGCTATTTATCGTTTTTATATTGGAATATTTATTTAATTGAGTCATCAAATCGTTATAAATTTCAAGTATGGATTTCGTTTTTTTATAATACATCTCTCCTGCATCGGTAAGGCTTATAGGAGACTGTGAACGATTAAATAATGTCACACCAAGCTGCTTTTCTAAACTTAAAATGCTTTTGCTAAGTGTCGGCTGAGAAATTTTAAGCTTTCTTGCAGCCTTTGTAAAGCTCTTTTCCTCGGCTACTTTTATCACTATTTGCATTTGTTTAAAATTCATTTTTTATCCTTTCGTGCATCATAGCTAAAAAGCTATCAAGATATGATAAATTCGCATTTGACATAAAGTAAAATTTGAATTATTATCCATGTAAATTTATCTTTTTATATCTTAAAGGAGTAGTCATGTCAAGTATCTCTAGGAGAAATTTCGTCAAAATGAGTGTGGCTGGTGCGGGTATGCTTGCATTAAGCGGGCTAGATACACAAGCGGCATTAAATCAAAAAGACGTCAAATTTGATGAAGAATTCGACGTTGTTATTGTTGGCTCCGGTTTTGCAGGGCTTGCTGCGGCAATATCGGCCGCTAAGAGAGGTAAAAACGTATTAGTGGTCGAAAAAATGGGGCGAGTCGGTGGCAACTCTGTAATAAATGGTGGCCAAATCGCTGTGCATAATAACGATCTTCAAAAACGTGATGGGATTAAAGATAGTAAAGAGCTATTCGTGAAAGATATTTTAAGTGCCGGCAAGGTAAACCATCCCTCTCTTGTAAACGTTTTAGTCGATAGAGATATGGATACTTTTAAATTTGCCGTAGAAAATGGAGCTAAATTTTCGGATAAGCTTTATTTTGCGGGAGGACATAGTGTGGCAAGGTCGTATCATACCGAAAATGAAAGTGGTTCTGGTATCATACAGCCTTTTGCAAATGTCATAAAAGATATGCCAAACGCACAGATAAGAACCAGAACTAAATTTGATAAATTTATTATCGATGAAAGTGGCAAGATCATAGGCGTAGCCATAAGAGAAAATTATAAATTCGATGCCAAACTTTTCCACGACGATACGCAAAATTTAGAAGGAGACAAGAAATTTATAAAAGTAAAAAACGGTGTTATCCTAGCAAGTGGTGGATTTTCAAATGATAAAATTTTTAGGCAAGTTCAAAATCCTGCGATAGTGCCGACTACCGATAGCACAAATCACCCGGGATCTAGCGCAGGAGCGATGATAGAAGGGTTTAAGTTGGGAGCTATGCCGATTTTGGTAGGTCAAATTTTATATAGCCATGTAAAATGTCCCGATGAAAAAGGTAATGGCATAGGAAGCCCGTTTGCTTCGGGTTGCTTTACTTATGGTATGTCGGTAAATGCAAAAACGGGCAAGCGATATGTAAATGAGCTTGCCTCAAGAAGGATCGTTAGCGAAGCGATGTTTAATGTGATAGGTAGCGATGAAAATTATCCTATACACATAATGGATAGTGATGGTGCAGCTATGCTAAAAGATGGCGTTTTAGAAAGAACTATGCAAAGTGGTATCGTAAAGAAATTCGATACGCTTGAAGCTTTGGCGAAAAATTATAAGATTGAAGTTCAGCCATTTTTGAATGAGGTTGAGAGGTATAATAGTTTTGTAAAAAGCGGCAAAGATGATGACTTTAAAAAACCAATAGAGATAACAAAAGGTATTACGATAACCAAGCCGCCATTTTACGCTATGCGCGGCACTCCTAAGCTTCACAGCACGATGGGCGGGCTAACGATCAATGAAAAAGCTCAAGTTCTAGGTTTTGATAATAAACCTATAGATGGTCTTTATGCAGCTGGTGAAGTCACAGGTGGAGTTTGGGGACTTAGCAGACTCGGAAATATCGGCACGCTAAGCTGCCTAGCCTTTGGTATGATAGCTGGAGAAAATATATAACAAGAGGCGTAAATCGCCTCTTGATAATTAACCGTCCAAACAATAAAACATACTGATCATCCCTTTTGCAGGGCGATATCTAAAAATTCTTTCTCGATACGCGAAAGCTTTTTGTCTTTTTTATACGCGATAAATTTAAACCGTTTTTAACATTTGAGTGCTAGACTTAGCTTTAAATTTGATACAAATTTTCTCATAAGGAGCGGATTATGAAACGAAGCGATGTTTCAAGGCGTGATGTGCTAAAGATGAGCCTCGTAGGTGCCGGTGCGCTAGCACTTGGCAGCGTGCAGGCCGGAGCGATGCAGAGTGCAAAGGACGTGAAATTCGACGAAGAATACGATGTCATCGTCATAGGCTCGGGCTTTGCAGGTTCGATGGCGACGCTTCAGGCTTTAAAGCGCGGCTTAAAAGTGCTGATGGTCGAGAAAATGGGGCGTGCAGGCGGAAATTCCGTCATCAACGCTGGAAATATGTGCGTGCCAAACAGCGAATTTCAAAAAGCCGCAGGCATAAAGGATAGCAAAGAGGTCTTCATCGCCGACTGCCTAAAAGACGGGCTAAATTTAAACCATGTCGATTTGCTGGGCGTGATTTATGAGCGCGCCAACGACGCTTTTGAATACCTAAAAAGTATCGGCGTCGAATTTTCGGGCAAGGTGATCTCCTCCAGCGGTCACTCGCTAAAGCGCGCCGTGCAGGCCAAAAACTCCAGCGGCTCGGGCTACATCCAGCCGATGCACAAGCTGATAGAAGAAAACGCGAACGCGACCGTGAAAAAGCGAACGAAATTTGACGATTTCATCGTGGATGACAGCGGCCGTGTCGTAGGCATTGTCGCGAGGGAAAACTATAAATTCGAAAATAACGCGGCAAGTGACGATAAGGAAAACAAAAGCGGCGATGTAAAGCGCTTCGGTGCGAAAAAGGGCGTCATTTTAGCCGCCGGCGGATACAGCTCGGATAAGTGGTTTCGCGCGCAGCAAGTGCCTTATCTAAAGACAAACATCGACACCGTGAGCCAGCCCGGAGCCACCGCAGGAGCGCTCATAGCCGCTATGAAGCTTGGTGCAAATCCCTTGCAGCTTAGCTGGATACAGCTAAATCCCTACACCAACCCGACAGAAAAGGGCTTTGGTACATCGGCACTCTTTACGAACCACTGCAGCAACGACTATGGACTAAGCGTCGATGCGAAAACAGGCAAGCGCTTCATGAACGAGCACGCAGGGCGCAAGATCAAATGCGACGCGATATTTAAAGTAATGGCAGAAAGCGAGAAAAACGACAACTATCCCGTAAACATCTGCGATCAAGCCGCAGTCGATATAAACAGCCCCGCCTATACCTCAAAAGGCGTAGAGGCGGGCTCGATAAAGAAATTTGACACGCTCGAAGAGCTCGCCAAAGCCTACAACATCCCGGTCGAGCCGTTTTTAAAGACCGTCAAGGACTTCAACGAATACGTAAAAGCGGGCAAAGATCCGGAATTTGGCAAGCCGCTTAAAAAAGATGACGTGCAGGGCATCGATGTTTCAAAACCGCCGTTTTACGCCAGCCTAAGCACGCCAAAAATTCTATACTGCATGGGCGGCGTGGAGATAAACACCAAGGCGCAGGTCATCTCGGCAACTACGCAAGAGCCGATCGCGGGGCTTTACGCGGCGGGCGAGATCACCGGCGGCGTGCACGGAGCTAGCAGGCTTGGCACGATGAGTATGGCTGATTGTATGGTGTTTGGCATGGTCGCAGGGGAGAATATCTAAATTTAGTTTGGCTTGGGCCGGTCTCAAGCCAAATTTAAAATTTTCCTCACCGCAAGGCTGGCTAAATTTAGCCCGAAGCACGCAGTCACGCCCATGAAGCTGCCAAGCGGCTTACAAAGCGGCATTTCGGTCGAAAATACCACCTCAAAATCCCCCTTAAAGCCCGATCTTTTAAGCTCGTAGCGGTATTTCCTGGCGAGCGGATCGACCGAGGTCTTCCACACGCTAGCGACCTTGATCTTGGCAGGATCGATCCTCTTAGCCCCGCCCATCGAGGCTATGAATTTTGACGTATCTACGGCGTTTGCCAGCGCGATCTTTGCACTCATATCATCGATCGCATCGATGATTACGTCAAATTCATCAAAGCTGAATTTTGCTATGAATTCAGGCGTCATCAGCTCTTTTACGGCACGCACGCACTCATATCTTTTTGCAAATTCGCCGACCTTGACCGCACCTACGGCCTCGCTATAAATTTGACGATTTTGATTTGTTATGTCAAATACGTCTTTATCGATCGCCGTTATCTCGCCCACGCCGCTTCTAGCAAGCGCATCCAGGCACATACCGCCCACGCCGCCTACACCGCAAACTAGCACCTTTGCGCGTTTTAGTCTGTCAAAATTTTCATCGCCAAATAGCCAGCGCACGCGTGTGTATCTATCGATAGTCTCGTTCATTGAAAGCTCTTTTTTAAATTTTCCAGGCTCGCATGCGCCGTCATGTCAAGCTGTATAGGCGTGAGGCTGGCAAAGCCGTCGTTTATCACGCTGATGTCGCTTATCTGCCCCTCTTCGTAGTCAAGTGCGGCGTTGCCCAGCCAGTAATACTCGACTCCGCGCGGGTTGCGATTTAGCGTCGCGTGAGTGGCGTAGCAGCGACGACCGGCAGGCGCTACCTTGTATCCTTTGAAGTCTCTGGCCGCCACGGCCGGGATATTGACGTTTAAAAACTGCCTTTGCGGCAGGCAAATTTCACCCTCCAGTACGCGCGGAACGATAAATTTCACGATCTGGCAAGCTAAAGAAAAGCCAAGCTCTTCGATGGAGTTGTTTTTATAAAATTGCGAGAAAGCGATGCTCTTTATGCCCTGTAAAACGCCCTCCATCGCCGCTCCGCAAGTGCCCGAATAGGTGATGTCCTCGCCTAAATTTGCGCCGTGATTTATGCCCGAGATCACGAGATCGGGCTTTTTTTGATAGAGTGCGTGGAGTGCCAGATAGACGCAGTCGCTGGGCGTAGCGTCGTCAAGCTTGAAAAAGTTGTCGTCGATCTTGATGAAGCGAAGTGGCTTTGTGAGTGTGAGAGAGTGAGCGCAGGCTGATTTTTCGGAGCTTGGAGCGACTATCGTCACGTTTACGTCAGGGATCTGCCTTAGTGCATCGGCAAGCTCGTGAAGCCCCTTAGCCTCGAAGCCATCGTCGTTTGTGATTAAAATTTCTTTCAAATTCCGCCTTTAAATTTTTGGGGATTTTAGCACAGCTTTTGTTAGGTCTGGGTAAAACAAAGCAAAAACGTAGCTAGAGCTGATTTTTAGAATGCTTCTGCTACAATATTTCATTGATTTTCAGCGTTCGAAGCGAAGTCAAATCTTGTGAAGCGACGCTATCACCGCCGATTTTCAGAGAAGCCATAGGCTGAACGCGTTCTGCTTGCAGTTGCGAGTGCAAAGCACGAAGTAAAAAATCGTGCTATATGTTCGGTGCCTTGTGGAGCGAGCAGGGTTTACGAAGCGAGTGTCAATGATTTATTATAAAAGAGCCTTTAGAATTTAAAGAAAATTTGCGTATAATCTCGTGAAATATAACGGAGAGCTTTATGTTTAAAATTTTTAAAATTTTGCTTTTTTGTGCGGTCGTTTTTTGTGGCTGTGGCGGCGAGAAAAGCACGATGAACTACGATAGAAACGCTATCCCGCTTGATATCACGAGCGTGGATATGAAATACATAAAATCCAAAAAAATGCCCGCTATCTTGGACTTTGGCGCTGATGATTGCGAGTATTGCGTAAAGATGAGACCCACTTTAGAGCGACTGAACAAAGCGCTTCAGGGCAAGGCGATACTGCATTTTGCTGACATCGGCAAGAGACCGGGGCTGGCAAAAAATTTACCCGTCAAATTTATCCCTACGCAAATTTTTATAAATGCCGACGGCTCGGCGTTTGAGCCTAGTGAAATTTTGGAGCGTTCTTTAAATTTACAAAAGATCTACGCTAAAAACGACCCCTCAAAGCATCTTTACACCATCCACGAGGGCGAGCTAAAACAAGAGGATCTGCTCGATATACTCGCTCAAATGGGCGTCAAGGTGAGCTCAAGCGAGGATCTTTGATGAGAAAAATTTTAGTTTGCGCCCTTGAGCCCTCGGCAAATTTACACCTCAAAGAGATACTTGCAAATTTCGACGAGCCTTACGAGCTAGTCGGTATCTTCAGCGAAAATTTAGGCTCGCCATATATGAAAAGCAGCGAGTTTTCGGCGATGGGCTTTGTCGAGATTTTGCCTCTCATCTTTAAAGCCAAACGCGCGATGAAGCAAATGAAAGAGTTTGCCAAAGAGGTCGATGCGGTGCTGCTGATAGACAGCCCAGCCTTTAACCTGCCTCTAGCGCGCGCGATAAAGGAAGCCTGCATAAAAACGCCGATCACATACTACATCTTGCCGCAGGTTTGGGCGTGGAAGCCTAAACGCGTAGCGGTCGTGCAGAGGTATTGCGATCATTTGGCTTCGATCTTGCCGTTTGATGCGAAATTTTACGACCGCGCAACATACGTGGGGCATCCGCTGCTTGATGAGATAAAGGTGAGAAAAACGGCGCTTGAGCGAAGCGGCAAGGTCGCGTTTTTGCCCGGCTCAAGAAAGTCCGAGATCACGCGGCTGATGCCTATTTACAAAGAGCTGGCAAGAGATATCGACGCTAAAAAGCTACTCGTCGTGCCGCCTTTTTTGCTAGGAAAGATAGACGAGCTTTATGGCGACGTGAGCGAGTTCGAGGTCGTTAGCGATACACCAAGCGCGCTTATTGAAAGCGACTTTGCTTTTATCTGCTCTGGGACGGCCACGCTTGAGGCCGCGCTTATCGGCACACCTTTTGTTTTGGCCTATAAAGCCAAGGCTATCGACGTTTTTATCGCGAGGAGATTTGTAAAGGTAAAGCATGCCGGGCTTGCCAACATCATGTTTGACTTTATGCAAAAGCCCGCCTTGCACGAGGAATTTATCCAAGAGGACGCGACCGCACGGAATTTACTGAGTGCCTATGAGCGTTGCGACAGGGCGAAATTTTTAATCGGCTGCGAGGAGCTGAGGGCGTATCTAGGCCATGGCAGTGCCAAAAACGTGGTCAAAATTTTAAAAAATCAAAATTTGGAGTGAAAAATGAACGAACCGATGACGATTTACGGATATGAAAAGATAGAAGCCGAGCTAAAGGACCTGCGCCAGGTGCAGCGCCCGCAGATCGTGATAGAGATAGATATCGCCAGAAGCCACGGCGATCTGAAAGAAAACGCCGAGTATCACGCGGCAAAAGAAAAACAAGCCTTCATAGATACGCGTATAGCCGAGCTTAGCACCCTGCTAGCAAATGCCGAAGTCATCGACCCAAGCAGCTACGAGCATGATCGCGTGCGCTTTGGCTCGAGCGTGACGATAATGGACGTAGAGACCGAGATAGAGCATACTTACACGATCGTAGGCATCTCTGAAAGCAACCTTGATCGCGGGCTGATCTCGATAAATTCGCCCCTTGCCAGACAGCTTTTAGGCAAGGCCGAGGGTGATGAGGTCGCGCTAAATTTACCAAACGGCAGGAGCGATGTAGAGGTCGTGGAAGTTTGCTACAAGCCTATAAATTTCGGAGACTAAGATGCGAGCTATCAACGTCGGTATAATCGGAGTCAGCGGCTATACGGGCTTTGAGCTTATCAGGCTGCTTTTAGCCCATCCAAATTTCAAGATGAGCTATCTAGCTGCCAGCAGCGAAGCTAAAATAGATGAAATTTTCCCGTCGTTAAGGGGCGTTTTGGACCTTGACGTGCATAGAGCCGACGCAAAAGAGGCCGCCAAGCGCTGCGAGGTGGTGTTTTTAGCCCTGCCTCATCAAGAGGCGATGAGATACGCCAAGCAGCTTTTGAGCCTTGGCGTGAAGGTAGTCGATTTATCGGCGGATTATCGTCTTAGCCGCGAGCTTTACGAGAAAAACTACTGCGAGCATTTGGACGTGCAGAATTTAGCCCGCGCCGTTTACGGGCTGGTGGAGCTAAACCGCGAGCGTATAAAGGGCGCAAACCTGGTCGCAAACCCGGGCTGCTACCCGACCGCTTCGATACTGGCGGTGTTGCCGTTTTTAAAATTCATAGATCTTGATTTTGGCGTCGTGATAGACGCAAAAAGCGGCGTGAGCGGAGCCGGTAAAAAACTAAGCGCGAGCAGCCATTTTGTGAGCGTCAATGAAAACGCGAACGCTTATAATCCGATAAACCACAGGCACGCCGACGAGATAAAATTTCATCTCTCAAACGCCGCTGGAAGCGATATCAGCACGCTTTTCGTGCCACATCTCTTGCCTATCACTAGAGGCATGCTAGTAAGCGCGTATGCAAGGCTCGTTAAAGACATCAAGCCGCTTGAGGTGCTGAGAGAATTTTACAAAAATGAGCGATTTATCCGCGTAAGAGACGAAGCCGTGCAGATAAAAAACGTGGCGGGAACGCATTTTTGCGATATCACAGCCTTTGCTCACGAGGGCAAAATTTTCATAAATTCAGCCATCGATAATCTACTAAGAGGCGCCAGCTCGCAAGCGATCGCAAATGCGAATTTGATGTGCGGGCTTGATGAAAATTTGGCGCTTCCTATGATCAGCCAGTTTTGTTAGGGGCGTATTTGGACGCAAAAAAGCAAAATTCACAAAGCGAGCATTGCATAAAAGAGGGCGCGGTATTCATCGCGGACGCTCATGAAAATTTAGGTGCAGGGCGGGACGGCTTTTTAGAGTTTTTGCGCGCGGTCGATGAGGGGTGCATCATCGCTTCGCAGCTTTTTTTGATGGGCGATATGTTTGACTTTCTTTGCGGCTATGCGGACAATACGGTCAAAATTTACGCCGAGCATATCGCGCTTATAAATAAGATCGCGCAAAAGATCCAGGTGTTTTACATCGAGGGCAATCACGACTTTGGCCTCGCACCTATCTTTAAAAACGTGGAAATTTTCCCTATCCAAAAGCAGCCGGCAAATTTCAAGACACAAGATGAAAATAGCGTCGCTATCGCGCATGGAGATATCTTTTTGCCGCCCATAACCAAATATGCGCTGCTGTTTTTGAGGCTAAGATGGTTTTTGAAAATCATGAATTTCATCGATAGGATATGTAAATTTAAAATTTCAAATGCTATTTTAACCAAGCTTAAATTTAAAAAGCTTGACTATGAAATTTCAAATTTTTCGGGCTTCATAGCGCCAAAGATGCGCCATTACGAGGCTCGTATCGTGATAGAAGGACACTATCACCAAGGCAAAATTTTTAACATTAACAATAAATTTTATATAAATTTACCTGCTTTTGCATGCGACCGAAGTTTTTTTGTAGTAGAATACGCCAATGAAAAAATTCAATTTGCTCGAAAGAGTTTGAAAGGACATTGATGTTTGGAGACAGCGTATTGAAAACGGGCTCAAACGAGATGGAACTTGTCGATTTTCGTATCTTTAAAAAGACTGATAACAAAGTATATGAGGGAATATACGGTGTCAATGTCGCAAAGGTGCGCGAGATCATCAAGATGCCAAATCTCACTGAGCTTCCGGGCGTTCCGGAGTATATCGAGGGGATCTTCGATCTGCGCGGAGTCGTGATACCGGTTATAAACCTGGCTAGATGGATGAATATAACCGAGCCTACCGAGGGCGTCGTGATAAAACCTCGCGTGATAATCGCGGAATTCAGCGGAATTTTGATCGGCTTTATCGTGCACGAGGCAAAAAGGATCCGCAGGATCAACTGGGGCGATATCGAGCCTGCAAATTTCGCAGCCGGAGCCGGCGCACTCGATAAAGGCAAGATAACAGGCGTCACTCGTATAGAAAACGACGAAGTGCTGCTGATACTCGATCTTGAGAGCATCGTCGAGGAGCTTGGAATTTACTCTCCAAAGATCGATGTCGAGATAGACGAGGACAAAAAGATAAAAGGCATAGCGCTCGTGCTAGATGACAGCTCAACAGCTAGAAAGCTCGTAAAAGACGCGCTTGAAAAGATGGGGCTGACCGTAGTCGAGGCTAAAAACGGAGTCGAGGGCTTGGAGCGCTTGGATGAGCTTTATCAAAGATTTGGCGAAAATATCTCGCAAGAGCTTCGCGTCATACTAAGCGATATCGAGATGCCGCAAATGGACGGATATCGCTTTGCCGCAAACGTTAAAGACGATGAGAGGTTCAAAGATATCCCGATCGTCTTTAACTCGTCGCTAAGTAACGAATTTAGCGAGATGAAGAGCAAAGAGGCCGGCGGTGCGGCATATCTTACTAAATTTGATGCAAGCGTATTTTATCAAGAGGTGCTCAAAGTCATAGAAGCACACTCCAAATCTGCGAAATAGAGGTGAAACATGGATGATATGAAAGAAATAATGGAAGACTTCTTGATAGAAGCTTTCGAACTTATTGAGCAGATAGATCACGATCTCGTCGAGCTTGAGGCCAACCCTGAAGACCTCGAGCTTTTAAATAGAATTTTCCGCGTGGCTCACACGGTAAAAGGTAGCTCATCGTTCTTGAATTTCGACGTTTTGACCGAGCTTACACACCATATGGAGGACGTGCTCAACAAAGCTAGAAAAGAAGAGCTCAAGATGACGCCTGATGTCATGGACGTGGTGCTTGAGTCTGTCGATATGATGAAGGGATTGTTACATAGTATCCGAGATCATGGTAACGACACTGATGCCGGCATAGATATCAAAAATATATGCGCCCGTTTGACGCAAATTTCAGAGGGCGAAGCACCGTCTGCTGCCGAGCCTAGCGCTCCTGTCACGCCGTCCGAGCCAGCGCCGGCACCTGAGGAGCCGGCTCAAGCGACGACTGAAGAGCATCACGATATCGACGATGCTGATCTCTCAAAGCTTAGCGACGATGAGGTCGAGGCCGAGATAGAGCGTCTTTTAAAAGTCAGAAAGGCCGAGGATCAAGCACGCCGCGCATCTAAAGCAGGAGGCGCAAAACCTGCGGCTACCGCAGAAAGCGCAGCGCCAAAACCGACTCCTGCGCCAGCACCTAAGGCCGCACCTGCGTCAAAAGAAAAAGACGCCGATAAAAAAGTGCCTGCAGTCAGCGGCGGTGCGATAGCTCAAGAGCAAACCATCCGCGTCGAGGTCAAACGCCTCGATCACTTGATGAATCTCATCGGCGAGCTGGTCCTTGGTAAAAACAGGCTGCTTAAAATTTATGATGATGTCGAGGAGCGCTACGAGGGCGAGAAATTCTTAGAGGAGCTAAACCAAGTGGTCTCCAGCCTAAGCCTCGTGACTACCGACATCCAGCTTGCGGTCATGAAGACCAGGATGCTTCCGATCGCCAAGGTGTTTAATAAATTCCCGCGTATGATAAGGGATCTTAGCCGCGAGCTTGGCAAGCAGATCGACCTTGAAATTTCAGGTGAAGAGACCGAGCTTGACAAGTCTATCGTCGAAGAGATCGGCGATCCGCTGGTGCATATCATCAGAAATTCATGCGATCACGGCATCGAAGATCCTGAGACTAGAAAAGCCGCCGGAAAGAGCGAGAAGGGCACAGTTCAGCTAAAAGCCTATAACGAGGGCAACCATATCGTAGTCGAGATCGTCGATGACGGTAAAGGACTTGACGCTGATATGCTCAAAGCAAAATCTATCGAAAAAGGCATCATCACCGAGCGTGAAGCCGATGCGATGAGTGAGAAAGAGGCGTTTGGACTCATATTTAAGCCGGGCTTTTCTACGGCAGCCAAGGTCACGAACGTTTCTGGACGCGGCGTAGGTATGGACGTCGTCAAGACTAATATCGAAAAACTAAACGGAATCATCGATATCGAGAGCGAGGTCGGTAAAGGCACGGTGATGAAGCTTAAAATTCCTCTCACGCTCGCGATCATACAGTCATTGCTCGTGGGAACTCAGGAAGAATTTTACGCTATCCCGCTTGCTAGTGTGCTTGAGACGGTTCGTGTGCCGATCGATGATATCTATACGATCGACGGTAAAAACGTCCTTCGCTTGCGAGACGAGGTGCTTTCGCTCGTGCGCCTTTCAGATGTATTTGGCGTTAGCAAGGTCTTTGACGGCGGGGATCAAACCTATGTCGTCATCATCGGTGTCGCCGAGGCTAAACTTGGTATCATCGTAGATACGCTCGTAGGTCAAGAAGAGATCGTAATCAAGTCGATGGGAGATTATCTACAAAACATCCCCGGCATAGCGGGCGCTACGATCAGAGGCGACGGACGAGTCACTCTCATCATCGACGTTGGCGCTATGATGGAGATGGCTAAGGATATCAAAGTAAATATCAGAGCTGAGATGGACGAGGCGTCAAAGGTCAAAGAAAAACCGAGCGATTACAAAGTGCTCATCGTAGATGACTCAAAAATGGATAGAAGTATCATGCAAAAGGCTCTAGAGCCGACCGGAGTGACCGTAGTCGAGGCGACAAACGGCGTCGAGGCGCTTAACATCATAAAATCCGGCGAGCATGCTTTCGATGCGGTGCTCATAGACATCGAGATGCCAAGGATGGACGGCTACACGCTAGCAGGTGAAATTCGCAAGTATTCAAAATACCGCACGTTGCCACTAATAGCCGTTACTTCAAGGACGTCAAAGACGGATAGGCTTCGCGGCGTAGAGGTAGGCATGACCGAGTATATAACCAAACCTTATTCGGCCGAGTATCTTGAAAATGTCGTTAGAAAAAATATAAAATTAGGTTAGAGGTGAGCTATGAATGATAAATTAAGCCAAGTTCTAAGTAAGCAAAAGGAGCAAATAAGCGGCCCCGAGACGAAAAACAGCGATGATATAGTTCAGCTCGTAGGCTTTGTCGTAGGTGAAGAAGAGTATGCTATACCGATCTTAAATATCCAGGAGATAATAAAACCCATAGAATTTACACGCGTTCCTAGCGTGCCTGATTACGTTCTTGGCGTATTCAACTTACGCGGAAACGTCATCCCTCTTATAGATCTGCGTAAACGCTTTTCGCTGAATGTCACGAAGCAAAGTGCCAGCACGCGATATATCGTGATGAAAGACGAGGACAACATCGCGGGCTTTGTGATAGACCGCCTAACGGAGGCCATCAGGATAAACAGAAACAGGATCGATCCGCCACCAGAAACCTTAGTAAAAGATAAAGGCATGATATACGGCATCGGTAAGCGCGATCAAAATATCCTTACTATCTTGAAAGTAGAAAGCCTTTTAAAGCGTGATTTTTAGGGCTAAATTTTGATAAAGCTTTGCGTCTTTGACTTTGACTCGACGATAATGGACGGTGAGACGATAGATAGTCTCGCCGGCGCTTACGGTGTGGGTGATGAGGTATCAAAGATAACCAAAAGAGCGATGGCGGGCGAGCTTGATTTTTTCGAGAGCTTGAGTGAACGAGTCTCTTTTTTAAAAGGCATGCCCCTTGCCATGGCACGTGAAATTTGCGAAAATTTACCGCCGATGAACGGAGCGGCGCAGCTTATAGCCGAGCTAAAAAGCAAAAATATCAGAGTCGTTATTTTTAGCGGCGGTTTTCATTTAGCTACGGATGCGATGCAAAAAAAGCTAGGCTTTGACGAGAGCTTTGCAAATATCTTGCACCATAAAGATGGCGTCCTAAGCGGCCTTGTCGGGGGCGAGATGATGTTTGGCAGCTCAAAGGGCGATATGCTAAAACGCGTGCAAAATTTACTAAATTTTAGCCCGAGTGAGACGATGTGTGTCGGAGACGGTGCGAACGATATCTCTATGTTTGAGCGCTCAGACCTGAAAATAGCCTTTTGTGCGAAAGAAATTTTAAAAAGAGCCGCGACTCACTGCGTCGATGTAAAAGATTTACGAGAAATTTTAAAATTTGTAAGGTAAAGATATGTATGACAAAGATGTGAAATTTTCGCTTTGGTGCGATTTTATCGAACGAGAATTTATTGACGGCGAGTTTTTGAGACTACTTGCAAACGGCGTCATAAACGGTGCGACCAGCAACCCGGCTATATTTAAAGCGGTCTTTTCGACCTCTAAAGCGTATAAAGACGTCATCCTCACAAGTGGCAAGCGTCATCCTAAGGATATGTATGAAATTTTAGCCACGCAAGATATAAAAATGGCAGCTTGCAGGCTACTTAAAAATTTTGCCGACGATGACGACGGCTTTGTCAGTATCGAGGTCGATCCGAATTTAAGCGGCGATACGACAGGCACGATAGAAGAGGGCGTGAGGCTTTATAGTCTGATAAGCATGCCAAACGTGATGATAAAAATCCCAGCCACCAAAGAGGGCTTTGAGGCGATGAGCGCGCTGATAGCTAGAGGCATAAGCGTGAATGCGACGCTTGTTTTCTCACCAGAGCAGGCTAAATCTTGTCTTGACGCCTTTGAAGCGGGTACTAAAATTTATGAAAAACGCTTTATTGGCACGACCTTGCCAAAAGGCTTGATAAGCGTGTTCGTTAGTCGCTTTGATAGGCTCCTTGATGAAAAAATGGCTCAAAACAGCCTTCCTACAGCACAAATAGGCATAATGAACGCGGCAAATATCTATCGTATCATCGAGGATAGAGCCCTAAATAACGTAAGGACGCTTTTTGCAAGCACCGGAGTAAAGGGCGGTACGCTAAGAGCCGATCACTACGTAAGAGAGCTGATGTATAAAAACTGCATAAATACCACTCCGATCGATACCATAAGAGAATTTATAAAAGAAAAAGCCACCCCTAAAGAAGCTCCCGGTAAAGAAAATATCGCAAGCTTTTTTGAAGTGGTAAAAAATACCGGTATCGATATGAACGCGGTTTATAAAGAGCTTTTAAACGACGGGCTAAAGCAGTTTGTCACAGCATTTGACGATATCATGAAAACACTGCAATGAACGCGCAACCTGCTGAGATCAATATAAACGAGCTTGACTTCAAGCTCCGTGATAAGCTAAATGTATATTTGCAGCGCCTCATAGACAATGGAGGTAGCGATCTGCACGTTAAGTCCGGTAGCTTCATACGCGGGCGGTTTAACGGTGAGATCGTCACGATGAGCGATGAAATTTTGAGTAAAGAGGACGGCCTGACGCTTGCAAAGGAGCTGCTTAGGACAAATTTTAAAGACCTGGTGGCAAACAGGAACGTCGATTTTACCTACAAGCTAAATGAAAACTACCGTTTTCGTGCGAATATGTTTTTTCAGATGGACGGAGTCTCGGCGGTTTTTAGGGTCATCCCGGCTAGAATTCCACAGATTAAAGAGCTACACCTTCCAAGGGTGATAGAAAAAATTTGCGATAACGCAAACAGAGGCATCATCTTAGTCACAGGGCCTACCGGAAGCGGCAAGACAACGACGCTTGCCAGCATGATAAATCGCATAAACAAGACCCAAAAGCGCCACATAATCACGATAGAAGATCCGATAGAATACGTCTACAACGACGAGCAAAGCATAATCAATCAGCGCTCCATCGGGCAAGACGCGCTAAATTTCTCAGACGCCCTGCGAGCCTCGTTAAGAGAGGATCCTGATATCATATTAGTAGGCGAGATGCGTGATCTTGAGACGATAGAGACTGCGATGCATGCGGCTGAGACCGGACACCTCGTGCTCTCTACGTTACATACGCTAGATGCTAAAGAGAGCGTGAATAGGATAGTTAGCATGTTTGGTAAGAGCGATCAGCACCGTGTAAAGGTGATGCTGGCTTCTGTTTTAGACGCTATCATCTCTCAGCGTTTGGTGCGAACCACGAATAACACTAGACGCCCTGCAGTTGAGGTGCTCATAAACAACGCCCGCATAAAAGAGATCATCACCGAAGGCAAGAGCGATGATATCTATACGGCGATCGCAGAGAGTAAGAACACTTACGGCATGCAAACTTTCGATCAGCATTTATTGGAGCTTTACGAAAGCGACACTATCAGTGCTGCGGAGGCTTTGGAAAAGGCTACGAAACGAAGCGATCTTGAGATCAAGATCAAAAATGTGAATTTAGCCAGAGAAGAGAGCGCTCAGGCTCAAAATAGCAAAAATCCGTTTGCCAAAAGCATACAAAGAGACGTGATCGCGCTAAAAGAGATAGATTGAAGCTTTATCTGAAATTTATAAAGTTTTAGCTACAATCAGCCTCTATTTTTTACGAAAGGACAACGATGTTAGAAGGTATCGTTAGAGAGAGTATCGGTAAGAAGTCTGCAAAGGCTTTGAGAAGAGATGGTTATCTAATCGCGAACATTTACGGTAAGGGGTTAGAGAATGTTGCAGCGGCTTTTAAAGTCAACGACTTTATAAAAGAGGCTCGCAAGAAAGAGACCCTTGCGTTTGACGTAAAGGTTGGCGGCAAAGTTTATAACGTCGTCATCGTTGATTATCAAAGAGACGTCGTCACAAATGACCTTAAACACGTCGATCTAAAAGTGGCGCTTCCTGGCGTTTTATCAAAATATATGATCCCTGTAAATCCTATCGGTACGCCTGTCGGCCTTAAAAATAAGGGTGTTTTGATCCAGTCAAAAAGAAGGCTTTGCGTAAAATGCACTGCTGAAAATTTACCAAATTCATTCGACATAGATGTCAGCAAGCTTGATGTTGACGATACTATTTTGGTTCGCGATATAACAGCACCTGCCGGCGTCAGCATAGTAGATGCCGATCGTGTCGCTGTTCTTGGGGTCATAAAAGCTAAGTAAAAGGGCTTAGATGACGCTTATAGTGGGATTGGGAAATCCCACCTCAAAATACGAAAACACACGCCATAATATAGGCTTCATGCTTATAGATGCGCTTAAAAATTCAAATTTCACCGATGTTAGCTCCTCTAAATTTCAAGGCGAGCTTTTTAAATATTCAAATTTACTCCTGCTAAAGCCGACTACTTTTATGAATTTAAGTGGCAATAGCGTCAAAGCCGTGAATGATTTTTATAAACCCGAGCGCATTATCGTTATACATGACGATCTGGATCTGCCTTTTGGTGCGATGAAATTTAAAAAGGGTGGTAGTAGTGGCGGGCACAACGGTATAAGATCCATCGATACTTTAATAGGAAACGACTACGAGCGCGTTCGTATCGGCATCGGACGAAGCGGCAATGCAGCAAATTTCGTGCTTGGCGAATTTAGCCCTGAGGAAAAAGAGCATTTGGCTGAAATTTTAGAGTACGGCACACAAGCTGTAAATGAGCTCATAAAAAGCGATATCGAAAGCGTAGCTCAAAAATTTACTATCAAAAAGGGCGTTTTGTGAAGCTAAACCTCTACGCAAGATACGTTGGCTGGGTCTATCTAAAGTCGTTTTTGATAGTATTTTTCGCGCTCGAGCTCTTTTACGTAGGCATTGATCTTTTGACAAATTTAAAAGACCTGCCAAATTCCGCCAACCTTCAGCTACTTTACGTAGGCCTCACATTACTTTCTGCAGTATCTTACGTCATGCCTATCTCGCTTGTGTTCGCCCTCATCATCTCACATATAAACATGGTGCGATCAAACGAGCTCGTGAGCTTTTATGCGCTGGGGGTCAGTAAAAACGGGCTCATCTTGCCGCCATTTTTCATCGCCCTTGCCGTCACGTTTTTGTATGTCGGGCTAAACTGCACGCCGTTTGCATACGCTTATGATTATCAAAAAAGTATCGCCAAGAATACGAGCTTTTCAAAGAGCACGACGGACTCTTTTTTGAAATTTGAGGGCAAATTCATATACATAAAAGAGCTCAGCGCCTCGCAAAAAAATGCAAAAGACGTCAGGATATTTGACATAAACGGCACCGATCTTTTATCGACCACTTTTGCGGACGGGGCTAAATTTAAAAATAACCACTGGCAGCTGCAAGATGTGAATCAAACTCTGCTTCCAAAGGATCTGCGTCTAGGGCAGAAAGGGCTTAGCGTGCAAAATTTTGACGAGCTCGACGCGCTTAGCGGCTTTAAGCCAAAAAGCATCGAAAGCGCGAACGCCGCTGACGGCGCAAGATTTAGCATACCAGATACGCTTGATTTTATCTTTACGTTTAAAAACGAGGGCGTCGAGCTTGATAGCGTAAAATCAGCCTTTTACAGCCTTGCTATCGCGCCGTTTTTCGCGCCGTTTTTGATACTCGTACTTTACTATCATCTGCCTATGACCGGACGATTTTTCAACCTCGCGTTCGCTAGCTTCATCTTTGTCGTCATCACGCTCGTGATCTGGGGGGTCTTGTTCGTTTTGACCAGATTTGCGCAAAGCTCGGTCATCTTGCCTGAATTTGGCATCGTTTTGCCTGTGATTTTGCTTTTTGCATACGGCATATATCTCTTAAAAACCCATCGTTAAGCCAAATTTTGGCATTTTTTTTGTAAAATCAAGCCATTTTAACAAAGGCTGTTTTTATGGATTTTAATGAGCTCGCTCGCGAATATGGCACCCCGCTTTACGTTTATGATTTCGACTACATAACAAACCGCTACAATATGCTAAAAGACGCATTTTCAGCTAGAAAATCCCTGATCTGCTATGCCGTTAAGGCAAATTCGAATTTAAGCGTTTTAAAGCTCTTAGCATCTCTTGGGGCGGGATTTGATTGTGTCAGTATCGGCGAGGTCAGGCGAGCGCTCTTAGCCGGAGCTAAAAAATATCAGATTATCCTAAGCGGTGTAGGTAAACGCGACGATGAGCTAGAAGAAGCGCTAAAAAGCGATATCTTGATGATAAATTTAGAGAGCGAGGCCGAGATGTATCGCCTCGAAGATATCACAAAAAAGCTAAATTTAAAGGCTCGTATAAGTATCCGCGTAAATCCTGACGTAGACGCCAAAACTCATCCTTATATCTCGACAGGACTAAATGAAAATAAATTTGGCGTCGATATAAGCACCGCGAAAAAAATGTATATCCATGCAAAAAATTCCGCCGCTCTCGAGCCCGTGGGAGTGCATTTTCACATCGGCTCGCAGCTAACAAATATCGAGCCTATCATCGAGGCTGCAGGCATCGTGAGTGAGCTTATGCGCGAGCTAAAAGCGCTTGAGATAGATATAAAATTCTTTGATGTGGGTGGCGGTATAGGCATCATCTATCAAAACGAGACCGACATCAGCCTATACGACTACGCACAAGGGATCTTAGCCAAGCTTGGCGGCCAGGACGTTACGATAGTCTGCGAGCCAGGACGCTTCATCGTGGGAAACGCCGGATATTTCCTAACTAGCGTTTTATATGAGAAATTCAACAAACAAAAGCGCTTCATCATCGTAGACGGAGCGATGAACGATCTCATACGTCCAAGCCTATACGGCGCCTATCATGGTATAAGCGTCGTGGGTAAAAACACTAGTGCGGGGGCTTGCGACGTGGTCGGACCTATCTGCGAGAGCGGCGATTTTTTCGCTAAAAATTTAAATTTGCCCGCTTGCGAGAGCGGCGATATCATCGTTATAAAAAGTGCCGGAGCTTACGGATTTAGCATGAGTTCAAACTACAACTCTCGTGCACGCGCAGCCGAAGTCGCGGTGCAGGACAAAGCTCACAGGCTGATTAGAAAGCGCGAAAATTTCGAGGATATAATCGCGCTTGAAAAAGAATTCATATAAGGGCGAAAATGCAAGAGCTTAACGACTTGCGAAAGCAAATTGACGTGATCGACGATCTTATCTTGACGAAGCTAAATGAAAGAATGGAATTCGTCAAAAAGATAGGCAAGCTAAAACAAACCAGTGGTGCGCCTATTTATAGGCCTGAGCGCGAGCGAGCCATCATAAGCCGCCTCGTAAACGAGAGCAAGGACGGCTCGCTTAATAAAGCCGCCATCGAGGCCATCTATCTCGAAATTTTTGCCGTCAGCAGAAACCTAGAATCGCCTCAAAAGATAGCCTACTTGGGGCCGGAGGGCACATATACGCATCAGGCCGCGGAGAGTAGATTTGGTGCGATGAGCTCGTATCTGCCGCTGGCTACTATCGAGGCTGTATTTACGAAGCTCGTGCAAAAAGAAGCCAAATACGGCGTCGTGCCGATCGAGAACAACACCGAAGGCGCAGTAGGCACTACGCTTGATTGTCTGAGGAAATTTGAAGGCATCAAGATAGTCGCCGAGCTTTACCTCGATATCCACCATAGCTTCGTTAGCATCAGTGAAAATTTAAAGGATATAAAGCGCATATATTCGCATCCTCAAGGCTACAATCAATGCCGTAAATTTTTAGACGATCATATGCTTTCTGATATAGAATTCGTCCCTGCCAGATCTACCGCCGAGGCGGCGCATTTAGCCTCTATGCAGGCTGATTCGGCTGCGATATGCTCTAAGATCGCGGCTAAAATTCACAACGTGCCTATCCTTTACGAGACGATCGAGGATAATATGGCCAACAGGACGCGGTTTTTCATCCTAAGCGACTTTAAAAACGCAAGGAGCGAAAACTCAAAGACCTCGATCCTGGCAAAGACCGATCATAAGCCGGGCAGTCTCGTGGATCTGCTGCAAATTTTCAAAAACGAAAACATAAACATAACAAAGCTTGAGTCTCGCCCTATCAAGCAGCGAGAGTTCAAGTCCGTGTTTTATCTGGATTTTGAGGGACATATCGATGACGAGAGGGTGCGAAACGCCTTTGAGGCGATAAAAGAGTGCGGTGCTGAAGTGACTTGGCTTGGAAGTTATCTAAACGGAGATGAGTGATGAAATTTAATGAAAATTTAGCCGGACTTGTGAATTACGAGGCGGGCAAGCCTATCGAGCTTGTCGTTAGAGAATTTGGCATAGAGGCCAAAGACGTGATCAAGCTTGCCAGCAACGAAAACCCTTTTGGTACCAGCCCGCACGTAGTAGAGGCGATAAAAAGCGCAGCCTCAAACGCGTTTTTGTATCCTGATGACAGCTATTTCGAGCTAAAAGAGGCGCTTGGGGCTAAATTTGGCGTGGGCGCTAAAAATATAATAATCGGCTCGGGAAGCGACCAGATAATAGAATTTTGCCTGCACGCCAAGGCAAACCCCAAAAGCGCCGTCTTGATGGCTGGCGTGACCTTTGCGATGTATGAAATTTACGCCAAGCAAGTGGGCGCTAAAATTTACCGCACGAGGTCGCAAGAGCATGATCTGGCTGAATTTTTAGAAATTTACGAGGCGCATAAAGATGAAATTTCGGTAATATTTTTATGCCTGCCAAACAACCCTCTTGGCGAGTGTCTGGATACAAAAGAGGTGTATGAGTTTTTAAAGTGTATCGATGAGGACGTGCTTGTCGTGCTTGACTGCGCGTATAATGAATTCGCAAAATTCAAAGACGCTAGAAAAGGCATCGAGCCAAGTGAAATTTTAAAATTTAAAAACGTGATCTACCTCGGAACGTTTTCAAAGGCTTACGGGCTTGGCGGCATGCGCGTAGGATACGGCATCGCCAAGGAGAGCATCATAAGCGAGCTTGGCAAGCTTAGAGCGCCTTTTAATATCACGACCCTTAGCCTAAAGGCTGCGATCGAAGCGCTAAAAGATGAGGAATTCGTCACTAAAACGCTTGAAAACAATCTCAAGCAAATGGCGCGCTACGAGGCCTTTGCACGCGAAGCCGATATAGAGTTCATCCCAAGCTATACGAATTTCATAACGTTTAAATTTGACAAACAAAGCGCGAGCGAAATTTCTCAAAACATGCTAAAAAAGGGTATAATTTTGAGGGATTTAAAAAGCTATAAACTAAATGCGTTTCGTATCACGATCGGTCAGTCGTGGCAAAACGATAGGGTTTTTGAAGAATTAAAGCAAAATTTAAAGTGAAGATATGGATTTTAAGGCATTACTTCATCAAATCAGTCAGATTTATCAAAAGCTTTCGCTAAGGCAAAAGATAGTCGCGGCGGGCTCTATCGTCGTTGTCGTCGGATTTTTGGTGTTTTTGAGCATCTATAAGGATATGAAGGGCGATACATACGCTGGTTATAGCGTTTTGTTTGAAAATATCAGTCCTAACGACTCGGCTCTTATCATCGATCAGCTAAACAAAGACAGCGTCAGCTACAAGCTTGCCAACGAGGGCACGATATTAGTGCCTACGGGTGATGTTTATAAAGAGCGCATCGCCGTTGCCACTCTGGGTATCCCAAAAGAGAGCAAGATCGGCTTTGAAATTTTCGACAAACAAGAATTTGGCTCTACAGACGCCGAGCAGCGCGTGAAATTTCAGCGTGCACTTGAAGGTGAGTTGGCACGCACTATCGAGAGCTTATCCTCTATTCAAAAAGCGACCGTTCGTATCGCTATACCAAAAGAGAGCGTATTCACCGAGCGTCAGTCGCCTCCGACCGCTTCTATCGTGGTCGAGCTAAAGCCCGGTGTGAGCCTTAGCGCCAAGCAAATTTTTGGTATCAAAAACCTCGTAGCCGCCGCAGTCACTAACCTAAACACCGAAAATGTCAAGATTGTCAATCAAGACGGCGTCGCACTTGGCGAGGAGGACGGCGAATTTGACAGCGATATGATAGCTCAGCAGATCCGCTATAAAAGAGAATTTGAAACCAACTACGAGCAAAAGATCATAAACGTCCTAGCCCCTATCGTGGGTGGGACTGACCGCGTCGTAGCCAAGGTGAATATCGACTTTGATTTTGACAAAAAAGATAGCCAAAGCGAGACATACGATCCTAACAATGTCGTAAGAAGCGAGAGCAATATCGAAGAAAAGCGCCAAGGCAGCGCACCAAACGAGATCCAAGGCGTGCCCGGTGCAGTAAGCAACATCGGTCCGGTGCAAGGGCTGAGCGACAGCAATATAAAAGAGCAATACAACAAAAGCTCGCAGCAGACTAATTATGAAATTTCAAAGAAGATAACCAACATCAAAGGCCAGTTTGCAAGTATCGTTAGAGTAAGCGCGGCCGTAGTCGTGGACGGGCTTTATCAGCCTAAAAAAGACGAAGCTGGCAACCCGACCGGCGATATCGAATACGTCGCTCTAACGCAAGCGCAAAAAGACTCCATAACAAACCTCATCAAGCAAGCCATCGGTTATAGCGCGCAGCGCGGCGATGAGGTCACGCTTGATAATTTTGAGTTCAAACTGGCTAAGGACGTAAGCACCAGCCAGAGGATGGACGGCTTTATGCATAACTATATCCTGCCGTTCGTGCCGCTGTTAAAATACATTTTTGCCGCGTTGCTGCTTTATATCTTTTACAAAAAGGTCATCGTACCGTTCATGCAAAAAATGCTTGAAGAGGCAAAGGACGAGGACGAGCCGCTACCTCAAGACGAGCTTGAAGAGATCGAGATCGACGCCGAGGATACACTCGAGAAATTTAAGGCCGCTCGCAAGAAGGTCGAGGAGCAGCTTGGCCTTAGCGGCGACTTTAATGAGGACGAGCTGCGATATGACGTGCTGCTTGAAAAGATGAAAACGGTCATACTTGAACGTAGCGAGGAGATAGCTAATTTGCTTCAAGAGATGGTCAAGAACGATAACGATTTTAATCTGCGTAAGGAAATTTGATGTCTATAAAACTAACCGATCAGCAAAAAATCGTATATGACGACCTTTCGATGCCGGAAAAGATCGCTATTTTGCTCATACAGCTCGGAGAGGAGGCTACGAGCCTTATCTTTTCGCATATGGATGTCGATGTCATCACTGAAATTTCAGGCTATATAGCGACTGCCAGAAATATAGATAAGCAAGTAGCCGCTGCCGTTTTAGAGGAATTTTACGCCCTCATGCAGTCAAATCAATACATGAGAAGCGGCGGTTTGGAATATGCAAAGGAAATTTTATACCGTACGTTTGGTCCGGAGGCTGCACAGAAAATTTTAGACAAGCTTGCCAAAAGCATGGAAAACACCAAAAGCTTTGGCTATCTTGGCAAGATAAAGCCTCAGCAGCTAGCCGATTTCATCGTCAAAGAGCACCCGCAGACGATCGCGCTCATCCTAGCCCACATGGACGCGACTAGTGCGGCCGAGACGCTTAGCTATTTTTCAGACGAGCTTAGAGGCGAGGTGATCATCAGGATGGCAAATCTAGGCGACATCAGCCCTTCAGTCATCAAGCGCGTCTCTACCGTGCTCGAAGGCAAGCTCGAGAGCCTCACCTCCTACAAGGTCGAGGTCGGCGGTCCAAGAGCGGTGGCGGAAGTGCTCAACCGACTCGGTCAAAAGGCCAGCAAAACGACTATCGAGCGCATCGAAGCGGCTGATGATAAGCTCGCTACGACGATCAAAGAGCTCATGTTTACATTTGAAGATATCATCAACCTCAACGCAACCGCTATCAGAGAGATACTCAAAAATGTCGATAAAAAGGATCTCATGGTTGCATTTAAGGGCTCAAGCGACGCTATAAAAGAGAAATTTTTAAGCAATATGTCTCAGCGCGCCGCCGAAGCCTTTAACGAGGAGATGCAATACCTCGGTGCCGTTCGCGTAAAAGATGTCGAGGAGGCGCAGCGCCGCATTGTCGAGACCGTCCAAACTCTAGCCGATCAAGGAGTCTTCCAAGTCGGCGAAGCAGATGAGATGATAGAATGAAAAGCAGCGTCATAAACGGTGAGAATTCGTCGGCACATTTTATAGAAAACTATAGGTTCAAGGTGCTTGGAAGCGATCAAAGAGCCGAGCAAATTTCAACGCAAAAAAGCGATGAAAATGGCGAAGATATCCAGCATGAAAACATCAAGCAAGAGCCTAAAATTTCACCGAATTTACAAAATCAAATGCCAAGCTCGCAGCCCCAAAGCCAAAATCACGGCGGATTTGACTCGAATTTCGTAGAGGAGCTGCTAAAAAAGACCGACGAGCTAAGCGGCAACATCATCAAGCTTCAAATGCAGATCGAAAATCAAGAGAGTGAATTCAATAAACGCCTCGAAGCCGAAGTCGCACGCGCGAAAGAGGACGGTAAAAACGAGGGCCTGGCACAGGCCAATGAAGCTTACGAAGCGCAGGTAAAAGAGCTGGAGGCTCGTTTTAGCTCGTCCGTGCAAAAACTCAGCGATCAATACGATAAATTTGACGAATTTTTAAAAAAGAGCGAGGATGAGCTTGGCGGGACTGCGATAAATATCGCAAAAGAGGTCATATCAAAGGAAATTTCGGCAAATTCAAGCGTGATAGCTCACACCTTGGCAAGCTCGCTCGTGCGCGATCTAGGCGATGCGAAAAATATCCAGATCAAGGTAAATCCCAGCGATAGCGAGTATCTCACGGCTCAGTTTGCAAAAAACGATCACATAAAAATAAGTCCGGACGATGCTATAAGCAAAGGCGGCGTAGTCATCATCAGCGAAGGCGGAAATATCGACGCTACGATAGAGACGAGGTTGGAAAAGCTCAAGAGTTTAGTTGGTGAGTGATGACGGATTTGAACGTTAAAAATTTGGATTTAAGTGGCCTTGAGGAGCTTTGTCATAAGCTCAGGGATAAAATTCTGACCACTGTTAGTAAAAACGGCGGGCATCTTAGCTCAAACATCGGTGCAGTCGAGATCATCGTGGCTATGCACTATGTTTTTGACGCGAAAAACGATCCTTTTATATTTGACGTGAGCCATCAAAGCTACGCGCATAAGCTCTTAACTGACCGCTGGGAAAGCTTTGAAAACCTTCGTAAATTTGGCGGCATAAGCGGCTACACGAAGCCAAGCGAGAGCAAATTCGACTATTTCATCGCAGGCCATAGCTCGACCTCGATCTCTCTGGCTGTCGGAGCGGCAAAGGCGATAAATTTAAAGCACGAGCAGCGCCTGCCGGTAGCAGTCATAGGAGACGGCTCCCTTAGCGGAGGCATGGCTTACGAGGCGCTAAACGAGCTTGGAGACCGCAAATATCCGTGCGTGATAATCCTAAACGACAACGAGATGAGCATCTCAAAGCCTATTGGAGCGCTCAGCAAATACCTAAGCCAAATGATGGCGGGGCAGTTTTATCAAAAATTTAAAGGCCGTGTCGAGAAATTTCTAAGCTATATGCCCGACTCCGCCGCATATATGGCGCGTAGGATGGAGGAGGGCATACGCCTCATCACGCCTGGGATGTTTTTTGAGGAGCTGGGGCTTGAGTATATAGGTCCGGTGGACGGGCACGATCTTGGCTCGCTTATCAGCACGTTTGAGACTGCAAGATCGATGAAAAAGCCAGTCATCGTGCATGTGCAGACCTTAAAGGGCAAGGGATACGAATTTGCTGAAGGATATTATGCCAATTGGCATGGGGTCGGGCCGTTTGATCTAAAAAGCGGCGAATTTATCAAAAAACAAAGCAACAAATCAGCCACTGCCATCTTTAGCGAGCATTTACTTAAAATGGCGGGCGAGCACGAGGATATCGTAGGAGTGACGGCTGCGATGCCTACAGGTACGGGCATGGATGCACTCATAGAAAAATTCCCCGATCGCTTTTGGGATGTGGCTATCGCCGAGCAGCACGCCGTGACATCGATGGCTGCGATGGCTAAGGAGGGCTTTAAGCCGTTTGTCGCGATCTACTCGACATTTATGCAGCGTGCTTACGACCAGCTCATACATGATGCTTGTATAATGAACTCGAATATGACCTTTGCGATGGACCGTGCAGGTATCGTAGGCGAGGACGGCGAGACACACCAAGGAGCTTTTGACATAAGTTTTTTTAACGCCATACCAAATGTAGTGATGTTCGCGCCAAGGTGCGAGCGGAGCATGAAAATGGCGATGGAATTCGCCTACGCTTACAAGGGCGTAAGCGCATTTAGATATCCCAGAGGGGCATTTATCTTGAC
This sequence comes from Campylobacter sp. FOBRC14, assembly GCF_000287855.1. Classification (NCBI taxonomy): domain Bacteria; kingdom Pseudomonadati; phylum Campylobacterota; class Epsilonproteobacteria; order Campylobacterales; family Campylobacteraceae; genus Campylobacter; species Campylobacter sp. FOBRC14. Next base: position 31,864 of record NZ_ALJJ01000016.1, on the reverse strand, counting down.
AGATGAGTTCGAGGCTAAAGATCTAAGGCTTGGCAAGGGCGAAATTTTAGCCAAGGGTCGCGGCGAAGTGGCGCTTATCGGCTATGGAAACGGCGTCGGCAAGGCAAATACAGTGCGAAATTTAATAAGCCCTAACATCGATGCGACGCTTATTGATCTTGTATTTGCAAAGCCGCTTGATAGCGAGCTTTTGCTGGAGCTGGCGGATAAATGCAAAAAATGGTATATCATCAGCGATAGCGCTAAAAGGGGTGGCATCGGTGAAATTTTGAGTGCATTTTTGCAAGAGAACAAAATTTTAGACGTCAGCGTGAAAAGCTTTGAATATGATGACGCTTTCATCCCGCATGGCAGCACCGCCGATGTTGAGCGAAATTTAGGCATAAGCGCCGAACAAATAGCCCAAAAATTACTAGACGATAATTAATATTAATTAATAAAGTAACGTTTAAAGTTAAATTTGCTAATATTTGCCTAAAAAAAGGAAAATTTATGCAATACGTATCATTATTGAAACAGTCCGGGCTAAAAGTCACACCGCAGCGTCTAAGCGTCCTTAGGATCTTAGATCGTCACATGCATCCCACGATCGACGAGCTTTATGACGAAATTTTAAAAGAAAATCCGTCCGTTTCCTTGGCGACTGTGTATAAAAATTTAAATACACTAAAGGACGAAGGTCTCGTCGTCGAGGTAAATATCGTCAATCAAAAACCGCGATACGATATCTACGAATATCCTCATATCCACGTAGTTTGCGAGACTTGCGGGCATGTAGAGGATCTTAGCTACGAGGATGCCGAGCTTGGCAGATATCAAGAGGCGCTGGAGCGAAAGCTAGGCAACATAATAGATCGTTTAAACGTGGTAGCCAGCGTTAAAAGTTGCAAACACTGCGGATAGCAATTTAAGCCACAACCTGATAAAATATACAAGCCTTTTTAACAAAGCATTGATGATTTAAAATAAGCGCTTTGCAAATCTTATTTGCTTCACGAGCGATAGCGAAGTGAAAAATCGGCGGCGATAGCGTCGTTTCGTAAGATTTGACTTTGCTAGAATGTTTAAAATTTTAAAAAATCAATACCTATTGAAAAAGAGCCGATATAAAAATTTCAGGAGATGGCTGTGGGTTTGGAGATAGAGCGCAAATTTTTGCTTAAAAATTCGCAGATCCTTGAATTTTTAAGCGCCGAGAGCGTTAGCTTTAAACGCCTCGAAATACTTCAGTTTTATACGAAAATCACCGATAACGAAGAGGTCCGCTACCGAAGCGAAGACGCGAAATTCATCAAAACGATCAAGATCGGCAAAGACCTTGTTCGCGAGGAAAACGAGTGCGAGTGCGATAAAAAAGAGTTTAAAAACGCCTTTAAAAGCCACATCGGTGCACCTATCTACAAAGACCGCTATCTTTTTAAACTAAACAACAACCCTTGCAATATCGACGTTTTCAAAGGTGCGCAAGAGGGGCTTTGCACGCTTGAGGTCGAGTTTAAAGACGAAGCCGAGGCGGTTTATTTCAACCTACCGAAATTCCTGCGAAATTTCATTGAGGCCGACGTTACCTGCGATCAAAGATATAAAAACAAGTATATAGCCCTTCACGGCAACGCAGCGGAAAATTTTGACGCAAATGCCGCATTTAGAGTGATAAAAGAGCACGATATAGAGCTAAATTTCATGCCAAATATCAAAGCCGCCGATGCACTGCGAGTATTGTTTTTTAAAATTTCAAAAATCATCGAGGATCACAAAAGCGGATATCTAAAAGGCGGCGATGATGAGGCGCTTCATCAGCTTCGCGTGAATTTGAGGAAAACTCGCTCCTTGCTAAAAAGCTTTGAAGGGGTTTTTGACGAGAGAGTGAGCGGCTTTTTTAGTGAGAAATTTAAAATTTTAGCCAACTCCACCAACAAAAAGCGTGACCTTGATGTGTTTTTGGAATTTTTAAAGACACAAAAAAATGCGGACGAGCTCGTTTATCTCGTCTCAAAGGCAAGAGATGTCGAGCATGAAAACGTCAAAAAGCACCTAAACGACGAGTCAAATACTGATTTTTTAAGAGAGTGGGAGCTATTTTTAGCCGAGGAGAGCGACTTTTATAAAGCAAAGCTCGCAAATGCGGCTTTAGCAAGGCTTGCCGCTTATCGTATAAGGTCGCAGCTAGTGAGCATAGAGCGTAAAATTTGGGCGCTCAGCGATGAGAGCGTGAACGAAAATTTTCATAAGATCCGCATCGACTTTAAGCGCCTCAGATACGTTTTGGAGAGCTTTTCGGGCGTTTTTGAGATAGTGGGATTTAAAAAATATCAAAACCGCCTAAAGCTCATGCAGGAGCTCTTTGGCGAGCTTCAAGACCGCGACGTTTGGCTTGAGATCTTGGACAAGATCCCTCAAAGTGAGCCCTCAAGCAAGATCCAAAACAAAATTTACAAGCAAATCTATAAACTGCGCGAGGAGATCTTGAAAAAACGGGTAAAATTTATCCGTCAAACTCGCAAAATTTCACGAAATTTAAAAATTTATTATATTTAAAGGTCATAAAAACTTATGCAAAAACAAGAAAAAATCGTCGATATGTTCAACCAGATCGCACCTACTTACGACATCGCAAACCGCGTCTTGAGCCTTGGCATAGACGTCAGCTGGCGAAAATACGCGTGTAGATATATGCTAAGCATTTTTAGAAATAAAAATATAAACATCATCGACGTTGCTTGCGGCACGGGAGACATGATGGGGCTTTGGTCGCAGATATCCGCGGAATTTGGCGTAAAGATCGATGAGCTCGTGGGCGTAGATCCATCAAGCGGCATGCTGAGCAAAGCCAAAGAAAAATTCCCAAATTTTAAATTTATCGAGGCTTACGCGGATGAGACCGGGCTAGAGAGCGGATTTGGCGAAATTTTAAGCATCAGCTACGGCATACGAAACGTCGTCGAGCGAAAGGCGGCATTAGCGGAATTTAACCGCATTTTGAAAATGGGCGGATATGTCGTGGTCTTAGAATTTACCAAACGCTCGAAAAAAGGGCTGATCACCAGCCTAAGAGACTTTTATCTAAGCAAAATTTTGCCTCGCATAGGCGGTGCGATCTCAAAAAACAAAGAGGCCTACCTCTATCTGCCAAGCTCGATAGAAAATTTCCTGGACGCCAAAAGCTTTTGCGAGGAGCTCGAGGAGGCCGGCTTTGAGATGCAGCTTTGCAAGGGCTTTAGCATGGATATCTCGACGCTTTTTATCGCTAAAAAGGTGTGCGAGGCGTCGCTAGATACGAACAAGAGTGCGCGATGATAATACGCGAAAATTTAGCCTCAAAGGTCGTTTCATGCTAAGTGTCAGCGAGCTTAACGAACAGGCAAAAAGCCTGCTTGAGACGACATTTGACTATGTCGAGGTAAAGGGCGAAATTTCGCGCCTTACGAAGCATAGCTCGGGGCATTGGTATTTCACGCTAAAGGACGAAAAAGCGGCCGTTTCGGCGGTGATGTATAGGATGAATAACGCGAAGCTAAAATTTGACGTGGCAGACGCGATGAAGGTCGTGATCTACGGCAAGGTCTCGCTCTATACGCCAAGCGGCTCGTATCAGCTCGTAGCTACGACGTTGCGTCCTGACGGCGAGGGCGAGCTCGAGCTTGCTTTTAGGCAGTTAAAGGAGCGTTTGGAGCGCGAGGGGCTTTTTGAAATAAGCCATAAAAAGCCTATCCCTCGCTTGCCAAAGCGTATCGCGCTGGTGACCTCCTCTACGTCCGCAGCGCTACAAGACATGCTAAAAGTTGTCTCGACGCGCTGGAAGCTCAGTAAAATTTTGATCTTCGATGCGCTCACACAGGGCGAAAATGCGCCGAGCTCGCTTATTAGAGCGCTTAAAAAGGCCGATCTTAGCGGAGCCGACGTGATAGTCTTAGCGCGCGGCGGAGGCAGTAGAGAGGATCTGTGGTGCTTTAACGACGAGGGGCTGGCTAGAGCCATATATGACGCCGCCACGCCCGTCGTAAGCGCCATAGGACACGAGATAGACTACGTCATAAGCGACTTCGTGGCTGACCGCAGAGCCCTAACGCCAAGTGCTGCGATACTTGACATCTTGCCTGATAGCGAGGCCTTTTTGCAGTATATCGATAAGCTCGAAGACGAGCTTAGAGGCGCTATCGGCCTTAAACTCGCAAATAAAAAAAGCCGTCTTGAAATTTTAGCCTCGAAATTCTCCACAAACGCTATCAAGGCGCGCATAAAGCTAAAATTTAGCGAGATAGAAAACAAGCAAACGGTGCTAAACAGCCTCATTTCAAGCAAAATTTTAAAGCTGGGCTCTGATCTAAAATCACTTGAAAAAGCCTATGAGATGCGCGAAATCTTCTTTGAAAGCACAAAAGATCTCATTGAGGTAAGGATGGACGGCAAAAACGTAACACTTGAGGCGTTAAAAGCGGGTGATGAGGTGTGGCTGATATCTCAAAGCACGCATAAAACGGCTAAAATTTTATAAAAGGAGTGAATATGAATAGGAAAATAAACTTTAGCGCAGGACCTAGCGCGCTGCCTTTAGAGGTGCTAAAGCACGCGCAAAGCGAGCTTACGAACTACCAAAACAAGGGCTTTTCTATAATGGAGATAAGCCACAGGAGCAAAATTTTTGAAGAGGTGCATTTTGGAGCGATGGATAAGATCCGCGCACTTTACGGCATCGGCGAAGAGTATGAGATTTTATTTTTACAAGGCGGAGCGCATCTGCAGTTTTCGATGATACCGATGAACCTCTATCAAGGCGGCAAGGCCGAATATGCAAACACGGGCGTTTGGACGAATAAAGCCATAAAAGAGGCGCAGACTCTAGGCATCAGCCCAAGCATAGTGGCAAGCAGCGAGAGCGAGAATTTCGCCATGATCCCCGAGGTGAAATTTAGCGATGATGCCGATTTTGCCTACATTTGTAGCAACAACACCATCTACGGCACGCAGTATAAGGCCTTGCCAAAGACCAAATCTCCCCTAGTCATCGACGCTTCGAGCGATTTTTTCGCTAGACCGCTTGATTTTTCAAACATCGGCCTGCTTTACGGCGGAGCGCAGAAAAACGCCGGTCCTAGCGGAGTCACCATCGTGATAATAAGAAAAGATCTGATAGATCGCACGAGCAGCCCGAACGTGCCGATATTTTTACGCTACAAAACGCACGCCGAGGCCAAATCGCTTTACAACACGCCTCCGACATTCGGGATATATCTGCTAAATTTAACGATGCAGTGGCTACTTGATCAAGGCGGGCTAAGTCAGATACAAAAGAAAAATGCCAAAAAAGCGGCGCTCATTTACGATACCATCGATAGCTCAGGCGGCTTTTACAAAGGACACGCAAGGCTCGATAGTCGCTCTGACATGAACGTGAGCTTTAATATCGCCGCCTCCTGCGAGCTCGAGCCAAAATTTGTCGCTCAGGCCGAAGAGGCGGGCATGCTAGGCCTTAAAGGACACCGTCATCTTGGCGGTATCCGCGCGTCTATTTACAACGCCGTGAGCGAAGAAAACGTCAAAATTTTAGTGCAATTCATGAAAGAATTTGCTAGAAAAAACGGCTGAAATGGAAAATCAGGAGTATCTAAGCAAGCAAATCCTCACGTATCTTGGCAACAAACGCGCGCTGCTTGGCTTCATCGGGCAAGGCCTCAAGCGCGCAAAAGATGAGCTTGGCCGCGATAAGCTAAGGTGCGTGGACCTGTTTTCGGGCTCTGGCATCGTGGCTAGGTTTTTAAAGCGCCACTCTAGCTTTTTGGTAGCTAACGATCTTGAGCTTTACTCCAAGATAACAAACGAGTGCTACCTCGCAAACGTAAGCGCCAGGAAGCTAAAAGAGCTTGGCAGATGGCATGAAATTTTGCTTGAAAATATAAGATCAAATCCGCAAAGCGGCTTTGTAAGCGAGCTTTACGCGCCAAAAGATCAAGACGACATAAGGCGCGAGGACAGGGTCTTTTACACCAAAGAAAACGCCCTTTATATCGACACCGCAAGGGCACAGATAGAAAATTTACCAGAAGCGATCAGGCACTTTTTCATCGCTCCGCTCTTATACGAGGCGAGCACCAAGGCGAACACGAGCGGCGTTTTTAAGGGCTTTTATAAAAACAAAAGCGGTATCGGACAGTTTGGCGGCGAGGGCAAAAACGCACTGGGGCGCATAATGGGGCGCATATCTTTGCCGATGCCGATATTTTCAAAATCTAACGTGCCCTTTGCAGTCTGTCAAAAAGACGCGAACGACCTGGCGGGCGAGCTAGAGCAAATGGACGTCGTGTATCTCGATCCTCCTTACAATCAGCATCCTTACAGTTCGAATTATTTTATGCTGAATTTGATAGCAAAAAATGAACGCCCGCAGAGCATCTCAAGGGTATCTGGCATCGCAAAGGGCTGGAACAAGTCCGTGTATAATAAAAAATCCGTCGCCGAGCAGAGCTTTTTCGAGCTTGTGGGCAAGCTAAAGGCGAAATTCATCATCATTTCGTTTAACTCCGAGGGCTTCATCGAGCGCGAGAGCTTCGAGCGAAACCTCACGAAATTCGGCGAGCTCAAGGTCTTGGAGCAAAGATACAACGCTTTTCGCGGCAGTAGGAATTTAGGCAGCAGAAGCCTGCACGTGACGGAATTTTTATATATTTTAAAAAAGATCGGATCAAAATGAGCGACGTAAAAGAATATTATGACGAAGTGCCGTATTTCTCGGCCGCTTTTAGCGATTGTTCGCCTGTTAGGATACACGCGATAGCCCGGTTTCTTGGGCTAAATCCGCCCGCCCCTGAGGAGGCCAGAGTACTTGAGTTTGGCTGCTCGTATGGTGGCAACATCCTACCCTTTGCCGTTCACAATGAGCGCGCCGATGTCGTTGGCATCGATATCTCAAGCACTCAAGTAAGCACAGGAAACAAAATCGCCAAAGATATGGGAATAGGAAATTTCAGCCTCATAGAGCTTGATATCTTAAAACTTGATGAAAACGAGGCGAAAAGGCTTGGGAAATTTGACTACATCATCGCTCACGGCGTTTATAGCTGGGTAGATGATAGCGTCAAAGAGGCGCTTTTGCGCTCGGTGAAGCTACTGCTGTCCGCAAACGGTGTGGCCTATATCTCTTATAACATCTATCCAGGCTGGAAGAGCCTCGATGTTTTGCGCGATTTCATGCTCTTTGCTAGTGATTCTCAAGCAAGTGGGGCAAAAAAGCTTGAAATTTCAAAACGAGAGCTCGATTTCTTGCAAGATTATCTGAAATTTAACGCTCAAAGCGCTACAGATAAGGTTTATCGCGACAGCACTCAGCTGCTGGCTACGCAGCTAAATTTCTTGCAAAATATCATGAAAAAAGGTAATGATTATTATGTTTTGCATGATTTTTTAGAGATCTGCAACGATCCGATATATTTTTATAAATTTGCCAAAAGGCTCGAGCAAAACGGCCTTTACTATCTACTTGACTGCTCGCTTGATGATATATTTAGAAGCGTGCTTGGCATCTACCGCTTTGACGCACACATCGCCAGAAACTATCCAAGCCGCATACAAAAGGAGCAGATGAATGACTTTTTGCTCAACCGCTCGTTTAGAAAAAGCCTAGTGATACATAAAGAGTGCCTTAACGGCAGTGATGATCTTGATATCGAGCTTGGTATGAAAGAGCTTAGCGGGCTAAATTTCGCGCTGAATTTAAGCGATCCTGCAAACGAAGTGCAAAAGGCTCTGGCTGACGCATATCCTGATAGTCTAAATTTAGACGATCTGCTGCAATGCACGGGTCAAGACGCTCAGACTACGTTCATGCAGCTCATGGAGGTCTTTGCGACTCAAAATGTAAAAATCTCTGCAAACGCCCTAAAAAGCGTGAGATACCAGGACGGTAAGAGCAGGCTAAGGCCTTGCGTGGCGGGCTATCTTAGCTATTTTGCAAACACTGATGAGCCTGTGATATTGCTAGCTGACGGGCTAAATTTAAGGGTCGGACTTACCGGACTTGAGGCAAGGATCGCACTTAAATTTAACGGCGAGAATTCATTTGAGGATATCTTAAAATTAGCTGATATATTGATCAAAAATTGCGATTTTGATCCGTTTGAGGGCAAGGAGCGAAATTTAAAAGATTACGTCAAAAATATACAAACCAAGCTTGAAAACGCATATTTTTTTGAAAAGTTGGCTAACGTCTTTGTCTGATAATTTTTGGTCCTATTTTTAAGAATCGTCGATTTGTCGCTGTTTTTTGCATGGCAAAATAAGATAAGTAGCGGTTTGCTTACGCAAGCAAAAATCACACGTCGATTTTTTACTTCGTGTTCATAAACTCTATGATTGCATTTGCAGGTATAACAAAGCAAAATTTCGCAAATTTTACTCGCTCGGGAGCGACTGCGATCAAAGACTCAAATAGCGTTTGTGGTGTAAACCGGTAGTCGTTTGCAAGCTTGTAACAGTAGGAAATTTGCAAACAGTATCCCTACAAGAGGCTAAGCTCGTTATGTTTCTTGCTTTGATGCGCTTTGCTTGCAACTGCAATTTGTAAAGCTGTAAATAAGGCAGACAGCCGGATTATCGCCTCCTTTGCTTGTAGCAAAGTAAAAAATCAGTGGCGATAGCGTCGTTATTTTGTGGAGTGAATTAAGATTTGCAAAGCGCTCATTTAGATAGCGATATTTTATAAAAGAAGGCCTTGTATTTTAAAATACATTTATTTTTTATAATTAATTTTTAAGGTTACATGATTAAAATTAGACTTTAATATAAAAAATTAATTCAAGGAGAAAAGATGGAATTTTTGCAGCTTTTGTTGGTTTTAATAGCGATGATAATCGTCATTAAAAAACCGGAAAAAGAAAAATTCGCTTTTGGTTTGGTGGTCGTTTCGTGGCTTTTTATGATATATCTATATATCGGGCACAAGTCGGGCAATCTGCTAACGACGATAAATCTGTAAGGAGCGGTCATGAATGAGATAAAAAAAGCGAAATTTTTCTACGCGCTTATGTGCTTGGCGGGCTTTTTGATCATCCTTTTGCCGGTGGGTATCGCGAATTTATATTTTGGCTACGTGCTAAAAGATAGCCCTTGCACCCTTTGCTGGGGACAGCGCGAGGCGATGATATTTATCGGCGTGATGGCGCTTTTCATCGTGCGCTACGGCATGAAAGCAAGATACCTCGCCATGATCCTTATAATGGCGGGCTTTGGGCTGTGGCAGTCCTTCGCGCACTACGGCATACACGCCATGCGCGATCTTGATCAGGGCTTCGGGCTCGCCGTTTTTGGCATACACACGTATTTTTGGGCGGAGGTCGTATTTTGGGCGGTCGTGCTACTGCTTGGCGTGATATTTTTCTTTGCACCTAAATTTAGCGCCTTTGACGAGGAGCTGGACGGCGAAAAATTTAGAAGATTTACAAAAGCCTCGCTTTGCGCGTTTGTAATAGCGACGCTAATCATCGCTTCAAATGTGTTTCAGGCATTCGTCAGCACGGGTGTGCCACCATACTACGGACAAGGCGATCCGGTGCGCTTTACTTTGGATTCGAAATACATCATTTGGAGTGACGAGGGATACAAAAATCACTGGAAAAATATCTCATTTTTAGGTAAAAGAGACGTCAAAGCGCCCGATTATGCTTTCGCACCTGCTAGCGCGGAGCTGGGAGTCAAATTTGATAACGATCCTAAAAACGCTCCGCTAAACACGGACAAGAGCCTAACTATCGTCTCTAAAAATGAGATCGGCATCGACAAGCCGTTAAATTCGCTCGCTCTCATCAACGGCGAATTCGTCGCAAGCTCGAAATGGCAGGTATTTTTCACGGATGAAAATTTCAAAGTAAAAGACGAGCTCGAGATCGACCCGTATTTTTCGGCTACGATCGATCCTATCGTCGGCGTGATCCCTTTTATGAACGATAAATTTATCCTCATGGGCTCGAATAAAACGCTTCTTAGATTTGCGAAAAACCCTAACGCCGACGAGACGCTGCAATACGCGGACTTCGTAAAGGGTGCGGATAAATTTGAAGGGCAAGGCAAGGGGCTTGGACGAACTAGGATAGATACCGTTCGGGCTAAATTTAATCACATCGCCAGCATCGCGACCGACGGCAAGTATTTCTACACCGCGACCGTCCCGAACAACAAAGACAAAAACAAATTCGTGATCTCAAAAATTTCGCTTGACGATCGCACGCTATCGGGCGAATTCACACCAAAAGCGAATCTAAAAGAGGGAAAAAGCCTTGGCGAGCTATACGTGACGTCGATGAGCTTTGAGGGCGGGCTACTTTACGCGCTTAGCAAAAATCACAACGTCATCGTAACGATCGATCCAAAAAGCGAAGAGATCGTAGCAGCGGTGGCCTACCCAAGCGAGATAACAAACGCCAGAAGCCTATTTTTCAAGGATGGCAAGATAAATATCCTCTCCTATCAGGACGGCAAAAATATGCTTTTCGAGCTTGAATAAGCGAATTTGCGAGCTTAACTTAGCAAAAATTTTCTGACGGTTATCATAAGGATGGTCGAGATAAGTGCGACCATCCAGCGTTTTTGTGCGGTTTTGCTGATTTTATGCGAGGTCTTGACACCAAAATAAACTCCTATCAGCGAACCAAGCCCTAGCATTATACCTACGTCATAATGTACCAGCTCATGTGCAGCTAGACTTAAAAATCCTGCCGTCGAAGAAAATACGACGAAAAATAGCCCCGTACCGACCGCTCTTTTTATGTCGTAGTTTAAAAAGCTGATGAGTATGGGTATAACTAAAACAGATCCGCCGATGCCAACGCTTATAGCGACCGCACCGACGACAAGCCCCACTAAAAATAGTAAAATTTTAGATCCGTTTGCTTCTCCTACGGGCTCGGCAGGGGTTTTAAAAAGCTTGATTAAATTTATGATCTGAACGAGGATCAAAACGCCAAGCAAAAATTTAGATGAGAAGTAGCTCACGATAAAGCCGCTAGTAAGAGCGCCGCAAAAGCCGCCAAAGCCCAAAATTAAAGCGGGTTTGATGTCTAGCATCTTGCTTTTAAAATTCACAAACGAACCAAAGACCGAGCTAAAGATCATTTGCATGATACTGACACCAATAGCGTATTTGATATCGTATCCAAAAAGTATCATCACGGGAACTACGACCGTTCCGCCTCCGATACCAAAAAATCCCGACATAAATCCAACCATTACGCCAACGACAAGCAGACCGACTAAGAGCATGATATATCCTTTAAATACTAAATTTTAGCGAAACGAGTTTGAAACTTGTGTAAAAATCGCAGGCAAGGCAAAAATTTTTAAAATTTAAAGGCTTTTTTGCCTATAATAGGCAAAATCAAAATTTAGGACGGACATGCTTTTATACGAACCGCTGTTTTATTACGAGGCGATAAGGCGGAGATTTAAAAATAGCTATCTGGCGGAGGATAAGACACAAACTATCGTCGGCATCGACTGTGAGTATATAGATGCAGATGATACCGATCTAGAGGGGCTTAGAGGATATTTTGACACGAATCGTAACAAAAATATCGCTCCCTTTGGCGGACTTTTTGGCGTATTTGCCTATGAGGGCGTGAGATATTTTGAGGAGATAGGCGAGCAAAAGCCGCCTTTGTATGAATTTCCAAGATTCATATATGCCGATGCAAAGGCGTATTTGCACTTTGATAAAATGAGTAAAATTTATACGTTTTATGGTGACACGGCGAGGTATTATGACTTTTTGCTCGCTTTAAAGCCGGTCGATACGCCAAAAAAGCAGAGCAAATTTAAGATAAAAACCGATCTGGAGGCAGAAAAGAAACACTTTGAAAGCATCGTAGGCATTGCAAAAGAGTATCTAAAAAGCGGCGATATATTTCAAGTCGTGCTTGGCAAACAGCTACATATCCTCACTGATATGGATAGTTTTGAATTTTATAAAAAGCTAAGCGTGGCAAACCCGAGCCCTTATATGTTTCATTTTCCTACACCTTACGGTGATGTCGTGGGCTCGTCTCCCGAGCTTGTTTTCGAGATGAGAAATTCTCAAATTTTCGTAGCGCCGATCGCGGGCACAAGACCTCGCGGCGTCGATGCTAACGATGATGAGAGGCTAAAAAATGAGCTGATAAACGACGAAAAGGAGCTCGCCGAGCATAAAATGCTCATCGACCTCGCCCGCAACGATATCGGACGCGTCTCAAATGCAAAAAGCGTGATCGTGAAAAATCCTATGCATATTCAGTATTACGAGAGCGTGATGCACATCGCAAGCGAGGTTTATGGCGTGAAAAAGCAGGAGCTTGACGCGTTTGACGTGATAAGGAGCGTATTTCCTGCCGGTACGCTTAGCGGGACGCCCAAAATCCGCGCCATGCAGATCATAAGCGAGCTGGAAACCGGCGCTAGAAATATCTACGGCGGAGGTATCGGGTTTTTGCATTTTAACGGCGACGTGCAAATGGCGATCTTGATTAGAAGTGCGATCTTTGTGCCGCGTGCTGACGGTAATAGCGACGTGTTCGTAGGGGCTGGCGCAGGTATCGTGTATGACTCGCAAAGCGAGCGCGAATACGCCGAAATTTGCCATAAACGTGCGAGCGTGGTAAATGTGTTTAAAAATAATGCGAGCGAGATCGTAGATCAAGATAAATTTTAGCGCGAATGCGAGAGGTTAAAAATAATAAAAATGATTTAAAGGCGAAGTATCGTTAGTCGGTATGAGCCAAAAGGAGAAATTTTGATATTACTTATCGACAACTACGACAGCTTCGTCTTTAACGTCGAGCAATACGTGCGCGAGCTGACAAACGAAGAGGTATTAAGCGTGCGAAACGACAAGATCACGCTCGAAGAGATCCGCAAAATGCGCCCTAGCAAGATAATTTTAAGCCCGGGACCAAAGCACCCAAAGGATAGCGGCGTTTGCCTTGAAATTTTAAAAAGCGACCTTGACGTGCCTATTTTAGGCATTTGTCTAGGACATCAGGCGATCGGACTCGTGGCGGGGGCTGCGATAAAGCGGCTAGAAAAGCCCTATCACGGCAAAACCTCAATGATCGAGGTAAGCGAGGCAGAGCCCTTGTTTTCGGGCTTGCCGACTAAATTTGAAGTCATGCGCTACCACTCGCTTTACGTGGATGAGCTGCCGTCAAATTTAAAACCGCTTGCGATGAGCGATGATGGCGTAGTGATGGCACTTCGCGAGGTCAGCCGACCCGTTTTTGGCATCCAGTTTCACCCCGAGAGCTACTTCACGCAATACGGCAAAAAGATCATCGAAAATTTCATAAATTTAAAAAGCGCAGAGGAAAAACCTGCACCAAAAGAGCCGCGAACGGCGAATTTATCGCCGTTTATGACGAAGCTGCAAAAGGGCTTCCCGCTTGAAAGTAGCGATTACGAGGTGATTTGCCGCGCGATAAACGACAAAGAGTGCGACATCGTGCAGCTGGCGGGACTTTTGGTGCTCATTAGCGAAAAGAGCCTCTACGCCGATAGTCTCGCAGCTTTCGTGCAAAATATCCTAAAATACTCGACGACTTACGTGGATCGCGGCGACATCTTCGACATCGTGGGCACAGGCGGGGATAAGCTAAAAACGATAAACATCTCAACGACTGTCGCCTTCATCGCAGCAGCCCTTGGCGTGAAGGTCGCAAAGCACGGAAACAAGGCGATCACGAGCCAAAGCGGCAGTAGCGATGTGCTGAAAATTTTAAACGTGCCGATCACGGGCAGCATCGAGGAAAACCGCGCAAGGCTACGCGAAAAGGGGCTGACGTTTTTTCACGCGCCGCTTTTTCACAAGATCACAGCCGAGGTCAAAGAGGTACGCGAACGCCTAAAAATCGGCACTGTCTTTAATATGCTAGGGCCTCTTCTAAATCCAAATTTAGGACTGAAATATCAGCTTGCCGGCAACTACTTAGAAGAGGTCAATGAGCTGATGGCGCAGACCTTGCTGCGACTTGGCAGACAGCATGCGCTCGTCGTGCATGGCATGGACGGGATGGACGAGATCACGCTGTGCGACGAGACGCTGATACACGAGGTGAAGGACGGCAAAATTTTGGAGTATAAGATCACACCCGAGCAGTTTGGCTTCAAGCGCGCATTTCACGGCGACATCGAGGGTGGCTCGCCAGAAGAAAACGCCGAAATTTTAGTGCGGATATTAAAAGGCGAGGAAAGCGGAGCGAAATTTGACATCGTGCTGCTAAATGCGATGTTTGCGCTCTACACCGCAGATGCCGTCAAAACGCCAAACGACGCGAAGCCACTCATCATGGACGCGATAAAAAGCGGTAAAATTTATCGCTATTTTCAAGAGTATATCGGGGGCTAAATTTGAGACCGCTTATTAAAATTTGCGGGATAAAAGCGGCTAGCGAGGCGGCAAGCGTGGCGGCTTTGGCGGTCGATTTCCTAGGCGTCATCTTTGCAAAAAGCCCGCGCCAAGTGGGTATGAAAACGGCTCGCGAGATAGCGCACATAGCGCACGAAAATGGCAAGCTTTGCGTCGGGGTCTTTGCCGGGCAAAGCGAGTGCGAGATAATGGAAATTTGCGAATTTGCAGGGCTTGACGCGGCGCAAATTTATGACGAGCCAAGCGGAAATTTGCACGAGAATTTAAAGGATATGGGCATGCAAATTTGGCGGGTGTTTAGCGTGAAAGATGAGCTGCCAAAGCCGGATTTTAGGTATTATGACCTGCCGCTATTTGACTGCAAAGGCGAAAATTTAGGCGGAAACGGAGTCAAATTTAATTGGGAAATTTTAAGGGGCGTAAAGCCGTTTAGTTTCGCGCTGGCTGGCGGTATCGGCGAAGATAACGTGCTCAAAGCGATAAAATTTAAGCCTAAAATTTTAGATGTAAACTCCCGCGTGGAGGATGAAAATTTGATGAAAATTCCAAGTAAGATAGAGAGAATTTTGGGGTTGATAAATAATTCTGAAAAATAATGTTTTGCAAGCAGTTAAATATCGTGCTGTGCGTAGTCAAATCTTATGAAGCGACGCTATCGCCGCCGATTTTTAGGGAAGTCGTAAGACTGACCGCAAAAATCGTGCTATATGTTCGGCGTCTTGCGGAGCAAATAAGATTTGCGAAGCATTTAAAAGACACAAATTTAAAAAGGACAAAAAGTGAATAAAAAAGCATATTTTGGAAAATTTGGCGGGCAGTTCGTACCCGAAACCGTGATGTTTGCGTTAAACGAGCTGGAAGAGGCGTATGAAAAGATCGCCAAAACGAGCGAGTTTAAGGCGGAGCTGGACGATCTTTTAAAGCACTATGTCGGTCGCCCAAGCCCGCTATATCACGCCAAACGCCTAAGCGCGCACTACGGGCATGAAATTTACTTAAAGCGCGAGGATCTAAACCACACGGGCGCGCACAAGATAAATAACGCGCTGGGACAAGCCCTGCTAGCTCAAAAAATGGGCAAAAAAAAGGTGCTGGCTGAGACCGGTGCGGGGCAGCACGGCGTGGCGAGCGCGACTGCGGCGGCACTTTTGGGCTTAGAGTGCGACGTGTATATGGGCGCAACCGATGTGGCGCGTCAGCAGTTAAATGCGTTTAGGATGCAGCTGCTTGGCGCAAATGTCATCAGTATCGAAGAGGGGCTAAAAACGCTCAAAGAAGCGACCACGGCGGCAATTCAGGCGTGGGTAAATGAGATAGAAAGCGCATTTTACATCATCGGCTCGGCGGTCGGCCCGCACCCGTATCCAAAGATCGTGCGCGATCTGCAAAGTGTCATCGGGCGCGAGACCAAAGAGCAGCTGGCTGAATTTGGCGTAAAGCCCGACTATATCGTCGCCTGCGTGGGCGGGGGCAGTAACGCGATAGGCATTTTCAGCGCGTTTTTGGACGATACGGACGTAAATTTGATCGGCGTCGAGGCGGCGGGGCTGGGGGCGGACACGCCATATCACGCGGCCACACTCACAAAGGGGCGCGAGGGCATCATCCACGGTATGAAAACCATCGTCTTGCAGGATAGCTACGGCATGATCGCCCCCGTGCATAGTATCTCGGCGGGGCTTGACTACCCGGGTGTCGGCCCGGAGCACTCGCACCTGCACGACATCAAAAGGGCGCATTATGAGGGCGTGACGGATGACGAGTGTATCGAGGCTTTGAAGCTTACTAGCCGCTTAGAGGGCATCATCCCGGCGATCGAGAGCTCGCACGCGCTGGCGTATCTAGCGAAACTCTGCCCTACGCTAAGCGGCAAAAAAACGATCGTCGTAAATGTCTCCGGCAGAGGCGACAAGGACATGAACACCGTGATGAGCTACGAGAAAGGAAAAATTTATGGATAAGATCGCGCGCGCATTTGAGGGCAAAAAGGCAAACATCGGTTACATCGTCGCTGGCTATCCAAGCTTAGAGCACACGAAAGAGTTTTTGTTAAATTTAGACGCCAGCTCGCTTGATTTACTCGAGCTTGGCATACCATACTCCGACCCGCTAGCAGACGGCAAGCTCATCGCCCAGGCTAGCTTTGAGACCGCGGCAAAGGGCGTGAATACCGACACGATCTTTGAAATTTTAGACGAGGTCAAGGCGGACGTGAAAAAGCCGATCGTTTTTTTGGTGTATTACAACATCGTATTTGCTTACGGGGTGGAGAAATTTATCAAGCGTTCCGGTGAGGTCGGCATCAGTGGCTTTATCATCCCCGATCTGCCCTTTGAAGAGTGCGAGGAGGTGCGCTCGCTGTGCGATAAATTTAAGCTTGATCTCATCCCGCTCATCAGCGTGACGTCAGCCGGCAGAGCGGATAAAATTTTAAGCGTGGGCTCAGGCTTCATCTACGCGCTGGGAGCTATCGGTGTGAGCGGGTCGCAAAGAGCGAGCGAAGAGCGACTAAAAAGCCTAGTCGCTAGCTTAAAGCAAAAAAGCGATCTGCCCGTGGCTGTGGGCTTTGGCGTGAAAAATGCGCAAGACGCAAATTTAGTCAAATCCTACGCCGATGGTGCGATCATCGGCACGCAGATCGTAAAGCTCACGGCTAAATTTAGCGGAGACGAGCTAATGAGCCAGATAGAAAAGCTTTTTTGAAAACGTTTATAAATTTTAGAGCGAATTTAGTAAATGCAAAGTATAATAAAAGCTAATTTTGGATTTTAAGGAAGGACATGAAAGAGGTTATAGATGCCGCGACTAGGTATCTTTGCACGGACACTTTGGGGTTTGAGGTAAAAAGCGGTGCGAGCATCGGTAAAGGGGTCTATGGTGCTAGCATACCAGTTTATAAGGGCAAAAGCGAATACCACTTTTATCTGTTTTTCAAAAAAGATACGCTAAAGCTTTTCATGGAGGCGTTTTTTGGTCATAGCGATATCGACGGAGGCGATTTGGACGATCTTTGCAAGGAGATAGCAAATCAAATCATCGGCAAGGCCAAAAACCTGCTAAACGAGCGTGAAAACAATGCGTATAAGCTTGGGACGCCGGAATTTTTAGGCGAAGTCGATGTATTTCGCATCAAACTTGAAGAAAAATTTGTGTATAAAATGAAAAATCGAACATTTCAAATAGGCTATAACAGAGCATGAACGAAGACGACGCGATAGAGACTTTAGAGCAGCTGGGACTTTTCAAGAGCTACGACGAGCTGATGGATATCAGCGTTGATTTCATAGCTGAGCTTGGTACGACCACGATCAGCATAAACGAGCTTTTGAAATTTGAAGCGGGCTCGGTCATCGATCTTGAAAAACCGGCTGGCGAGAGTGTCGAACTTTATATAAACAACAGAATTTTCGGCAAGGGCGAAGTAATGGTTTATGAGAAAAATTTAGCCATAAGGATCAATGAAATTTTAGACTCCAAATCAGTCATACAATACTTTAAAAAAGAGCTTTTATGAGATTTATTTTATTATTTTTGAGCGTGATGCTACCGATATTTGCCTCAAATTTGCTTACCTATAACATCTATGAGCGTACGGACCGCGTAGATATAATGCTTAGTTTTGACGCACCTTATGAGGGCAATATCTTTCAAAAACGCGAGAAGAACACGACTTCGCTCATCTTAAATTCTCTAAGCTACGAACAAAGCGTCAATAAGAATATAAATTCTAAAATCGTTCAAGAGCTAGACATCGAACCAAAGCAAAATTCACTGATCATAAACCTAAAATCTCAAGATGCTATCATCGTAAACGCCTCTAAAACGACCGATGGATTTGGGCTTCGCATACGAGTAAGCCCTAAAAATACCGCCTCTCAGGTTGCAAATATGCCACAAGCCAGCGCAAAGATCGAGCCGCCGACTCAAGCACTGCAAAGCGAGCCCGAACCTATCGTCGATGCGAGATATTTCATCGTGCTTGGCGTTTTGCTAGCGCTTTTGATATTTTTGTTCATATTTAAAAAGATCATGGTCAGCAAGAGCGAATTTAGCGGCTTTGCAAATGCAAAAAGTAGCGAGCCAAACAGTACGAAATCTATAAACTGGCTACTAAAAAATCAAAACAACGACGTAAACGTAATCTATGAAAAACCGCTCGATCGCGTGAACAAACTCATGCTTCTAAGCTACGAAAATAGGCGCTATTTGGTGCTCGTAGGTAGCTCAAACGTGATGCTTGATAGCTTTGGTGAGGACAAGATACAAAACGAGCAGGACTTCACGGCGTTTTTCGAGGAAAATAAAAAGAAACTGGGCGCATTTTTACAAGAGCGTCAAAACAGCCTCAACAACTACAAAGATAAAATGAGTATGAACTAGGCGCCGCTAATTAGACCTTGTTGAATTTAAATAAACGAGATCGCGAAAATTTCAGGCTTTGCTATCTTTTTTATCTCATCTTTAGCCATCGCTAGATTTTTAGCTCCATAAATTTTAAGCGTATGGCCGGTAAATTCAAACCCGAGCTTAGCCGCCGCGCAGTTTATATTAAGCGCTTTTGCGAGCGAGAGCATGAAGCTTAACCATCTTATGCATTCTGGTTTTGGGAGTAAATTTTTATATCGCTCGAATTCATAAATGATCTTTTTGCCGTTAGTGCCGATGATCGCTGCGATCAGTGCCTTTTGCTCGTGTGAAAACCCGAAATTTAAGCCATTTAGGATGATGTATGCCGAGTTTTTGTGATCCCCGTAAAATCCTATATCTTGCCCGACATTGTAAAGCTTTGAGGCCACTAGCAATGCGTTTAGATGCTCGTCTTTTAGCTTGTGGATCTTGCTTAGGGACAAAAATATCTCTTTTGCGTACCTTGTGACGGCTTTGTTGTCCGTGAGCATAAAGCGATCTTGCAGGCTTTTTACGCTCGGGTTGAAATTTTGCGGGAATTTCATGCTAGGGCGCAAGAAGTCGCTCAAAAATACACCCTCTCTCACGCCAACGCCGCTCGTGTAGATGTTCTTAGCCTCAAGTGCGCCACTAATCGCTAAAAATATATGCGCTCCTTCGCGTATCGTATCGTATCTGTCCTTTTTGATTGGAAATTTATTAAGCTCCAAGACACTCGAATCGGCGATGCTTTGGATGAAATTTTTTTGCTCGCTAAGTTTATAACAAAAGCCGTGAAGCGTCGCTAACGGATAGCCTGAGCCGCTCATTATGGCGCCCGATATGGCTCTTAGGCTTCCGCCGATGGCTATCAAATTTTGGCATTTGAAATTTGTAGGTATTTTTGCCGTGATTTGCGCCAGGAAGTTTGGCAGTTTGGCGGTATTTTTACTGTCAAAAAATAGCTCCTTTACACGCACCGTGCCCACGTCAAGCGATATGGTATCGACGATTTTGCCACCGCTTATGCGAGCTAGCTCGGTCGAGCCGCCGCCGATATCTATCGTGACGCCCTCGTCTAGGGGACATAGCAGATTTTTGGCTGCGATCGCTCCGTAAGTGGCCTCGGCTTTGCCGTCGATGACCCTTATGCCGATGCCCAGTTTTTTACGTATCATCGAGATGAACTCGGTGGAATTTGGTGCGTCTCTAAGTGCTGAGGTGCCGACGCATAAAATTTTGGTGCATTTGTAGCTTTTTGCGATATTTTTAAATTCCGCCAGCGCCTCATATGCCTTTTGCATCGATTTTTCGGATATTTCGTTGCTGCTATCATAGCCGCCTTCGCCTAGGCGCACGCGCATTTTGTATTCGCCCAGTATGAAAAACGCCCAGCGAGAGGTGCGCTCAAATATCGCCATTCGCATGGAATTTGAGCCTAGATCTATTACAGCGGTGCGTTTTGCCATGAAATTTCCTAGTTGATTTTTATAGGTAGCGTGAGGGTAGAGACTGCGCCGCTTTTGCCGTCTTTGCGGTTTTTGATAGCGACGCTACCGCCAAGAGCTTGCGCCGCCCCCTTTGCTAGAAATAGCCCGAGTCCGGCTCCGCCTTTATCGCCAAATCTCTTAAACGGCGCAAAAAGATCTTTGCTCTCGTCTATGCCGATGCCTTCGTCGATGACCTCGATGATGAAGCTGTTTTTCTCGGTCCTTGAAAGGATAGTGATATTTGAGTCTTTGGGTGAAAATTTTATAGCGTTTTGGACGAAATTTTGTATGACGTGAGTGAGTAGCGTGGTTTGGATCTTCATGTTCAAAATTTCAGGCTGCAGGGACATGATGATGTTCTTTTCCTCTGCACGAGCCAAAATTTGAAAGTTGTTGCCAAGCTTGTTTAAAAAGCCGATGATGTCTGTATTTACGGGCTCTTCAAACTGCGCTCCCTCCTGACGTCCGATCTCTAGCACCGAGCTTATCATGCTGTTCATATTGTTTATCGCTTCGTTGTTCGATCTTAGCGCTTCGATATATTTTTCGCTCTCTCTTGTTTTTATGAGAGTCACTTCGTTTTTGGTCTTCATGACGGCAAGTGGCGTTTTCAGCTCGTGCGCGACGCCGACAAAAAGCTCTTTTTGATACTCTACGAACGTTTGGATACGCGAAATGAGCTTATTTATGCTGTTGCCAAGCGGATAAAATTCATCAGGCAGACTTTTGATGTCTATCTCTTTTAAAAATTTCTCGTCAAGCTTTGTCAGCTTCGCAGACAGCGTCCTTATAGGTAGTAGCAGCATCCTTGATAAAAACAGTGCGTAAAAAAGCACGAGCAGTATCGCCGTGGCATTTACGATGATGATGTCTACGAAAATTTGCTCGACGATCTTGCTTTGCAATGTCGTCTCTTTTTTAAGTATCATATAAGAATCATCGTTGATGTATGGAACCGCTAGCGTGGTAAAGCTTTGCTCTCCATTTTGAAATAGCGAGAAATAGGGCTTTTTCTGAGTAAGCTGACCTTGCTTTATTTGCACTAAGGTTTCGGTTTGATTTGGCTCTTGTATGATGAAATTTTGCAAATTTAAAGGATTGTATTTTTGAGGGTTGGTTATTATTTGGTTAGCTTCGTGGCTGAGTTCTTGGATGACCGTCTCAAAGACGGTGACCCTGATGTAGTAATATAACATTACTGAAATAACTGCAATCAGCATCATCGATGCGGAGGCTAATTGCAGTATAAATCTATTTCTTAAGCTTTTTTGGGAAAGCAAAATCTATATCCGCGTCTTCTTACTGTTTCGATAGTTGAGATATTTAGCGGTTTGTCCATTTTTTGGCGGATTTGATTGATCGCTACTTCGATCACGTTTGGAGTGACTAGCTCAGGCTCTTCCCAGATGGCGTCAAGGAGTTGCTCTTTAGAGACGATCTGATCGGAGTGGCGAGCAAGGTGTGTCAAGACCTCGAACGGCTTGCCTTTTAGCTCGATGTCACGGCCAAGATACGTGATCTTTTCCTCGTCAGGGTTGATTATAAGATCGTCGATTTTTATTATGTTAGTGCCGCCAAATCGTAGTCTTGCCTCTAGGCGCGCTACCAAAACATCAAAGTCAAACGGTTTTCTAATGTAGTCGTCAGCTCCGGCGCGAAGCGCTTTTATCTCGCTGTCTTTGTCGTCTTTTGCAGAGATCACGACTACTGATGTGCGTGGAGATTTATGTTTTATGACATTTATGAGATCGACTCCGTCGCCGTCTGGGAGCATCCAGTCTGTCAAAACCAGATCGTAATTTCTTATGCCGATGTAGTATTCGGCATCCTTGAAATTCTCCGAGCTATCCGTCTGGTAGCCGAATTCTTGCAGTCCTTCTGCAATCGTCTTGTTTAGCGTCACTTCGTCTTCTACTATCAAGATACGCATTTTTTTTCCTTAAACTAAAATTTGTAGGGGATTATATCATAAATTAAGCAGGACTTCAAGATACTTTAATAAATTTTTAATAAACGGATTCTATTTTCGCACCGACCGTCGCATTTTTCAGGATTTCGATTTTTAAAATTTCTAAATTTAAGGAAATCAGATCCTTAAAATTTTCTTTTAAAGCCTTTGAAGTAGCTTCAAGCGACTCTTCGACACTTTTAAATTTTCGCTCGTTATAAAATTTTTCTATAAATTCTATCACGCTGACATAGTCGATGAATCCGCTACTGCAAAAACTAGCGTTCATACGCACTTTTTGAGGCGTGATGCGCTCAAAGTCAATCATCCCGATGATCGTTTCAAACTCATGATCTTTGATGAGCGTCGTGATTTTTTGGCTCATATCACTTTTTGTTCCGTCCCGCTTAGTAGACGCTTGATGTTTGGCAGGTGCTTATAAACTACCAAAAATGCGATGATCAAAAGCGGTGCATGGCTATGAATGCCGTTCATCTCAGGATACAAGATGAAGCTAGTGATGATGAGCGCCGCAAGTGCGCCAAGTGAGGCCAGGGAGCTTATCTTTAAAATTTTACCGATCAAAAACCACGCCAGAAGGGCTATCGCGATCTCGAGAGGCAAAAAGCAGGCTATGACGCCAGCACCCGTCGCTACACCTTTGCCTCCTTCGAATTTCAAAAATGGCGAAAAGCAGTGCCCGACTACACTAAGCACCGCCATGCCCCAAAGCACGCTTTGACTCACATCGAAAGCGCGAGCGATCAAGATAGGCGCTACGCCCTTTAGGACGTCAAAAACGACAGTCAAGATGGCTATTTTTTTGGCGAGTTTTGGATCGTGCTGTTTTAATACGCGCAAAACGTTCGTCGCGCCGATACTGCCGCTACCCTCGGTAGTTATATCCACTTTGGCGAAAATTTTACCAAATATCAGCCCAAACGGCACTCCGCCGAGCAAATAAGCTATCAAATAAAGCATCAAATTTTCATTCATTTTTTACCTTTATGCGTTTAAAAATCGTGATGATAGTAAAATTTCACTGACGTTTTTATAAATCATCTCCACAAAAGCACGACTTTTTCGTCATAAATATCGCTCTTTTTGGGTGAAATTTGCACCTCGTTTAGCGTGATATTTTTGATGTCGTTAGCCTCTTTTAGTGCCTGCGCTTGCTGCTCAAAAGAGCCTGCCAGCTCGTCTATTTGCGCGTTTATCTCATTTACGCTTTGCTCGCTGAGCTTCACGTCGCTTCGCTCTTTTAGCACGCGGTTGGCGCTCCTTGCGCTCGAGGCGATCTTGGTGGCATTCGAGCGTGAAAGCAGTTTGTTGCCAAAAAGCGCACCTATGATGCTAGCGCCGATATTTATCGCCGCATTCAGCCCGCTTGCGGTCATATCTTTTTGCTCTTTATCAAGCTTGGCTAGGGCTTTGTTCAGCTTTTCTTCGAGCTTGGCCTTTTCTTTTTCAAATTTTGCCGTAAGCTCAGCAGTTTTTTCCTCCAAAATTTCATTGCAGCGATCTTGTAGACGCACGAAAAACTGCTCTTTATCCTCTGTCGGTTTTGAGCTGATGCCCATCGCCTCGAAAATTTCAAGTTTATAATTTCTAAATACGAATTCCTTAAAATCGCGTTTTATATCGTTGAAATTTTTAGCGTTTGCTACAAAGCCAGGCAAAATTTCATAGCTGGCGTCCTCCTTGGCGTCAGTCCTTAAATTTAGCTCGGTATCTTCGCTAGCTTGCGTCCAGTCCGCGCTCTTGTCATTTTCGTCCAGTGCGTAAAGATATGAAATTTGCTTCACCGCATCGATGCCTTTTTTTGTGTCGTAAAAGCGCACTTTGGCGGTTGCCAGTAAATTCGGAGTCAAAATTTCGCTTGCCTGGGCGCTGTAAATTTGCTCGATCTCGTTTGATAGTATCGGCTTTGGCGCGCTTTTTAGATCTGCTTTTTTAGCTTTTATGGCTTGCAGGCCGTCTTTTTTATCTCGCATCAAATTTGAAATTTGCTCGCGGCTTAAAGGGCCTTTTAGATAGCTCAACGCCCAGCGCGTGCTGATGATGTTTAGACCGTCTTCGTTGATGTTTTTGAGCAAAAAGCTTCGCTTGGCTAAATTTGAGATCATATTTTCAAGCTGCGTCTTGTTCGCCGCTGAGCCTGAGATGCCGGTAAGGCCGTCTATCACGCGAGCCTTGTCCTGTGCGGTTTGGAGCCTACCGATGAACCATGTGCCGATGTTGCTAAGGCCTTTGTAGTCAAGATCGACCGGGTTTTGAGTGCTCAAAACGCAGCCTATGCCAAAAGCGCGAGCTTGTTTTAAGAGCGTTAGCATCGGCGTTTTGGACGGCGGATTGCCATTTGGCGGGAAAAAGCCGAAAATTTCATCCATGTAAAGGATCGCTCTTAGCGAGCCCGTACCCTCTGTCGTTCGCATCCAGGCGATGATCTCGTTTAAAAGAAGCGTCACGAAAAACATCCGCTCGCTGTCGCTTAGGTGCGAGATGGTGAAGATATTGCATTTTGCCTTACCGTTTTCATCAAAGAACATCTTTGAGATATCAAGCTTCACGCCCTCGCTCCAGCCCTTGAAACTAGGGCTTGCTATGAGCGTGTTTATCTTCATTGCAAGCTTTATGCGCTGATCGCCGGGATAAAACGTATCTACGTCAAATACACCGATCTTTTTAAACGGAGGATTAGCGATGAAGCCGATGAGCTCCTCTAGCGTGACGTCGCGACCCTCTTTAAATTTCGCATCAAATATGCTAGCTACTAAAAGCTGCTCTTTTGAGCTCATATCTTCGTCGTTTATGCCGATCAAAGACAGCACCGAAGCGGCGAGCGAATTTATATAGTTGCTAAAGCTCTCCTCGTCGCTTAAATTTGGGCGGGCAAAGTCGCTAAGCAAGGCTACGCCCACACCGGCGGAGCTTTTTGGTGTATAGATGGTGAGATCGACGCTGTCTTTTAAAAGCTTCACGCGTTCTAAATTTTGATAGCTCGCCTCTATGCCCTCGCTCCAAATTTCACTCTCTTTTTTGGCGCACTCATCTACGCTTAGTCCCTTATTTGCCGCCTCGTTCTCATCTATATAAGGCCGAAAATCATCAGCACTCATATCAGGGAAGGTGAGGGCTAAATTCGTCATATCTCCCTTAGGATCGATGATGATGGAGGGGATGTTGTCTATGCAGGCCTCTTCTAGTAAAGTGATGCCAAGCCCGGTCTTACCGCTGCCGGTCATACCGATGATGGCTGCGTGAGTCGTGAGGTCTTTGTTTTTATAAAAAAACGGCTCTTCGTCTTTTAGACCGATGTAAAAGAGCTTTAAATTTTCTTGTATGCTTTTCATTTGGCGTCCTTATTGATAGAGGCTGATGCGCGCTCGTAGCTCGTCTAGCGTCTCTTGGACGCGTGCGCTCGTAAATTCCTGCACTATTTGACTCTCGCCGATTATTTGCATGCAGTATCTTATGTAGCCTTTGTATGCCAGCTCGGTGATGAGGCGTAGCTTCAGATGGACATTTTGCGGCGCAGTTTGAGGTATCATAAGCTCGAAAAACGCCTCTATATCTTCGCCGTCTTTGAAGTCCGCCGACTCGGAGCTAAGCACGCTAAGTCCGCCGTCCGAGATATCGTAGAGGTTGCCGTGAAGCTCGGCTCTATCGTTTTTTAACAGGACCTTTGTAAATTTATTCGGATGGACGCGTTGGAATTTTCGCAGATTCGCGTTCATTTTGGATATGCGGGAGAAATTTGAAAGCGTCACACTTTTATCTGCTATGCTAAAGTCCGAGATGTCCGATTTTAGATGCTTGGGGAAATACTCGTTTGGCAGTATGAAGCCGTTGCCCTCTTGCTTCATGGCTAAAATTTGCATGATATCGACGCCAAAGACGACGCTGTCTTCTTGCACATCTAAAATTTGCGCCTCGTGTTTTATATTGACTCCGTCGTATAAATTTAGAAATTCAGGCTTTGCCTTGGCTGTTTTCATCCGCGAAAATGTGTTTATAGGATCTTCAAATAAAAATGAATTTGTCTGCCCCATCACTACGTCGCTCGTTTCATCCTTTGGTGAGGCGTGATTTAGGGTGTCTGTTAGACGCTCTACGGCGTAGATGAAGTAGCTTAGGTGTGCGGGGTTTTGATGATTGTCGTTAAATTTTAAGATCAAATTTAAAAATATGAAATTTAAAAGATCGCTACGCTCCAGCTCCCCTTTGACCGCATTTTCGAGCCCTTTATGAAGCGACTGTGCGTTTGGATCTTGCAGTAAAAGCGAGTCGAATATATTTTCAAGTACTGCTTTTAGTTGCCCGTTTGAAACGTCTAAATTCGCCCTTTTGCAAAAAATCACGCCGTCATTTATAAAGTCGCTTTTAAAATTTGAGATGATCTCCGTGCAGCTTGTAGCAAGCTCTTGTCGTCCTTTGAATTCCATAAATTTCTCCAAATCGATTATTCATGAAATGGTATCATATTGAAATTTATATTAAAGATTTATTTGGTGAATTTTGGTTTAAAAGGCGGAGAGCTCCGCCTTTTTGATTAAAGTTTGTTTTCGTTGTGTGAAAGATAGTCGGCTACGCCCTCGGTGCTTGGCTTCATGCCCTCATCACCTTTGTGCCAGCCTGCAGGGCAAACCTCGCCGTGCTCGTTCGTAAATAGCATCGTATCGACCATACGGATCATCTCGTCGATGTTTCTACCTAGCGGAAGGTCGTTGATGACTGCGTGGCGGACAGTGCCGTCTTTGTCTAGTAAAAATGAGCCGCGAAGCGCGACGCCGGCATCCTCAAGAAGCACGTCAAAGCCGCGAGCGATAGACTTTGTCATATCGGCAACTATCGGGAAGCGCACTTTGCCGATGCCGCCTTTATTTACCGGAGTTTCTTTCCACGCAAAGTGTGAGAATTGATTGTCGCATGAAACGCCGATTACCTCGATACCGCGAGCCTTAAATTCGTCATATCTTTTGTCAAACGCGATGATCTCGCTTGGGCAAACGAAGGTAAAGTCCATCGGGTAGAAAAATACGACTGCGCCCTTCTCGCCGATATTTTTATATAGGTTGAAATCATTTACGATTTGATTGTTGCCTAAAACTGCCGCAGCTGTGAAATCAGGTGCTTTTTTTGTTACTAACATTTCTGTTCTCCTTATAATAAAATTTATTAATTGCAAAATTATATCGCTAAAACTTTAAAATAAGATAAAAATATTATAAAATTTTGCTCTATTAAAATATTTCATTGATTTTCAGCTTTCAAAAGCGAAGCCAAACCTTGTGAAGCGACGCTATCGCCGCCGATTTACAGGGAAGCGGTAGCTGACCGCGTAAATCGTGCTATATGTTCGGCGCTTTGCGGAGCGAGCAGGGTTTGCGAAGCAAGTATCAATGATTTATTGTAACAGAACCTAAAATTTTAGATAATCCTAGTTTGTTTTGAAATTTTGATGACCGGATTTGGTGAGGTTTTATATTTTAGCTAAATTTCAAATTTGATAGAAATTTTTGCCGCCAAATTTTAGTATAGCCGAGCCCCAAGTGAAACCGCCTCCAAAGGCGTCAAGCAGTAA
This sequence comes from Campylobacter sp. FOBRC14, assembly GCF_000287855.1. Taxonomy (NCBI): domain Bacteria; kingdom Pseudomonadati; phylum Campylobacterota; class Epsilonproteobacteria; order Campylobacterales; family Campylobacteraceae; genus Campylobacter; species Campylobacter sp. FOBRC14. Next base: position 4,076 of record NZ_ALJJ01000016.1, on the reverse strand, counting down.
GGTCGAGCCGTTTTTGATGCGGCCGCTTTCATAGGCGTCGTTTATCGCCATCGGTATCGATGCGGAGCTCGTGTTGCCATATTTTGCTATCGTCAATACGCACTGCTCGTCTTTAAAATCAAGGCGTTGTTTGACTGCTTCGATGATACGGATATTTGCCTGATGAGGCACGAAAAAGTCTATATCGCGGCTTGTCATATTGTTTCGTTCTAAAATTTCGATGACGCTTTTTGTCAGCGTTTGAACGGCGATCTTAAAGACCTCGTTGCCGGACATATGTATGAAATTTAGCCTTTTTGCCAGCGTTTCATCGCTGGCCGGATATGCACTGCCACAGCCAGGAGTTATCAAAAGATGCGACTGTGTCCCGTCGCTTGCGGTGTGGATATCGATTATCTCGTTTTCATCACTTGCGCTGATGATCGCCGCACCGGCACCGTCTCCAAAAAGTATGCAGGTGCTTCTATCGGTGTAATCGACTACCGAGCTAAGCTTCTCGGCTCCCACGATCAAAACATTTTTTTTCGCTCCGCTTTTAATCAATGAATTTGCAAGCTGTAAAAGATAGATGAACCCCGTGCAAGCCGCACTTATGTCAAATGCCGTTATGCCGTAGTCCAGGCCTAAATTTGCGGCGATCTTACAAGCGGTGGACGGCATACAAAGATGATCCGGTGACATCGTAGCACAGATGATCGCATCTATTTGGGACTTTTCTAATCCTGCCCGTTTTATGGCTAGTTTGGCGGCTTTGGTACCAAGATCGCTCGTTATCTCGCCTTCTGCGATATAGCGCTCTTTTATACCTGTGCGTTTTACGATCCATTCATCACTTGTGTCGACCATCTTTTCAAGATCGAAATTCGTTAAAATTTTTTCAGGAACGTATGAAGCTATGGATATCAGCGAAGCTTTTAGCATATTTTATCTTGCAAAATGCGAGAGTTCTTCTTCGATAACTTTATTGATGTTTGAATTCGCAAAATTTATCGCTTGGAATATCGCATTTTTTATGGCTTTGGAGTTACTTTTGCCGTGACTTATGATGACACAGCCGTTTATGCCAAGTAGTGGTGCGCCGCCGTATTCATCGTAGCTGACTTGTTTTTTCAGTGTTCTAAAGACCTTTTTCATCAAAACTGAGCCAGCGATCGCAAGAGGCGATTTTTTGACTTGTTTTTTGATGATCTTGCCTATCGCATCGGCTACGCCCTCGCTAGTTTTTAAAAGGATGTTGCCTATAAATCCGTCGCAGACTATGACATCTACGCTTCCGTCAAAGACTTGATTTCCTTCGGCATTGCCTACGAAGCTGTCAAGCCTTGAGACAAGCTCGAAAGCCTCTTTACTCACTTCGTTGCCTTTGCAGGCCTCTTCGCCGTTTGACAAAAGACCTACGCGAGGGAGTTTGCGATTTAAAATTTCTTTAGCATAGGCTTCGCCCATCACTGCAAACTGGAATAGATGCTCGCTCCTACAATCCACATTCGCCCCGACATCAAGAACAAGGGTCGTGGACTCTTTAGAATTTGGCATCAAGGTAGCTATCGCAGGACGTGCGACATTTTTTAGTCTGCCTACCCTTAGTGTAGCTAGGCTCATCGTTGCGCCGCTATGTCCGGCAGAAACTACTGCGTCGACCTCTTTGTTTTTCAAAAGCTCTATTGCTTTATAGATGCTGCTTTCTTTACGTTTTAAAGCGTCCGTAGCACCCTCAGCCATAGAAATGACTTCGGCCGCTTCTAAAAAAGCGATATTTTTTAGATACATTTCAGGTATGAGCGGCTTTATGGCATTGCTATCTCCGACGAGGACGGCCGAAAATTTAGTATCTTTTAGCGCTTCTACCACGCCCGCGATTATAGGCTCGGGGCCGAAGTCCCCACCCATAGCGTCAATAGCAATGCGAATCATTTTTTAATATTCACCGGTTGTTTTGTTTATGCGATGAGGCATTTTCCATGAGCCGTCTTTATCTTTTACGGGCACTGGAAGTGTAACTTTGTAGTGCGTTCTGCGTTTTGCTGCACGAGAATGACTCACTCTTCGCTTTGGTACTGCCATTTTGTTCTCCTTTTATAAATTTCTACAATTTTCACAATAAAAATAATCGCTCTTAAAAGCTTCTAATTCACTTTTAAAAACTTCGTTTAAATCGATATCTCCGTCAAAAAATTCCATCGTATCGCTAAGTTCGTTCTCTTTATCGACATAAATACCCTCGCTTAAAATAAGCTTGACGTCTTGATCGACTGGTAGCGTCATTTCGCATCCACATCTATCGCAGATATATGAAATTTCACCTTTCATTTTGCCGAGGCATTCGACAAGCTTGGGATCAAGCCTCTTTAAAATTCCACTAAAATTTAAATTTTTATCTTTTAATTCAAAATCAATATTTTTATTTGCGACTTTCGCAAACGCTATTTTCAAAATTTGGCCCTAATCAGCAAATTTCTCTTGCTGCAAAGAAAAAATTTATCTCGTTTATAGCGTTTTCTAGGCTATCGCTTCCATGGACTGCATTTGCGTCGATACTCTCTGCAAAGTCCGCTCTGATAGTGCCAGCGGCAGCTTCTTTAGGATTTGTCGCGCCCATTAGCTCGCGGTTTTTAGCTACTGCATTTTCGCCCTCAAGCACCATGACCACGACTGGTCCGCTCGTCATGAACTCGACTAAATCGTTGAAAAACGGTCTCTCGCTATGAACGGCGTAAAACGCTTTTGCATCGCATTTGCTTAGTTTTACTTTCTTTGCAGCAGCGATCCTTAGCCCGTTGCTTTCAAATCTATCTATGATTTTTCCGACGACATTTTTCTTAACGGCATCAGGTTTGATGATAGAAAGTGTTCTTTGCATAAAATTTCCCTTAACGTTAAAGTGTTTTTAATGAAGTTGGCAATTATATCAAAAAAAGTTTAAAAATCAAATAGGCCCAAAACTTGAGCCTAAAATTTTAAGCAATGACGGCTGTCGTGCCTAAGCGTTGGTCTGCGCTGATTTGTTCACGAGATGGTTGTCCCGCTACTACGCTGTCCCATACGATGCAGCCGTCGGTCGGACAGGCTGAGGCACAGGCCGGTTCATCGTTATAGCCGACGCACTCTACGCATTTGTTTGCATACACGTAGTATGTATCCTCTCCTGTTGGGTTGTCGCTATCATCAACGATAGCTTCTACTGGACATTCGTCTATGCAAGAGCCGCAGCTTATGCAAATGTCTGTGATCTTTACTGACATGGTTTCTCCTTTGAAAATTTTGCGTAGAATATCAAAAAAAGCTGAAAATGATATAAATGTACCTTCTTAATATAAAATTTTAGCTCTTAAATTTATGAAAATTTTACACCTTTTTGGCTAAAATCAAAGATTGCAAAAATTAAATTTTGCATATCAAAAAGGCTAAAAATGAATGACATTATTAAGATAACGGGTGCGCGTGAGCACAATCTAAAAAATATAAATTTGCAAATTCCAAAAAATAAGCTCGTGGTTTTCACGGGGCTTAGCGGTAGCGGCAAGAGCACGCTTGCCTTTGATACGCTTTATGCCGAGGGGCAGCGCAGATATATCGAGAGCCTAAGCAGCTACGCACGGCAGTTTCTCGACCGCGTCGGAAAGCCCGATGTCGATAAGATCGAGGGTCTAACGCCAGCAATCGCCATAGATCAAAAAACGACGTCTAAAAATCCACGCTCGACAGTTGGCACGATAACTGAAATTTACGATTATCTGCGCCTGCTCTACGCACGCGTAGGCATCCAGCACTGCCACAAATGCGGCAAACCGATCTCCAAAATGAGCGCAGCCGACATCATCGCGCAAATTTCAAAACTCCCAGCTGGCGCAAAGGTCGTGCTCTACGCCCCGCTCGTGCGAGAGAAAAAGGGCACGTGGGCGGATCTAATCGAAAATTTAAGAAATAAAGGCTTCGTGCGCGCGCAGATCGATGGCGTCATGGTACGGCTTGATGAAGAGATCGAGCTAAGCAAGACCAAAAAGCACACGATCAAAGTCGTCATTGACCGCTTAGAGGTCAGCCCCGAAAACTCCGCCCGCCTCGCCCAAGACGTG
>NZ_ALJJ01000015.1:0-13613 GCF_000287855.1 Campylobacter sp. FOBRC14 | reverse complement strand
GGTGGTCGGTGTGGCGGACGGACTGGCAGGGGTGGAGCGGTTTAAGAGGACTGGCGCGGACGTGGTGCTAACGGACATCCACATGCCCGTGATGAACGGCTTTGAAATGATGAAAGAGATCGCGCGGCTAAAACCGCAGCAAAAATTTATCGTCTTTACATCCTACGACACGGACACAAATCTAATAAAAAGCCTCGAACAAGGCGCGACGCTGTTTCTAAAAAAGCCCATCGACATCAAAGACCTGCGCGCGATGCTAGTCACGCTCACGTATGAAAAGGACGAGCGGCTGGTGCGGCTAAGCGAGGCGGTGAGCGTAAATTTGACGAAAGAAAAAATCTATAAAAACGGCGAGGAGGTCTATCTGTCGTTTTTGCAAAATAAAATTTTCTGGCTATTTGCCTACAACCTAAACAAGCTCGTCACCTACGAGATGATCGAGGAATTCGTCTATGAGAATGATCGGGCGAGCAAGGGCGCGATACAAAATGTGATCTTACGCCTAAAACGCGAGCTTGGCGTGAAATTTAAAAATATCAGCGAGAGCGGGTATATCTTAGTAGGCGATGAATGAGGATTTAAAGCTTTTTTTGTTAAGATGTCGTGTTTTGAATTTAGGTAGGTTTTATGTTTATAAAAGGCTTTTTCTCAAACTCGGTCGGTATCATGGTCTCGCGTATTTTAGGGCTTTTGCGCGATCTTTTGACCGCCTCGATACTAGGAGCGGGGATATTTAGTGACATATTTTTCATCGCTTTTAAGATCCCAAATCTCTTTCGCAGGATATTTGGCGAAGGCGCTTTCACACAGGCCTTTTTGCCAAATTTTGCCAAGACGAATAAAAAAGCCGTATTCAGCGCCGAAATTTTCTTAAAATTCCTGCTTTTCATCGGCGTTTTGACCCTCGCGGTCAATCTTTTCACAAGCGAATTCGTAAAAATCATCGCAAGCGGTCTAAGTGACGAAAATATCGCGCAGGCAGCGCCTTTAGTGAGGATAAATTTTTACTATTTGGCGCTAGTTTATTGCGTCACGTTCATGGGCTCGCTTTTGCAGTATCGCGGGCATTTCGCGACTACGGCGTTTTCGACTGCGCTTTTAAATTTAGCTATGATCGCCGCTTTGCTCCTAGCTCGCGGCAAGGACGAAAGAACGGTCGCTTTTTATCTTAGCTTTGGCGTCGTGGTGGGCGGGATCTTGCAGGTGCTTGCTCACATCATAGCGATGAAATTTAACGGGATAGATAAAATTTTCTGGGGCGGCATCAAGGGCTTCATAAAGGGCAAACGCACGAGTGCGAAAGGCTTTTTTAGCAACTTCTATCACGGGCTTCTGGGCTCGTCAGCGATGCAGATCAGCGCCTTTATGGACACGTGGCTAGCAAGCTTTCTAGCTAGCGGTAGCATCAGCTATTTGTTTTACGCAAACCGCATTTTCCAGCTACCGCTTGCCATTTTTGCTATCGCGCTCTCTCAGGCGCTATTTCCAAAGATCACAAAGCTTTTAAAGCTGGGCGATGAGCAAAATGCGCTTTTTTGGACGAAAAAGAGCTTTTATCTGCTGCTTACGGCGCTGATGTTTGCGAGCATTTGCGGCATCGTGCTGTCTCATTTCATCATCTGGCTTTTGTTTGAGAGAGGGAATTTTACTAGGAGCGACACCATCCAGTGTGCAAAGGTGCTAAGCGCCTATCTCATCGGCCTTACGCCATTTGGTCTGGCTAAAATTTTCTCACTTTGGCTATATGCCAGGATGCAGCAAAAGCTGGCGGCTAAAATTTCAGTGATCTGTCTTATTGTAAATTTGATATTAGCGGTCATTTTGATGCGGCCCTTTGGTGCGGCGGGTCTTGCTTTAGCTAGCTCGCTGGGCGGCTTTTTACAGCTTGTTTTATATATCCGCGCGTTTGGCTGGAGGAAATTTTTAGGTATAATTGAGCCTAAAATTTTAGCGATGATATTTTTTGCATTGGCGCTTTTTAGCGCTTTGTTAGTATATTTAAAGGAAATTTTTAATGCAAATCTTTGATAGCGTCAAAAAACAAAAGGTGGCTTTCGAGCCTATAAAAAGCGGCAAGGCGAGTATCTATCTGTGCGGCCCGACCGTATATGACGACGCGCATTTAGGACATGCCAAATCAGCCGTGAGCTTTGATCTGCTAAGACGCGTCTTGATAGAGCTTGGCTACGAAGTGAAATTCGTGCGAAACTACACCGACATCGACGATAAAATTTTAAAAAAGATGAGTGAGACGGGCAAAAGCCTAGAGGAGATCACGCAGCGCTACATCGCAAGCTACGAGGCTGACATGAGCGCGCTAAACGTCATGCAACCGGACATCAAGCCAAAGGCTACGCAGTGCCTTGAGGCGATAATAAACTACATCCAAAAGCTCGTTGATAAAGGCGTGGCATACGAGCTAAAAGACGGGATCTACTTTGATACCGGCAAGGACGCGCAGTATTTTAGCCTAAGTGGCAAGGACAACAATACCGATCTCATCGCGCGCGTGCAAAGCAATGATGAAAAGCGCGACGAAAAAGACTTCGTGCTTTGGAAATTTGACGACAAATGGTACGAAAGCCCGTTTGGCAGAGGCAGACCCGGCTGGCACAGCGAGTGCGTAGCGATGATAAAACAATACCTCTCAAACGACGGCGAATACGAGATAGACATACACGCAGGCGGCATCGACCTACTCTTTCCTCACCACGAAAACGAAGCGGCTCAATGCAGATGCGCCGAGCATAAAAAGCTCGCTAAATACTGGATACACAACGGCTTCATAAAGGTAAATAACGAAAAAATGAGTAAAAGCCTTGGCAACAGCTTTTTTGTCAAAGACGCGCTTAAAAGCGTCCCGGGCGAGGCTTTGAGATTTTATCTGATCGCATCTCATTATAGAGCGCATTTTAACTACTCGCAAGAAGATCTCTTTGCGGCAAAGAAGCGTCTGGATAAAATTTATCGCCTCAAAAAGCGTGTACTTGGCGTTAGTGCCGGCACCTGTGAGCCAAATTTCAAAGCAAGCGTGCTTGAAGCCTTGAGCGACGATCTAAATACATCAAAGGCACTTGCCAGCGTAGATGAGTTTGTAAAAAGCGCAAACGACGGACTGGATCTGGACCCCAAAAATAAGGCTTTAAAGGCGCAGATAGCGGCAAATTTAGAATTCATCACACGCGTTTTTGGCGTGGGTGCGATGGATGGCTTCGAGTATTTTCAGTTTGGCGTCAGCGACGATGAAAAGGCTAAGATCAAGGCTCTTTTAGATGAGCGAGCGCAGGCTAAAAAAGAGAAAAATTTCAGCAAGGCCGATGAGATAAGGGAAAAACTCAATGCGATGGATATCGCCATAATGGACACCGCCCAAGGCACGATGTGGGAGAAAATTTAAAATTTGGGATACGAATGAATAAAAAAGAGCTGAAACTAAGAGATATTTTGAGGCGTTTCGCCCCGTATTTTCGGGACTACATACCCTATTTCGTGATCGCATTCGTGGGTATGTTGCTAGCTAGCGGAGGCACGGCGGCGACTGCATATATGGTAAAGCCCGTGCTAAATGAAATTTTCATCGAAAAAGAAAAAACATGGCTCTATCTACTGCCCCTTGGCATCGTGATAGTCTATGTCGCTAAGAATTTAGGCACATTTTTACAAGCCTACTATACCGCCTATATCGGACAGGACGTCATCCGTCGCTTTCGCGAAAAGATGCTTCAAAATTTACTCGGCCTTGATATGAAATTTTTCAACACCTACCGCACCGGCGAGCTGATAAGCCGCACGACAAACGATATCGACCGTATCCGCGCGATAGTATCTACCATGGTACCGGAATTCATCCGCGAGTCGCTTACTATCGTGGGGCTTCTTGGTGTTGTCATCTATCAAAGCCCCAAACTTGCATTTTTCGCTATCATCGTCCTGCCGGCCGCGCTTTATCCGATCTCGCGACTAGCCAAAAAGATGAAAAAGATCTCCACCGCATCGCAGGAAAAGACCTCGGACATCACCTCGGCGCTAAGCGAAATTTTCACAAATATCGAGATCATCAAGGCAAATAACGCCCAAAATTACGAGCATGAGCGCTTTACCGACGAAAACAATAAATTTTTCAAGCTGAATTTAAAAAGCACCAAGGTCGAACAGCTGGTCAGTCCGCTTATGGAGACGATAGGCTCTATCGGCGTCGCAGCAGTCATCATCATCGGCGGTAGCGACGTGATCGACGGATACATGGACGTAGGCGAGTTTTTCTCGTTTATCGCGGCACTTTTCATGATCTATACGCCGCTAAAACGCATAGTCAACATCTACAACAAAATGCAAGATGTGGCGGCTGCGAGCGAGAGGACGTTTGAGCTCATAGACGCCACGCCTGAAATAAAAGACGGCCAAAAGGAAATTTCAAACGACATAAGCTTGATAAAATTTGAAGACGTGAGGCTAAGCTACGACGAAAAAGAGGTGCTAAAAGGCGTAAATTTCGAGGCTAAAAAGTCCGAGCTCATCGCTCTTGTAGGCTCAAGCGGCGGAGGCAAGACTTCGCTTATGAATTTATTGATGAGATTTTACGATACAAGCGGTGGCAAAATTTTGATAAACGGTACTGATTTAAAAGATATAAAAATTCACTCTTTGCGCCAAAATATCGGGCTGGTGACGCAGCGCGTGTATATCTTTAACGACACGGTCGCTAAAAATGTCGCTTACGGCAGAGAATTTAGCGAAGAAGCGGTCATCAAAGCCCTAAAGCTAGCCAATGCTTATGACTTCGTAAGTGCGCTTGAAAACGGGATAAACGCGGTGCTGAATGAATTTGGCACGAACCTCTCCGGCGGTCAGCGTCAGCGCATAGCCATCGCGCGCGCACTTTACTCGAACCCGCAAATTTTGATATTTGACGAAGCCACCAGCGCACTTGATAACGAGAGCGAAAAAGAGATAACAAACGCGATAAACAATCTTCATCATGAAAAGATAATCTTCGTCATAGCTCACCGCCTAAGCACCGTCCAAAATGCCGACAAGATCGCAGTTTTAGACGGCGGAAAGATAGTAGGCTTTGGTAAAGACAGCGAGCTTGAAAACGAATGTGAAATTTATGCAAAGCTTAAAGGCAAAGCCTTGGTTTAAGGCGATTTTCGATAAAATTGACAAAAATTAAGACATTTAAAAGAAGGCAAAATGAGCGTTGATTACGATACTTTAAAGTCTATTTTCTTCAAATTCGATCCCGAAACAGCACACAAAATAGCCGAACTCGCAATGATCTGGTCTAATAAAATTTTCCCCGGCAGCCTAAGCCTTGTCGCTAGCAAATGCGTGATAAACGATGCGAGGCTTCAGCAAAATTTACTAGGCTCTATCTACAACAACCCCGTTGGCATCGGCGGTGGATTTGATAAAAACGCCACCATGCTGCCCGCTCTTTGCGCGCTTGGATTTGGATATTTGGAATTTGGCACATTCACGCCAAAGCCACAAGCCGGCAACGACAAACCGCGCCTTTTTAGACTCATCGACGAGCAAAGTATCCAAAATGCGATGGGCTTTAACAACGAAGGCTGCGAGGCTATCAAGCAAAGAGTGAAAAAAAGCTATCCTTTCGTCTTGCCACTTTGGGCGAATATCGGCAAAAACAAGATCACGCCAAACGAGAACGCGATCGATGATTATGAAATTTTGGTGCGAGAATTTAGCGATATCTGCGATAGCTTCGTCATAAACGTCTCCTCGCCAAACACTCCAAACCTGCGCGATCTGCAAGAAGAAAGCTTCATCAAAGAGCTATTCTCACGCATAAAGCCGCTCACGAAAAAGCCTATCATCTTTAAAATTTCACCCGATCTAGCTCACGAAAAAGCGGTAGATATCTGCAAATGCGCCGTAGAAAGCGGCTCTAGCGGTATCATCATCTCAAACACGAGCGTTGATTATTCGCTTTCAAATTCTACGAATTTAAAGGATTTTGGCGGGTTAAGCGGCAAGGTCATCGCTCAAAGATCAAAAGAGATATTTAAAGCCGTCGCGCATGAGCTTTTTGGCAAGACGATCTTGATAGCTTGTGGCGGCATAGATAGCGGCCAGGAGGCATATGAACGTATCAAAATGGGTGCGAATCTGGTGCAAATTTTCACCTCGTTCATCTACAAAGGACCAAAAATTTGCCACGATATAAATGCTGAAATTTTAAATCTCATGGGGCGCGACGGCTTTAGCAACATAAGCCAAGCCATCGGTGCTGATATCAAAAAGTAAAGGCAAAAAATTGATAAAATTTAATAAACTAAAGCTTAAAAACGGGCTGGAGATCTATCACATACCGGTCAATCTAGGCTCAAAGGTCATAAGCACCGATATCTTTTACAAAGTCGGCTCGCGCAACGAAACGATGGGTAAAAGCGGCATAGCGCATATGCTAGAGCATCTAAATTTCAAATCCACTAAAAATTTAAAGGCGGGCGAATTTGACCGCATCGTAAAAGGCTTTGGCGGCATGGATAATGCGAGCACGGGCTTTGATTACACTCACTATTTTATCAAGTCATCAAGTCAAAATTTAGAAAAATCGCTCGAGCTTTACGCAGAGATAATGCAAAATTTAAGCCTCAAAGATAAAGAATTTCAGCCTGAGCGCGAGGTCGTGCACGAGGAGCGCAGATGGAGGACGGACAACAACCCGATGGGATATTTGTATTTTCGCCTCTTCAACCACGCTTTCATCTATCATCCCTACCACTGGACGCCGATAGGTTTTATAAAAGATATCGAAAACTGGAGCATAGAGGATATCAGAGAATTTCACGCGACATACTATCAGCCAAAAAACGCGATCTTGATGATCAGCGGTGACATAGGCAAAAAAGAGGCCTTGCAGCTTGCAAAGGCGAAATTCGAGCATATAAAAAACACTCGCGATCTACCAAAGCTTCACTGCGTAGAGCCCGCACAAGACGGCGCTAAACGCGTGATAGTGCATAAAGATAGCCAAACGCAAATGATCGCCATAGCCTATAAGATCCCGCCGTTTGATCACAGCGATCAAATAGGACTAAACGCTCTTAGCGAGTATTTAAGCAGCGGCAAGAGCTCGGTATTGCAGCGGATTTTGATAGACGAGATGCAGCTTGTGAACCAAATTTACGCCTATAATATGCCAAGCATAGATGAAAATTTATTCATTTTCCTAGCCGTTTGTAACCCGGGCATCGAAGCGGAGAAGGTCGAAGCCGAAATTTTAAAGATAATCGACGATCTAAAACAAAAAAGTATCCATAAAGACGACGTCTTAAAGGTCAAAAACCTGATCAAGAGCGACTTTATCTACTCTTTTAGCAGCGCTACCAGAGTCGCGAATTTATACGGTAGCTACCTTGCCAGAGGAAGCATCGAGCCGCTTTATGAATTTGAAAAAAATATCGATAACATCAGCGCAAAGCTCATACAAAATACAGCCAAAAAATACTTCGAAGCTAAAAATTCCACCACGGTGATCTTAAGAAAGGAGTAAAGATGAAAAACATACTTCAAGGCGCGATGACAGCGCTCATTACGCCTTTTAAAAACGGCAAGCTGGACGAAGAAACGTTTGAAAAACTGATAAAAAGACAGATAAAAAACGGCATAGATGTGGTCGTGCCCGTAGGCACTACCGGCGAAAGTGCGACTTTGACGCATAATGAACATAAAATTTGTATAGAAATAGCCGTGAACGCCTGCAAAGACACAAAGGTAAAAGTGCTCGCGGGCGCCGGAAGCAACGCTACGCATGAAGCCATAGACTTTGCAAAATTCGCCCAAAGTCACGGAGCGGACGGAATTTTATCGGTTGCACCATACTACAATAAGCCTACCCAAGAAGGACTTTATCAGCACTACAAAGCGATCGCCGAAAGTATCGATATACCTGTGCTTTTATACAACGTCCCGGGTCGCGTGGGCGTGGATATCTTGCCAAGCACCGTTTTTAGGCTATTTAAAGAGTGTAAAAATATCTTTGGCATAAAAGAAGCCACCGGGAGCATCGACAGATGTGTCGATCTGCTCGCACACGAGCCAAATTTAGTAGTCATCAGTGGCGAAGACGCGATAAACTACCCTATCCTCTCAAACGGCGGCAAGGGCGTCATCTCAGTCACCGCAAATTTACTGCCTGATTACATCTGCGAGCTCACCCATCTAGCGCTTGATGAGGAATACACAAAAGCAAAAGCGATAAACGATAAGCTTTATAATATCAATAAAATTTTATTTTGCGAGAGCAATCCGATCCCGATAAAAGCGGCGATGTATATAGCCGGTCTGATCGGAAATTTAGAATATCGCTTACCGCTTTGCGAGCCTAGTAGCGAAAATTTCAAAAAGATAGAGCAAACTATGAAAAACTACGAAATAAAGGGATTTTGATGGACAAAAATGAATTTTTGGGAAAAACGCTAGTCATAAGTGGCGGCACACGCGGTATCGGACGAGCCATCGTGGAGGAATTTGCAAATGCCGGCGCAAACATCGCCTTCACCTACAACTCGAACGAAGAGCTGGCAAAAAACGAAGCTAAGGAGCTCGAGACTAAATTTAAGATAAAAGCCCGCACCTACGCGCTAAATATCCTTGAGCCGGAGACTTACAAGGAGCTTTTTTTAAAGATCGACGAGGACTTTGATCGCGTTGATTTTTTCATCTCGAATGCTATCATTTCAGGACGTGCGGTCGCCGGCGGATACACCAAATTTATGAAGCTAAAGCCTAGAGGCATCAACAATATCTTTACCGCGACCGTGAATGCCTTTGTCGTGGGCGCTCAGGAGGCCGCCAAACGTATGGAAAAAACGGGCGGCGGAAGCATCATCAGCCTTAGCTCTACGGGGAATTTAGTCTATATAGAAAACTACGCCGGACACGGTACTGCCAAGGCTGCGGTCGAAGCGATGGCAAGATACGCCGCGACCGAGCTTGGCGAGAAAAATATCCGCGTGAATGTCGTTAGTGGCGGGCCGATCGAGACCGACGCACTGCGAGCCTTTACAAACTACGAGGAGGTGCGCGATAAAACCGCCGAGCTAAGCCCGCTAAATCGCATGGGGCAGCCGACCGACCTTGCAGGCGCATGTCTTTTCCTTTGCTCGTCAAAAGCGAGCTGGGTGACCGGACATACATTTATAATAGACGGTGGAACGACATTTAAATGAGCCTAAATTTACCCAACGCCCTAGCCTTTTTTAGAATTTTACTAGCGCCTTTGATGTTTTATCTGCTGATAAACGCTCCGAGTCAATTTCCGAGCGTGCATATCAGCTGGATAAACTATTTTGCGGGGCTGGTCTTCGTCGTCGCAAGCGTTACAGACTTTTTTGACGGCTATATCGCTAGGACTTGGGATCAAAAAACAAAGCTTGGAGCGATCCTGGATCCGCTCGCTGACAAGATGCTTATCTTGGCGGCATTTTTGGGGCTTATGATGATGGGACGAGCCAACGCTTGGGCGGTTTATCTCATTTTGATCAGAGAGTTTTTCATCACTGGCTTTCGCGTAGTGATCGCCAGCGAAGGCCTAAATGTCGCCGCTTCGATGGTCGGCAAGGTAAAAACGGTCTTTCAAATGATAGCTATCGGCTGGCTAGTAATGCAGTGGTGGGGAGCTGAAATTTTGCTTTGGATAGCGACGTTTTTGACGCTATATTCAGGCCTTGAATACATCCGCGCCTACATCAAAAAGCAGGCAAAAGGCTAAATTTTGAAAGCTCTCATTTTTACGCTGGCTTTACTTGGGCTTGGGCTTTGGGCTTATTCGTTTTATTTTTTGATAACCGTCTTTGCGATCAGCTTTTTGGTATTTTTCCATGAGCTGGGGCACTTTCTGGCCGCTCGCTCGCTAGGCGTGGCTGTAAATACCTTTAGTATCGGCTTTGGAGATAAAATTTACACAAAAAAAGTCGGAGCGACCGAGTATGCCATCAGCGCCATACCGCTTGGCGGATACGTGCAGCTAAAAGGTCAGGACGATACCGATCCAAAAGCCAAAAACTACGACGCAGATAGCTACAACACGCTAAAGCCGCTCGGCAGGATATACATACTGCTGGCAGGTCCATTTTTTAACTTTATTTTGGCATTTTTGCTTTACATGGTGCTTGGCTTTATCGGAGTAGAGAAGCTAGCTCCCATAATCGGGCATATAGCTGAAAATTCCGCCGCAAAAGAGGCGGGGCTTGCCATAAACGATAAAATTTTAAAAATAAATGACGTCGTGATACACGAATGGGACGACATCAGCAAGCAAGTAAAACTGCAAAAAACAAACATCAAAGTCGAGCGAAACGGTAAGATCATCGACGTAAGCCTCACTCCAAAGATCGGCGAAACCAGAAATCTTTTCAAAGAAAGCGTCTCCAAACCGCTCATCGGTATCTCTCCAAACGGCGAAACGGTGCGCGTTTATCACACCGGTCTTAGCTCGCTTAGCTACGCATTAAACGAAACGATCGACGCCTCAAAGCTTATCTTCATCAGCTTTGAAAAGCTCATAAACGGCTCGGTGCCGCTAAAAGAGGTCGGCGGTATCGTTCAGATCGCCGATGTGACGTCAAAAGCCGCGCAGATCAGCCTCTCGGTGCTTCTTGTGATCGTGGCGCTCATATCGGTAAATTTAGGCGTCTTAAACCTCTTTCCGATACCAGCACTTGACGGCGGGCACATACTCTTTAACCTCTACGAGCTCATCTTTCGCCGTGAGGTAAATGAGAAAATTTACCTCGCTTTGACATATTGCGGCTGGGCTTTGCTATTTACCCTGATGCTACTGGCCACATACAATGACATAATAAGACTAAGCGGAGGCGCACAGTGATAAATTTACAAAATTTAATGGACGAGATAAGATCCTTGAACGAAAACGTGACACTAGTAGCGGTAAGCAAAAATGTCTCAAGTGCCGAGGTCAAAGCGCTTTATGCGCAGGGTCAGAGGATATTTGGCGAAAATAGAGTCCAAGAACTGGCTAAAAAATGCGGCGAACTTGGCGAATTTACGGATATAAAATGGCATATGATAGGTAGGCTTCAAAACAACAAAATCAACCAGCTCCTCTCGCTACGCCCTGCCCTGTGGCAAAGCTGCGATAGCTTCGAGCGAGCGAGCGAAGTAAATAAACGCCTAGATTTCACGCTCGATACGCTTTTACAGATAAACTCTGCAAACGAAGATAGCAAACAAGGCGTAAGCTACGAAAATGCAAGCGAAATTTATATGCGTATCAAAGAGCAATGCAAAAATATAAATTTAAAAGGCGTGATGAGTATCGGCGCACATAGCGACGACGAGCGCGAAGTGCAAAAAAGCTTCGAGCTAAGCTATAAAATCTTTGAAAATTTAAGAGCGCACGGAGCCCAGATCTGCTCTATGGGCATGAGCTCGGACTTTAGACTGGCCATAAAATGCGGCTCAAATATGATAAGGCTTGGTAGCTTGCTTTATATTTGAGCTTCTTTATATACGCATCTCATATATTTTAAAAGGAAATTTTGCTTAGTTGCACTACTCCAAACGCTGTTCACATTTTTCCTGTAAGCAGAGTGCAAAAGCGAGTAGCCATTGGCCATGCTTGCAAGGGCAAGGTTGGAGCTAATTCGCCCCCTCCTCCTAAAATTTCTTCTTCCTCACATCAGTGACTATGAGTTTAGCCATATCATCTACCTCAGATGTCACTTCGTTTGTCTTGCCTATGATTTGTATGTTCTTATGAGTTAGGTTATCTATTTGAGATACAGATTGATTTATCATATTTATGCCTTCTGCTTGCTCTCTTATAGATTCACTCATCTCGTTTATACTTTGAGCTAAGACATTTGCATTGGCTTCTATCTCTCCTAAGCTCTTTTGAGTCCTCTCAGCTAGTTTTCTAACTTCATCGGCAACTACTGCAAAGCCTCTACCATGTTCTCCCGCTCTGGCTGCTTCTATGGCAGCATTTAGTGCTAGAAGGTTTGTTTGATCTGCTATGTCTCTAATTATCACTATGATGTTTTTGATCTCTTCAGATTGTCTTGTGACATCTTGAGCTTTTTGGCTTATGGCGTTCATTGAGCTAGACATCTGCTCTACTGCAGCTGCACTTTCTTGGAGTGAATTCGCTTGTATGTTCGCTCCATCTGTCAGCTCTTTCATAGACTGGGCCAATACGTTTGCCTTTTCTTCAAGAGATTGGGCTTCTTCTAAATTTCCTTTTAGCATCTCGCATACTACTTCACCCATAGACTTGACGCCCATTATCATATCTTTGATATCGCTTTCTATACCCTCTTTGAGCTCTACTTTAGCAGTGAAGTCATTTTTGGTATATGAGCTTAGGACGCTTACTATGCTCTTTAGGTTTTCAGATATGGAGGCAAAGAATGTGTTTAGTAGGTTTTTTAGCTCCATCAATGCAGGGTTGTTTGGATCAGATGAAATTTTAGCTCCTAAATTTCCTCTTATCATCATATTTGCTACATTGTTTAGCTCATCTATCATGGTGCTGTCTTTTTTGATGCCAGCTATCACTTTATCTATATTTTGATTGATGCTGTCGCTCATTTGGGCAAATTCATCATTAGTATTTATCTCTAGTTTCTCAGGAGCTTTTGCTTCATGAGTGATGAAGGCGAATACTTCGTTTAGCTTTTCTTGTATGGTCTTTATAGGGCTTAGTGATTTTTTGAGTAAGAAATAGACAAATACCGAAAGGGCGATGATGAAGATAACGGCAAGGGCGAGTTGAGCTTTTAGGAGGGGGAGAGTATTGCTAGAAAAGGTATCCGTTCCCATTGCCGCTACGACCAACCAGCCCTCATCATTTATCGGCAAAGTTTTAGCCATTACGTTCTTACCTTCAGGATTTACGTAAGAAATCAAGCCATTTTCATCAAAATCACCATCTTTAAGTTTTGTTGAAACCGTTTTACTAAAGTCAACAACTTTGCCTATTATTTCAGGGTTACTATGTATCAAAACCACACCATTTTTATGCATGATATAAACATAGCTATATTTAGTTTTACCCATATCAAGAATTTTCTTACTAAGATCCTCTATCTTTAGATCGATAGCCGATACTCCCGCGAATTTACCGTCTTTATAAACCGGTGCGGCAAAGCTCATGACTAGCTTTTTATTGACCGCCTCTATGTAAGGCTCACTGTATATGGCGCCGCCCTTTTCTTTAGCAGCGATATACCAAGAGCGCTTTCTAGGATCGAAGTTATCGACATCAGGCTTTAAACTTGTGCCGTCTGATTGGAAAAAATAGCCGTCACTATCTCTACCAAAATAAAGATCTCCTACCAAATAACTGGTTTGTCCCTTTTGAAATTTGATCTCGGCCAAAAGGCTTTGCTCGTCGTTAGGAGTATTCTCTATCTTTTTTGCAAACCTCTTTGATGCATCGGTATACTCCTCAAAAAAGGTATCCGTGACCGCCTTAACATCTTTTAAAATTTGATCTTGATTTTGGACAACAAGATCAACGACTTTACTCTCAGCCGTGTAGTAACTAGCAGCCGATATGGCTGCAAACGCGATAAACAACGCAATCAATAGCATGAGTGCTATTTTATTGGTTATGGATCTCA
>NZ_ALJJ01000014.1:0-115028 GCF_000287855.1 Campylobacter sp. FOBRC14 | reverse complement strand
TTTACTCAAAAATCTTGATATTATCTTTAATCCTTCAAAAGCTTTTATTAGGGAACTTGGTGATGAAACTTTGGTGTCATTTGTGGATATGCAAAGTCTTAGCGAAGATGGATATATACAAAAACAGCAAATTAAGCCATTAGGTCAGCTGCGAAGTGGTAGTTATACTTATTTTGAGAAAAATGACATTGTATTAGCAAAGATAACACCTTGTATGGAGAATGGCAAATGTGCTTTTGCAGAAAATTTATCAACCGATATAGGACTTGGAAGTAGCGAATTTCATGTGCTAAGATGCAACAAAAATAAAATTTTACCAAAATTTCTATTTGGATTTTTAAATAGGCGAGATATTAGAGAACAAGCTGCCAAGCGTATGACAGGAGCTAGTGGACATAGGCGCGTTCCTATTGATTTTTATAAAAATTTAGAGATTTGTACTCCACCACTTGAAATTCAATCTCAAATCATAGCTGAATTTGAAATTTTAGAAGCACAGATCAAAGTACGAGAAACCAAGCTAGAACAAGCACAAAACGCTTATAGTAAAATTCTAAATAAATATTTATGAAAATTATCAAATTTAATAAATAGTAGAATTTGTAGTTTAGGTTAAATCTCAAGTATTAATTAAAGATACTTGAGATATATAAATTCTAGGTTTTTACAGCATCTCTATAAACGCCTCCAAGCGCGTTCTGATCTGTCCGGCGTCGCTTGGCGAGTAGTCGGTCTCTAGCGCCATGTATGGTGTACCGATCTCGTTGCAAGCGCGCTTCATATTTATCGTTTCGATATTATAGGTGTGACAGGCTTGTAAAACCACGTCTATGACGCCGTCCGCCTTATATTCCTTTATCATCTCTTGTATCACGCGCTCGCGGTCCTTGTTTGGTGACATTATGGAGCAAGGTATGTTCATATAGCGCTTTGCGATCGCCATCAAAGGCTCGTCTTCTTCGTTTATCAGGTTGGAGAAATTTTTACTTCCTGTGCAGTTTTCAAAGGCCACGACCACGCCGCCGGCCTCCTCGATAGGCGGCACGATCTTATCAAACATGCCACCGCTCGGACAGCCCGTGATGATGATGCGTTTGGCGCTTTTATGCACCGCGCTTTCGCCGTTTTTGACCATCTCTTCGAGCCTTTTTATGATGATCTCAAGGTCTTTTAGCTGCTCTTCTTTGTCAAAGATAAAGCCGTTGCCATATAAAATTTGATGTAGCTCTTTGCCGTTAAGAGGCGGTGGGACAAGCTTTGAAAAGCTTTGAAATTTATCCATCAGCTCGCGTTCTTTGTTGAAAATTTTGATCGCCTCTCGTAGCTCGTCGTCATTTACCGTAGTGCCAAATTTCTCCTCCAGCCTGCTTTTTAGCTTCGCGACCTCTTCACGCCAAAGCTCTAGGCTCTTTTCGTTTTTGACGTGAGGTAGGTGCATCACGTGGATGTCCTTAAATTCGCCCATCAGCTCATACATCTTTTTCTTGCCGTCACAGGTAGTTTCGCCGATTACTAAGTCGGAATTCCTCACAAACGGGCATTTACCGGCTCTTGCTAGCCCATAGCTTGCCTTTATCAGCGGGCAGAGATTTTTAGGCAGATATTTTTCGCCCTCCGTGACCGCCGCATCTCCTGTGGCGCAGACGCTCACACTGTATGCGCCGGCTGCGTGTATGACCTCGCGCGGCGTGTAGGTGCAAAATATCGCGGCTATATGCTTACCACTGTTTTTGACCTCTTCGACCGATTTGGCTAAATTTTGCTTTGCCGTATCGTAAGTAGCGAAAATTTCGCTCATACGCATATTTTCATTTAGTGCCATTTTCTCTCCTTTGATCTTTTGCGCCGATGAGTGCAGCGCCTATGCTTCCGCAATATATCGCATTTTCATGCGTCGCGACCTCGCTTTGTAAGGCTTTTTGCAAGCACTCTTTGACGTAAGAGTTCTTACTAAAGCCACCGCTTAGAAAATAAAGCGTATTGCTTTGTTTTTTGACTAAATTCGAGATTTTATTTACAGCCGAGTTTATGACGGCGTTTGCGATGTTTTCTCGTGAGATGTTTTGCGCGATGAGGCTTATTATCTCGGACTCTGCAAAGACCGTGCACATCGAGCTTATCGCGACCTCTTGGTCGAAATTTCGCGCCAGAGCCGTCAGCTCTTCAAAGCTAACTCCCAGGCGGTTTGACATCACTTCGAGGAATTTGCCCGTTCCGGCCGAGCATTTATCGTTCATCGTAAAGTCGCTGACAGCGCCGTATTCGAGCTTTATGGCCTTCGTGTCTTGTCCGCCGATGTCGATAACGGTGCAGTCTTTGCCAAAAAGATGGTGTGCGCCCAGGGCGTGACAGGTGATCTCGGTGATCGTTTTATTGGCGTATGGCACGCTCACGCGACCGTATCCGGTGGCTACGAAAAACGTCTCTTTTAAATTTAGGCTCTTGATCTTTTCAAATATATCTTTAGCCGTTTGTGCCGTACTCCAGCCCGTTGGCATGATGAAAAATTCTAAAAATCGGCTCTCGTTCGTGTCAAATACCGCGACTTTTGCGGAGGTAGAGCCTATGTCGATGCCGACTGAGTGCATTTTTGATCCGTTGTAAGGGTGTTTCTAAACTTAGAACTGCGGGAATTTTACATTTTTTAGGACGCTTTGTCAATAAAATTTCGCTCCTAAATTTGTAGGATCGGGCAAGGATTTTGCAGGATCGTTCTACCTTGAAATTTTAAAAATGGATATAATTCAAAGACTTTATTTAAAAAGCGTTGATATCAAACTCTAGCGCTTCACAAATCTTACTCGCTCCACAAGGTGCCGAACATGTAGCACGATTTTTTGCTTCGACTTCGTCTTGCAACTGCGAGCAGACAGCGGTCAGCTACTGCTTCCCTCAAAATCGGCGGCGTCTGCTTGCAGTTGCGAAGCAAAATAGTGTCGCTGCATAAGATTTGACTACGCTAGAATGTTTAAAATTTCAAATCCAATACTTTTTAAAATAGAACTAATTTAAATTTAGGAGTGAGCTTGCCGTCTCAAAGACTATTTTCCAGTATCGACCTTGCAAAGCTGTTTTTGCCTATCGTGATCGAGCAGTTTTTAGAATACACCGTGGGGCTGGCTGGCTCCATAATGGCCGCTCACGTGAGCGAAAGCGCAGTCTCGGCGGTATCGCTGGTCGAGTTTGTGATGGCGCTGTTTATCAGCGTGTTCTCGGCTCTTGCTACCGGTGGTGCGGTCATCGCCGGGCAGTATCTTGGCGATAAGCAGATAGGAAACGCCAGAAACGTCACGGATCAGCTCGTCTGGTTTAGCCTCGTATTTTCCGTAGCGGTGATGATCTTGCTTTATCTTGTGAAAGATTTGATGCTTGATTACGTTTTTGGCGACATCACTGAGACGGTCAGGCAAAATTCCAGCCATTATTTTTTATTAGTGCTTCCTTCGCTACCTTTTTTGGCGCTTTATGCTTGCGGTGCGGCGATATTTAGGACGATGGGGAACTCCAAGCTGCCGATGTATATCATGCTTGTTATGAATATAACCAACGTCATTTTAACAGCCATTTTTATCTATGCTTTTAAATTCGGCGTCTTTGGCATCGGCGCGGCCGCTTTGATAACTAGGGGTCTGGCTTGCTTCATCGTTATTTACTTGCTTTTAGACATCAAGCTGAAGCTTCATATAAGAAAGACGCTAAGGCATAAATTTGACCTTGCGATGATAAAAAGGATCTTGAGTATCGGCATGCCTTATGGCTTTGAAAACGGGATGTTTTACGTGGGTCGCATCATCGTTTTGAGCCTAGTTACTATGTTTGGCACGGCAGCTATCGCAGCAAATGCCGTTGGCGGGACGATCGCGATGTTTCAGGTGCTACCCGGTATGGCGATCGGCATGGGCCTGACGGTCGTCATCTCGCGCTGCGTGGGTGCGAGCGACTACGAACAGGCGAAATTTTACACCAAGCGCATAACCGCGATAGTCTATGTGGCACAGTTTGTAAGCTGTGTCGTCGTTATATTGCTGCTTGAGCCTATATTGAATTTATACGCGCTTTCTAACGAGGCTCGCGCACTCACCGCACAGATAATCTGGTGGCACGGCGCGATGACGATCGTATTTTGGCCATTGGCCTACACGCTACCAGTTGTCTTTCGTGCTGCAGGAGACGCGAAATATCCGATGATAGTCAGCATCGTCTCGATGTTTGTTTGCCGCGTGGCGCTAGCTTATGTCCTTAGCCTCACGCTTGGGCTTGGTATGATGGGTACGTGGTTTGCGATGTTTGTTGATTGGATCGTGAAAGCGGCGATATTCGTTTATAGGTATCTTAACGGCAAATGGATGGAATTTCGAGCGATCTAGGGGCAAAATTTAGATTAAGAGTGGCTTTATAACGAAGTTTTGATTTTAAAATTTGGTTCTAATTAACGCTCGCTTCACTTTTGCTTGCAGTTGCAAACGCGTATCGTGAAGCGTCTTGAAAAGCTGTGAGATGAAGTCGAAGCAAAAAAAACGGTGGCGACAGCATCGCTTCACAAGGTTTTTACAGGGATGCCATTCCCCTGCTTTGAAATCTGAAAATCAATGAAATATTGCAACAGAGCCATTTATTTCCCCAAAAAGCCTCAAACCAACACTTTGTTAAAATTCAGGATAAATTTCACTTCTCATATTGACAAGTTTAAAAATTTAATTGTATAATCCGTCGAAATTTTTAAACAGGAGAACGTATGAGCCAACAAACTATGAACTATCTGCGTGATTGTCTGCCGATATTTGAGATGCTAGGCGATGAAAACCGCCAAAATATCGCTATTTTGCTCTTTGCAAACGACCGCTTAAACGTGGGTGAACTAACCGATATGATCCACCTCTCTCGCCCAGCCGTCTCGCATCACTTAAAGCTGATGCTATACGCTGAGCTTGTCGAGGTCGCACAAGAGGGCAAGGAGCGATACTACCGCCTAAAAGCCGAGGCGACGCTACAACGGCTAAAAAATTTAACCAATTCGCTTGAAAATGACATCAAAAACAGGGAAAGTAAATGAAAAATATCGTAATGCTAGGCGGCAACGGCTACATCGGACGAAACGTCACAAGTCTATGGCTACAACGCGACTTAGAGGCGAAATTTTACGTGCTGTCTCGCTCGGGCAAAAATAAGCTAGAAAATGAACGAATAACAAATATAGCCGTTGATGTGACGGACGCAAACGCCGTTTTGGCGGTGCTTCCTGAGATGGTTGATTGCATTATTGACTTTGTCGGGCATCCAGCGAAGGATGCGGCAGAATTTATCCGCGCAAACGACCTACCAGCCAAGGCAATGCTAGAAATGGCAAGGGCTAAAAAAGTGCGTGCAATGGGCTTTATTGGCGGGGCATTAGGACCAAAGAGCTTTACCGAGGGCAAGGTGCGACTGGCCAAAATGCTAAGCGATAGTGGCATCCCAACCGCTGTCGTCTCGCCTACGCTGGCTTATGGCAACGGCAGAAATGACGCTATGAGCAAGCTCGTGCCGTTGCTTAAATTTTTGGGGCTGTTTTCAAGCAAATTTAAGCCCGTACTTGTTGATGATGTGTCAAAAGAGCTGGTCGATAAACTGACTAAAATTTAAGGCTTTGTTTTAGCTTTCAAGAGCAGGGGTATGGTATCCCTGTAAAAACTCTGCTAGCAAGCTTATCGTCGCTGATTTTTTACATATGCTCTCAAGGAATTCTCGAGCAGCGTTTGAATAGGGAGTTACCGAAGTGTCCCTTTGGGCTACGAGCAAGCGAAGCAAAAAGATTTCTTTGAAACGCTATTCGCGTCAGCCCTCTCTTTGGAGCGAGTAGGGTTTCAAGGAAATCTCCTACGATCCCTGTTACTGATTTTTCTGTCTCGCGTTGCTACTCAAAACACTTGTTCGCGTTTTTCATTTTTAAGACGCAACACTCCACTATGGGGGCGCTGAGTACGTTTTCCCTACAAGCAGAGCATTGCAAACGCGTATCGTGAAGTAAAAATCGGTGGCGATAGCGCCACATCATAAATTTCACTACGCTCAAACGTTTAAATTTATGGAATCATATTTGCAGTGACCTTAAACGGGAAATTTAACTAGCCCGTTCGATGATTTCTAGCGTTTTTAAGCTGTCTTTTATCGTCGCACTTTCTTGCTCGCCGCCATTTAGTAGATGAACAAAGCTTTCAAGCTCGCTCGTTAGCGCATCGGCGCGCTTTACAAAGCAGTTTTGCACGCGGTAAGAGTTCGCGTCAAATTCAGTGAATTTAACGAGCGTTTGAGCTAACATATCCGCCTCAAAATACGCTGTCTTGCATGCTACTTCGATCTTGCGTTCTCTTTTTGGCGCAAGCCAGCTCGTGTTTATGGAAGCTAAAATTTCGCCCTCCAGCAAAAATGATAAATTTGCATTATCTTCAAATTTAGCACGCAGCTTTTTTGAGCTCATCACGCTCATATCTTTTATCTCTTTTTGGCTCAGGTATCTTATGAGATCGATGTCATGCACGGCTAGGTCGGTGAGTATGCCCACATCTGCGATACGCTGCGGAAACGGCGCATTTCTCGTGATTTGGATACTAAAAATTTCCTCATTTGCAAGTTCGTTTTTTAGCGCGACGACAGCGGGGTTAAACCGCTCGATATGCCCGATTGCTACCTTTAAATTTAGCTTTTGCGCCTCGTCAAGTAAAATTTGAGCGTCAGCCGCGTTTGAGGCGACCGGCTTTTCTACCAGCAAATTTACACCCTTTTGCATGCATTTTAGCGCGGCGTCCTTGTGTAGCGATGTTGGCGTGGCGATGATTGTGGCATCAAGTGGCTCGCTTGCGAGCATTTCGTCTAGGTCGCGGTAAAATTTAGGAGCTAAATTTTGCTCTTTAAACGGCTCACAAAGCACCGTCACATCGGCGTCCGATATACATGGGTCGCACACGGCGGCAAGCCTTACGCCAAAGACATTTTGCAGTGCGCGGAAGTGATTTTTACCCATCACGCCAAGCCCTACGATAGCAAATTTAAGCATTATTCACGACCTCGATGACCCTTTTTTGCTCCTGTTCGCTCAAAAACGCCGACATCGGCAGAGCCATTATATCTTCGCTCACACGCTCGCTCACGGCAAAGTCGCCACGCTCGTAGCCAAGCGGCGTGAATACCTCTTGCAAATGTAGCGGCACAGGGTAATAAACCCCTGTCGGCATGCCCTCACGCGCGCATGCTTCAAGCATTTTTTGCCTGTCTTTGACGCGGATGCAGTATTGCGCCCACGCCGAGATGTTGCCTTGTGCGACGAATGGTGTAACGACGCCGCGTAAATTTTCGTTGTAAATTTTGGCGATCTCTTGGCGTTTTTCTATCTCGGCTGCCAGATATTTTAGCTTTACATTCAGCACCGCGGCCTGGATCGCATCGAGCCTGCCGTTTATACCGATATGCGTGTGGATGTAGCGGCGCGTCTGACCGTGGTTTAGCAGCACTCGCATCTTCTCAGCCAGTGCGTCGTCGCTCGTAAATATCGCGCCCCCGTCGCCGTAGCAGCCAAGCGGCTTTGCCGGGAAAAACGAGGTCGTGGCGATTTCGGAAAGATTGCAAGACATGCGCCCGTTTTGCTGCGCGCCAAAGCTTTGCGCCGCGTCCTCGATGACGGTAATACCGTGCTTTGTTGCGATCTTATTTATCGCCGTCATATCCGCCGCCTGACCAAAAAGTGATACCGGCACGACCGCCTTCGTGCGCGGCGTGATCGCCGCTTCGATTAAATTTGTGTCGATATTGTAAGTCCTCTCGTCGATGTCAACAAATACGGGCTTTGCGCCGATAAAGGCGATCATCTCGGCTGTCGCGATAAAAGTAAATGGCGTCGTAATGACCTCATCGCCCGGCTTTATATCAAGTGCCATAAATGCGAGCAATAGCGCGTCCGTGCCACTGCTGCAAGCGATCGCGTGCTTCGCGCCCGTAAATTTAGCCAGATTTTCTTCCAGCTCGCCGACCTTGCCACCGATATAGACGCCGCTATCGAGCACCTCGTGGATCTGCGCGTCGATCTCGCCTTTATACGCTTCATACTGCGCTTTTAAATTTATGAAATTCATCTTTGCCCCCCTTGTTTTATGAATTTTGGATTATACTACGATTTGCTTGAAATTTGGCTACGATGTCAATTGAAAATTTACTGCCGTATAATAAATTTAGGCTCTTTTTTATAAGGTGTTGATATCCTTAAACGAACGCTTCGCAAATCTTATTTACTCCACAAGGCGCCGAACATATAGCACGATTTTTGCGGTCAGTCTTGCGACTTCCCTACCTCGTAGCGAAGTCTCGTTGCGAACGCGAAGCGCGAAGCAAAAAATCGGCGGCGATAGCGTCGTTTCATAAGATTTGACTTCGCTTAAATTTTAAAAAAAACTAATATTTTGTCATAAAAGAGCCTAAATTTATGACGACGAGGGTGATAACGGGAAATTTATAAAATTTTTAGCTTAAATTGTTAATATCATTGATAAATTTCAACTAAAAGGACGGAACATGATTTTAAAAAATGGATTAAAACTGGCTCTTGCAGGCTGCTTTATAGCATTGCTGGCTGGCTGCGCGACGGAGTCCTCTAGGACTATCGAAGCCCCGAAAGTAGCCTCTTTTGGCACGCCGTATAACGGCACGAAAGTCGCGGTCTCGATCGGACGCTTCAACAACCAGTCCTCCTATCAAAACGGCATATTTTCAGACGGCGAGGATCGTCTGGGCAACCAAGCTCAAAGCATCTTGATGACTGACTTGCAGCAAAGCGGGCGCTTTTCGGTGCTTGATCGCACGAATATGAAAGCCATCAAAGAAGAAAGCACGATCAATAAAAAAGCGCAAAATTTAAAAGGCGCAAAATACGTCATCACGGGCGATGTGACAGAATTTGGTAGAAAAACGACGGGCGATCATCAGCTCTTTGGCATCCTTGGCAAGGGCAAGACTCAAACCGCCTACGCGAAGGTAAATTTAAACGTAGTCTCAGTCGATGACTCCGAGGTTGTATTTTCGGTGCAAGGAGCAGGCGAATACGAGCTCTCAAACAGAGAGATCATCGGCTTTGGCGGCACTGCGGGCTACGACTCGACGCTAAATGGCAAGGTGCTTGGCCTGGCTATAAGAGAAGCCGTGAATAACCTCGTAAACGGACTTGAAAGCGGCGCATGGCAGGCAAAATAGCTGAAATTTTAAATTTTAAAACGCTTTTCGCGCTCGCTCTTGGCGTTTTTTTAGCAGGCTGCGGCTCTGAAAGGCCAAAGCCGCTTTATTATTGGGACGGCTCTTACTCAAGCTCGCTTTACGAATACATGAGCGAGACGGGCGATGTGAACGAGCAAATAGGCGCGCTTGAAAATTCCATCCAAAAAGCCTACGAAAACGCTCAAAAAGTGCCTCCCGGACTTTACGCGCATCTTGGGCTTTTATACGCAAATAACGGCGATAACGTGAAGGCGAATATAAATTTCGACAAAGAGATAGAAAATTTCCCGGAGTCAAAAGAGTATATAACGTTTTTACGTATGCACGGTGCCAAAAAAGCAGCTAAAAAAGGCGATAAAAATGAAAAATAACGTTAGAAATATATTTTTAGCAGCCTTTGTCGCGATGTTTTTTTCAGCTTGCGCCGAGCCTAAAATTTACGATTATTCAGCACTTTTGCAAAGCAAGCCAAAGTCTATCTTGGTGCTGATGCCAACTAATGAGACGACAGAGATAAACGCCTCGCCTGCGGTGCTGGCAAATGCAGTCAGGCCGCTGGCAGAGGCCGGGTATTATGTATTTTCACCGGCTCTTGTAAATGACACTTTCAAGCGAAACGGCATATATGAGGCCGACGAGATCGCTAAAATTTCACTGGCTAAGATCAGGCAGATCTTTGACGCTGATGCCGTGCTTTACATGCACGTGACAAGATACGGCACGAACTACGCGGTCGTTTCAAGCAGCACCGTCGTATCGGTAAGCGCCTCTTTGATCGATGCAAGGACCGGCACGAAGCTCTGGGAGGGTTCGGCCAGCGCTAGCGACGATCAAAACAGCGGCAACGGCGGCGGACTGCTCGGCATGCTGATAACTGCCGCCCTAAATCAGATCGCAAACACGGTCGCTGACAAGTCCTACGACCTATCCGTCAGTGCGGACGCTTATTTGTTCGCTACGGGCTGCAACGAGTGCATACTTTACGGGCCGTATTCGCCTAAATACGGGCAAGACCCTCAGCTTGCTAAATAACGAAGCGGCCAGTCCGCTTCAAATTTAAAATTTAAGGGCGAAATTTGAGCGAATTCGACGCATTGAAGGCGAAATTTGACACCATAGACGCGAATTTAAAGAGGCGCTACGATCTTCATCGCCTGATAAGGCGTGTGGGCACCGTGTTTTTGCTTTGCTCGTTTATGCTCGGTTCGTTCGTATTTTTCTTTTTAGAGGACTTAAACGCGCCTTCTTTTATCTCTTGTATCTTTATGATCGCAGCTTTTGTCATTAGCGGCGTATTTGCGTCAAAGTCCGTAAAAAAGCATAAAATAAAGCGATACAGTAGGCTTTTCGTGCAAAAGCCGCGCCTTTCTTTGGCTGTTTTTGCGCTTGAAAATTTCATCGTTTTTGCATTTTTTGTGTTTCTTGTCTGCATTTTTATCGTTTCTGGTATGAATATCTCGATAAATAGCGAGGTCGGGGTCGTATTTGAAATTTTAGTTTTGCTTTGGCCGCTGTTTTTTGGGGTATTCCTTGTTTGCGTTTTTGCGAACAAAAGTATGTTTTGCTTCGATGAAAATTTCGTATAAAACTGATCTCTTTGGTACCATAATAACTCTTGCAGGTGGCATTTTATGGGGTTTTAGCGGAGTTTGCGGGCAGTATCTTTTCTCTCAAGGCATCAGCGCCGACTGGCTCGTGCCTTATAGACTGCTGATATCAGGTGCGATTTTAGTCGCGTTTTATCTGCTTAAAAGCTGGGAAAATGCGCTCGCACCGCTAAAAGATCTGCGCCTTTTGCCTCAGCTTTTCATCTACGCCTTGCTTGGGCTCATGATGACGCAGTATAGCTACTTTTACTCGATCGAGCTCTCAAACGCCGCGGTAGCTACGGTCATACAATACACCGCCCCCGCTCTCATCCTAGCAGTCGTTTGTATAAGGCAAAAAAGAGCGCCGAAGATAAACGAGCTAGTCGCACTCATCTTAGCCATGCTAGGGGTCGTCATCTTAGCCACTCACGGAGATCTAGGCTCTTTAGTGATCTCGGCTAGGGCCTTGTTTTGGTGCTTGGTGAGTACGGTTTGCGTTTGCGTATATAACCTCGCTCCCGCAAAGCTAAACGCAAAATATCCGGTCGTGCTCGTGCTTGGCTGGGGTATGGTGATCGCGGGCGTGGTTTTGTGCGTTTTTATGCGAGTTTGGCGGCTTGAAGTAGCGGCCACAGCGCAACAATGGCTGGCATTTTGGGCGGTCATCACGCTAGGCACGATATTTGCGTTTAGTTTTTATATGATCGGTGTTAAAACTATCGGAGCTAGCAAAGCAAGTCTAATTGCTTGTATAGAGCCCGTGAGTGCGGCGTTTTTCGCGTATTTTTGGCTGGATACGCAGTTTGTATTTTTGGATTTCGTAGGATTTGCGCTTATCATTTGCTGCATATTTTTACTGGCTAAAAAGCAAAATTCTTGATGCCTAAATCAAAGGAAATTTATGATCTATCTAGCACAAACTGATACGACGGCAGGGTTTTTGAGTAGGGATTTTGGTGAGATCAACCGCGTTAAAGAGCGCCCGCTTGAGAAACCTTGCCTTATAACGACCTCTAAATTTAGCGTCTTGCAAACCCTCGTGCGAGTGCCGTCAAAATTTAAAAACCGCGTCAGAAAGTCGAGAAAAACCACGTTTTTGTATCCGAATTCAAAGGCGATCAGGGTCGTGAAGGACTGTCGGCACGCGAAATTTTTAGATATGCACGGCTGGCTTTACTCTAGCAGTGCGAATTTAAACGGAGCTAAATTTGACGAGAGTTGGGCCAGAAGCGTCGCAGACGAGGTCGTCGACGAGGAATTTCACGAGAGCGTAGCCTCTAAAATTTTAAAAGTTTCGATACGAAACATCAAAAGGCTAAGATAATTATATTAAATTATCCTTAAGCAAAAAAATATTATAGCCGTGCTAGTATTTGACTATAAATTCACCTCAAGGAGCATTTATGAGCGAATACGTAAATAAAATTTTGGAAGGCTTGAAAAAGTCTAACCCGGGCCAGGATATCTTCATCCAGGCGGCGACCGAGGTGCTTCATAGCCTTGCTCCGCTTTTAAGCAGGGAAGAAAAATACCAAAAACACGCGATCCTGGAGCGCATCACCATCCCCGAGCGCGCGGTGCATTTTAGAGTGACATACATAGACGATAACAAAAACGTTTGCGTGCATAACGGCTGGCGGATACAGTTTAACTCCGCTATCGGCCCGTATAAGGGCGGCCTGCGGTTTCATCCCAGCGTCAATGCCGGCGTGCTGAAATTCCTAGGCTTTGAGCAAATTTTTAAAAATTCGCTAACCGGAGTAGCCATAGGCGGCGCAAAAGGCGGTGCGGACTTTGACCCAAAAGGCAAGAGCGACCGCGAGATAATGAAATTTTGCCATTCGTTCATGGATGAGCTATACCGTCATATCGGCAACACCACCGACGTTCCGGCCGGCGACATAGGCGTGGGCGGACGCGAGATAGGCTATCTTTTCGGTCAGTATAAAAAGCTAACGGGCAGGTTTGACGGGATTTTGACCGGCAAAGGACTGGGCTGGGGCGGCAGCCTCGCCAGGACGGAGGCTACGGGATATGGACTCACGTATTTTACCGAGCAGATGCTAAAAAGAGCCGGCCTTGGGCTGGAGGGCAAGAAGTGCTGCGTCAGCGGCTCGGGCAACGTCGCGATATACACGATAGAAAAACTTTACCAAGTAGGCGCGCTGCCTATCACGGCATCGGACTCCGGCGGCTTTATCTATGACGAAGAGGGCATCGACGTAGCGCTCATAAAAGAGCTAAAAGAGCTCAAGCGTGCGCGCCTAAGCGAATACGTCAAATTTAGACCGCATGCTAAATATACGCCGATCGAGCGGTATCCTGCCGGACGAAACGGCGTGTGGAGCGTGCCTTGTGACGGAGCTTTTCCTTGCGCGACGCAAAACGAGCTGAATTTGGCCGATATCAAGACCCTTTACGCAAACGGCTGTCGCTTCGTGAGCGAGGGTGCGAACATGCCAAGCACGCTTGAAGCGATGGAATTTATGCTTGGCAAAAAGGATTTTTATTTCGCTCCCGCAAAGGCTGCAAACGCCGGTGGCGTCGCGACTAGCGGGCTAGAGATGATGCAAAATGCCGGCATGGACTCATGGAGCTTTGATGAGGTCGATAGGCGCTTGCAGGGCATAATGAAGCACATTTTCGAGCTTTCTTATGAGACGAGTAAGGAATTTGGCGACGAGGGCAATCTGGTGCTAGGCGCGAATATCGCGGGCTTTAGAAAGGTCGCCGATGCGATGATAGATCAAGGATATGTCTAGGAAACGATGGCGCGCTTCATGCTTGGCGCGCCTTTTAAAATTTTGCATGAAATTTCACTCCGCGATGATCTTTTTATAGTTGCTCCATATCGCGTTATCTTCGCTAAAATACGACAAGATCCCTTTCGCGTATCTATCGAAGGGATTTTGCTCTTTATGAAGCTTTAGCCTTTGGCGAAATTTTAGATCGTAGCTGTTGTAGATTGCGGAGTATGGCACCGGGAAATCCGAGCCGTAAAGCAGCTTTTCATGCACGCTCGTCTCTTGGCTTAGATGCCTTAGTACCTTGGCGCGAATCGGCGTTAACAGCGCCGAAACGTCGGCGTAGAGGTTATCGTGCGTTTTTAAAAGCTCCAAAAGCGCGAAGTATTCTTTGTTGAAATTTCGAGGATTTTTGGAAAGCGATCTAAAGATATGCCTGCCCTCATAGCCAAGCGCCATGTGCGCGCAGATCGTTTTGACGCCTATTTTTAGGGGATGATAGAGCATGCTTATCTGCTCGCAGCTTTTATCGGAATTTACCGAGCTTTCGCTGCCGATATGCACCACAAGCGGCAGATCAAGCTTCTTTAGCTTTTCAAAATATGGCGTGAATCTATCCTCTCTCGTATCCACGCCCCAGTAATTTTGCAAAAATTTCGCCCCCTTAAAGCCTTTTTCGTAGTAATGATCGATGAGATCAAGCGCGTTTGGGCGCAGAGGGTTGATGGAGAAAAACGGCACGATGATGTCTTTGTTTTGCTCGTAAATTTCTAAAACATCGTCGTTTGAGGCGCAGACTGTTTTGTCTTTGTGCAAAATTTCGCCTTTTTCATTGACCTTCGCATCTACGCCAAAAAGCACGATCTTGTCCATAAATTTCGAGCTCCTGACGTTTCTTACGAGCCCAGCTTTATAGGACTCGTAAGGATTTTCGTAAAGCTCTTTTGCGTTTAGGCCGAATTTCTTGGCAAAAAGCGTTATGGCGAATTTGTCGAAAATTCTATCGAATTTCACTTCGCTACTAAGCAGATGCGTGTGGATATCGACAGTTTTCATCGCTCGCCTAAAAGTGAGACCGCTAGGCTTTTTGCGCCTTTGAAATCGACCTTGCCGCTTCCAAGCATCGGCACGTCATCGACTAAAAACACATAGCTTGGAAACATTATAGCAGGTAGATTCGAGCTTTTTAATACCTGCTCGATGTCCTGCGGTGCGCTACTTTGCTTCACTAAAAGCGCGACGGCCTCGCCCTTTTTATCGTCAGGGACATTTACCGCCGTAAAGACCGCCTCGCCACCAAGCACCTTAGCGATCTCCTCCTCGACGCTTCCTAGACTTATCATCTCTCCGCCGATCTTAGCAAAGCGTGAATATCTATCGACGATACTGACAAAGCCGTTCTCATCGACGTGCCCCTTATCGCCTGTTTTGTAGTATCTGATGCCATCTATCACGGCGATGACTTCGTCAGTTTTCTCTTCGTCGTTTAGATAGCCCTTCATCACCTGTGAGCCGCCTATGATGATGAGACCGTCCTCGCCGACGTTGAGCTCTTCAAGCGTATTTGGATCGACGATCTTTATGATAGTGCCCGGAAGTGGCAGGCCTACGGAGCCGGGCTTATTGAAGCTTAGCTCCTTAAGGCTCTCTTTTTCAAGGATATTTGGCATATTCACGGCAACGACTGGTGCGGTCTCCGTGGTGCCGTATCCCTCGAAAATTTCGATCCCGAATTTTAGTTTGAATTCATCTTTTATCTCTTTTTTGAGCTTCTCGGCTCCCGCTACGACCATTCTCACGCTTTGAAACATCAAAGGAAGCAGCTTTTTGTTTTTAGCATAAAGCCTAAAGAACGTCGAAGTGCCAAAGAGTATGCTGACGTTGTGGCGTGCGGCCATCTTGCCTATCATCGCGCCGTCTGTGGGATCTGGCACACTTACCATCTTTACGCCCTCGCAAAGTGGCATGAGCGTGGTCACGGTTAGTCCAAAGGAGTGAAATATCGGCAGAGAATTTAATATCACGTCATCTTTTCTGAAATTTAAAAGCTCGCTTATTTGCTTGATGTTTGCCAGTAAATTCTTGTGGCTTAGCTCGATGCCTTTTGGCTCTCCTTCGCTACCGCTACTAAATAATATAGTCGCCGTATCTTGCAGGCTGACCTTTTTGAAATTTAGCGCCTTGATGAGCCAAGCCGGAGCTAAAAGTGCCGTTAGGAGCGAGCCGAATTTCGCCGATTTTGAAATTTGCTTGCTTAAATTTTCCACGTAGCGCACCTTGCCATCAAGCGAGCTTTTAAAGTCAAACCCCTTTGCCGCAAGCTTTTCTACGAATTTCTCCGACGTGATGACCTGGCTGATGTCAGCCTTTCTTAGAGCTGCGCTTATGGCTTGTTCGCTTAGCGTGTAGTTGAGATTTATAGGGACTTTGCCGATGACAAAGAGCGCCATATTGACGATCGCACCCACAGATGAGCTAGGCAGCAAGACGCCCACATGCTTCTTGCCTGCTAGCTCGCGTTTTAAAATTTTAGCGAAAACCAAAACGGCGGTTATGAATTTTAGATTGCTCAAATTTACGCCGATACTGTCTACTACGCACTCTTTAAAGAGGTCTGATTTTGCCATTTCAAGCCAGTGATGAGTGAGTGGCTTTTGATTTTGTATGAAATTTTCCCACGACGAGAAGCTGAGCTCAACTACTTTTTGCTTCATCTGCACATTGTCGATGAAGTGTCTTATAGGCTTTCCAAAGGCTACGATGATCTCTCTTTTGCCCCTTTTTCTAGTAAGCTCTTTGTAAAATTCACTCGCTCTTGAAAAACTCGAACCCCAAAGCCCCCTTAGATAAAACGGCACGATGCAAATTTCCTCAAGCTCCCTTATGACTAGCTCAAAGCCCTTTTGAAATTCATTGATCTGGCCGTTGTAGCTGATGTGACCTTCGGGGAATAGCGCGACTACTTCGCCGTTTTTTAGATGCTCTCTTATCAGCTCGATGGACTCTTTGCTAGCACCAGCGCCTATCGGGATCACTTTAAAAAATTTAAATATCCAGCTTAGATACCATTTGTTGTAGATGCCTCGATACATCACGAATTTTATCCCTCTTGGGCTTGCTATTTGAAGCACGAGCCAGTCTATCCAGCTGATGTGGTTGCCAAGTAGCAGCGCCCCGCCGCTTTGAGGTAAATTTTTGAGCCCTTCCACGTGGAAGCGGTAGTTCGTCTTTAAAATAGGCATCAGCAAAAGTCTGGTAAAAAGGTGCGGAAGCTGCAAGATCGCATAAAGACTACCTATAAAGCAAACGAATGCGGCAAAGATGAAAAGCCCGGTAGTTGAAATTTGAAGATAAACCAGCGCGATACTAATCAGCAAGAAAAGGATCATCGAGATGTTTTGCAAGAAGTTGTTCCCCGCCATGATCTTGCCCATCGTTTTATCCGGCGCGAAGTATTGGATCGTCGCGTTAAGCGGCACGATAAAAATTCCGCCGAAAAAGCCAAACGCAAACGAGCAAAGCGTGACTGATAGTATGCTCGAGCTCGAGCCAAAGAAAAACAGCGATAAAAATATGCCAAAAGCACCCACCGGCACTATGCCAAGCTCGATGTGAAATTTACTCATCGCACCGGCCGTATATGAGCCCGCGATGATGCCTATGGCGCTCACTGCCAAGATGGCTTGTATCGCAAGGGCGTTGTCGTCGTTAAATATCATCTTGTAATGAGCCGGGAAGGCTGCGATCACTACCTGTGAAACGCCCCAAAACACGCTAAGCCCGATGATGCTAAGCCAGATGTTTTGATTTTGCCTTATGGCGCTTAAATTTTCTTTCAGATAGGAGAGCTTGAAGTATTTTTTAGCGTCGAATTTCTCTTTGAACTCAGCCTCGTTAGCCTCTATAAACGGCAGCTTGTAGGCAAAAAACGCCTCTAGCGTACTAAAGACGACTAGCAAAATTCCTATCATGTAGATGCTTGAAAGTATCTGCGAAGGATCGTCCGAGTGAGCGTATGAAATTTCAAAAACGTATGAAAACACGAACGAGCTAAAGAGTATCGCAACGATGGTGAGCGCTTGTATGATGCCGTTTGCCATGCCTAAATTTTCGGTACCGACGAGGGATTTTACGATACCGTATTTTGCAGGCGAATATATCGCGCTTTGAACCGCTAGTATGAACGTCATCAAGAATGCGACCTCAAAAAGCCCGGCCAAATAGCTAAAAAGTATCGCCACGCTTATCGCTACGCCTGCTAACGCGGCAACTCTGATGACCCTTGTTTTTGAGTATTTGTCGTTTATGAAGCCGGAGGGAGAGAAAAGCAGTATGAAAGGCAGCAAGATCATTGCATTCACCGCTGCGGTCAGGACGACTAGCGTGTCGCCTTCGTAGGTTTTTAAAAGCACGTTTTGGATCGTGATCTTGTGCGCAAGATCGATGCTTGCGTTTATGAACGCGATGGCAAGATACGGCAAAAAGCCCTTTATGGCCAGCAAATTTTTCATTTCGTTTCCTTTTTATAAGTATTTAATGTATGCATGTTTAGGATGTAAGGCTTTACGATGAGTAAGATGTCAAATAGATGCTTTAGCGTCTCATTCGTGCCTTTTGTCGAGTTTTTGAGCGAGTCGATCGTCAGCGCGACTTCGTCTTTTGAAAGCTGCTGCGCTAAATTTACGTAGGCTTTGATGATGCCAAGTTCGCTCTTGCTAGAATTTACGATGATAGATAAAATTTCTCTTTCTTTGCCTGTGAATACGCCGTCTCTTGGCATCAAAAATCCATCTTCGACCAGCTTTGAAATTTCATCTTTTGAGATCTTAAACTCGCCGGCAAGCTCGTCGATGCTATAAATTCTCGTAAAATTTGCGCCCATTATGAGCTCGAGCGTCTTAAAAAGCGTCTCGTAGGGGTTATTCATATCAAAGCTTGGATGGCTAAAAAGCGCCTTTATCTGAGCGATCGAGGAGTTGAAATTTATCTGAAGGTATTTGATAAATTCGATGATCTGCACGCATTTTTCCTCGTATAGATAGAGGTTTGGCTTTGGTTTGTCAGGCTCTGGCAGCAGTCCCTCTTTCACGTAGTAAAGGATCGTGGACTTGGGAGTGTCGCTTTTTTGTATGAGCTCGTTCATCTTTAGCATTTGCGGATCTCCTTTTTTTGAAATTTCGTGAAATATTACACCGGTTTAGCTTAAAAAAGTGTTAAGTGACACTTTACACTTTGTGAGATAATCAAAAATATAAACGCCATGTAAAAATATAGCCCAAATTTTATATGCGAACAAACGATAAATTTCTAAATTTACCTTTTTATCATACTTTTATATAAGCAAATATATAATTTTAAAAATATAAAACACTAAATTTTAGGAGAAAAAGAATGAATAAAATTCTTAAATTTACGTTGGTGTTTGCGCTTTTTGCATCGTCTTTGTTTGCCGAGCGCACCATAACAGATCAGCTTGGCAGAGAGGTGAAGCTACCAGATGAGGTCAAACGCATAGTCGTCTTGCAACACCAAAGCCTAAATGCGCTAAACGAGATAAACGCGATGGATAAGGTCGTGGGCGTTTTGCAAAGCTGGGAAAAACAGCTTGGCAAAGCCTATCTCAGGCTAGCTCCAAGCCTAAAAGATATGCCGACTCCGGGCGATCTAAAAACGATAAATTATGAGGCGGTGTTAAAGCTAAAGCCTGATGTCGTCATCGTCACAAACTACATCGCAAAAGATCAGCTGGCAAAAATGGACGAGCTGAAAATCCCGGTCGTTGGCGTGAGCTTTCAAAAGACTGATAGCAGCGTCAAAGACAAGCTAAATCCTACCTTCAAAGATGACGAGGTAGCCTACACAGAGGGCTTTTATGAGGGCATAGAGCTACTTGGAAAGGTCGCAAACCGCGAGAAAGAGGCTGACGAACTCATCAAATATGTCAAAAAATCGCAATCAGAGCTAAAAGCCAAAATGACCGGCCTAAAGAGCGCCAAAAGAGTCAAAATTTACATGGCAAATTCAGACTTGCACACCTATGGAAGCGGCAAATACACGGGAATTTTCTTTGAGCGAGCAGGTGGAGAGAATGTAGCCAAAAAGGACATCGTAGGAGCTAAGCAAATTTCAGCCGAGCAGCTTTTGGCTTGGGATCCTGATATGATATTCGTCCAAGAGCGCTTCCCTCAAGTGCCAGCCGAGCTGAAGGACAACGCCGCGCTTAAAAATTTAAAAGCGATAAAAGATGACAAAATTTTCATGATGCCCGAATACGCAAAAGCTTGGGGCTATCCGACAGCCGAGGCGATGGCGCTTGGCGAGGAGTGGCTGGCTATAAAGCTTTATCCACAGCTTTTTAACGGAGTGGATTTTGACAAAAAAGTAGAGGATTTTTACCACAAATTTTACAGAACGTCGTATAAATAATGCCTCTAATCTTGATCGGTATTTGGGTCTTGCTCTGTCTGGCTTCGCTGATGAGCGGGCAATACTCGCTAAATTTTCACGAGCTGGCTGAAATTTTGATGCTAAATTCCAGCGACCAGACAGCAAACAGCGTCGTTTTTGACATCAGGATCCCGCGGATATTGCTATCTAGCCTTTGCGGCGGGATACTGGCACTTTCCGGTCTTAGCCTGCAAGCGGTGTTTAAAAACCCACTCGTAGGCCCTCATATCATCGGCGTCAGCACTGCAGCGGCTTTTGGCGGTGCGCTTTGCATTTTGATAGGGCTTTGGAAATTTTACATCGTCGCGTTCGCCTTCCTTTTTGGGCTCGTAGCGCTTGCGATGCTTTATTTCATAGCTAAATTCATCGCCCGCGCCGACGTTTTTTCACTCATTTTAGCAGGCATCGTGATAAACGGCGTATTTGCCGCACTAACTAGCCTCGTGCAGTATCTAGCCGACAACGAAGATGTGCTGCCAAACATCATCTACTGGCTGCTTGGAAGCTTCGTGAGCGCTAATTACGACAAGCTGATCCTGATCGCCATCGTCTCGGCACCTTGCGTTTTGTTACTTTTGCTTATTAGATATAGATTCAACCTGCTTAGTCTAAACGACGAAGATCTAAAGGTGCTTGGCGTCAATATCACTCTGCTACGCTCATTTATCCTGATCGTTTGCACGCTTTTGATAGCCGTTCAGGTCAGTGTCAGCGGCAATATCGGCTGGGTCGGGCTGGTCGTGCCTCACATCACGAGACTCATCTGCGGCAGCGACCACGTCAGATCGATGCCAAACTGCTTCATCATCGGAGCGATATTCATGCTTTTTGTGGACGATCTAGCTAGGAGCATCAGTAGCTCCGAAGTACCGCTTAGCATACTTTGCGCGCTTATCGGAAGTCCGATATTTGCGATTTTACTAAAAAGGAGCGCGGGTGGAAGATCTGCTTAAGATAAAAAACGCCGCGTTTTATTATGAAAGCGGTAAATTTCTATTTCGCGGGCTAAATTTTAGCGTCAAAAGGGGCGAAATTTTAAGTATTTTAGGGCTAAACGGACAGGGCAAAAGCACTCTGATGTTTTGCATGATGGGAGTTTTTGCATTAAAAGAGGGCGAGATAAGCGGGAAGGCTAAATTTGCATTTTTGCCTCAAAGCTTTAACGTCGCGTTTGATTATAGTGTCTTGGATATCGTTTTGATGGGGCGAATACGTGAAATTTCGATATTTTCAAAGCCTAGTGCAAAAGATATCGAAATTTGTAAAAATTGCCTTGATATGCTTGAGATCTCACACCTCATCAAAAAGAGCTTCAACTCGCTTTCTGGCGGTCAAAGACAGCTCGTGCTCTTTACTAGAGCGATCGCCAGCAACAGTGATGTACTATTTTTGGATGAGCCCACATCGGCTTTGGATCTTAAAAACCAAGACCGGGTCCTAAGCCTCATCAAAAATTTAAAAGAGCAAAGCCAAGCGAGCATAGTTTTTACGACTCACCAGCCAAATCACGCGTTAGCCGTCGCAAACAACACGCTCATACTAAAAAACGACCTAAGCTATGAATTTGGCAAGAGTCACGATGTGCTAACGGATGAAAATTTAAGTTCGCTTTACGACGTAGATGTAAGGACGATAAATTTTAGCCTAAACGGCGCGCAGATCCCCAGCATAACGCAAATTTTTACAACGCAAAAGAGCTAGGCGTCGTTTGCGTTGCTGTAGGTTTACTCGTCTTTAAAATAAGAAGATGACGACGCGTCGCTGTTTAATAAAAAACGATACAAAGTGCCCGTGTGATCGCGTGCTTGTTCTAAATTTTGTAAAATTTTGACCAAGATCGGCAGTACTTTCTCGTCCTTTTTTAAAAGCTTGTTCGCCTTTTTAAGAGTGCTGTTGCTCGCTTTTAGCTCGACATACTGCGTCCACCACCACTTTGCGCTCTTTCCGTTAAATTCGCTGTTTTTATCGATTTGATCTTTGAGGTCGATTATTTGGTTCGTGAGAGCTAAATTTTGCTTCCTCAAGGCCTTTAGCTCCTGCGTTTGTCTAAGAAATTCTTCATCCAGCTCCCTGCTCGCCCAAACACGAAAGAATTTCGCCTCCTTACCATGGATGAAAAAGCCTAAAAACTCGACGCCTCTTAGCGTCCATTTTATGATCTCTTGACGTTTGCCGCTAGCGTGATCGTAGCTTTTGAAGTAGTGGATGCCAGGAACGAGTTCGTCTGAATGTTTGTGCCTAAGGTAGGCCAGGGTTTGATCCGTAGTGCTAAATTTTATCGCCGCTTCTTTGCTGGTAAAAGTTATAGAGTTCGTGATTTGCATGATTCCGCCTTTAAAATTTTATCTTTAAAAGCGGAATTGTTTTTGATCGTTTGCCTAAAGTGTCTTTAAGACCAAGTGGGCTACATGCCCAGTGTGGCTGAAATGATCGAAATTATCGCTAGTATGTCCATTTGATCTCCTTTGATTTGTCGTTAGCAAAGCTAAACTAAAAATGCGTTCGCTTGCAAAAGCGATGATTCATGAAGCCTTGTTAGGTTTCAAAACTCGGGTTTGCGTCATGCTACTTAAATTTATCGTAGCACTCGTTTGAGCTCAATTTTAGTGTATTTTGGCAAACTAATCTAAATTGAACAACGTCGCTTTTAAAAGAACTTTACAGATTTTTTCTGTATCGTGGCTGGTATTATAGAGATTATTTCTTGTAATGTCAAGCAATATCAAGATTATTTATATATAGGTGTAAAATTTATACAGAGTTTTTCTGCATAAGCGGTAGGTTTAAGAGGTGTTTTTCAGCGCTCTTTTTGAAGCTCGGAAATAATTTGCAAAAGGGTATTTATCTTTTCGACTTTGTTTTTTAATTCATGATTTTCTAGTAGCAAATCAAGCGTTTTTATAGTATGTTCGGGCAGATTATCGGCGTTTGCGACCCATTTTTGCACAGCCGTTATATGTATCCCCAGCCTTTGAGCCAGTTCTTTTTGCGTGATGCCAAGCTCTGCGCAGACTCTTTTTACGATATTTTTCTCTGCCATCGTTTCGTCCTTATATTTTATTTCCCATTACACATCACTATTTTATACGTATGATTTCTTGTTGTTTAAATCCAAATCAATTTTATGGTGTGTAGTGATTACAGGGAGTTTATTAGTAGAAGCTATGCGCTCGTCGTAAGCAGTACATATCGTAATATTAATTTAATTTATAACGCTTCGGCTATAAAATAATAAAAGTGAAATTTCCTTTGTAATAGAATTTTCACATATTATCTAAAAATACTTAAAGAGCGCTTGAAAAGGCAAATTTAGTAGTATAAGTTTAAATTTAATATAATCTCTCAAAAGGACGCGTATGAAATTTTTAAACACTTTTTTTATCGGGATATTATTTGTCTTGGCTCCCGTTTTTACGTTATTTGTGGGGCTTAAGAACAACTATTTCGCCCATTACGGCGTAAATGAATATTTCAATACGATCTTTGTCGATAACGTGCCGTTTTTATGGCTCGTTCCGCTTTATTTCATATTTGGCTACGCGATGTTTTACGGGCCGTTTAGGAAAATTTTCAGAGGCTTTTATGCGTTGCTTTTACTAGCTTGCGCCCTTAGCTGGTATCCAAAATTCGGGCTTTTGCTAGGGGAGAAAATCTTTATGAGCGAACCTTATGAAAAAGATATCTCCGTAGCCAAGGACGGCACGCACATACTAAATGGACGCGACGTTTATGTCGGGCGAGATAAAATTTATTTTTTGCTTGATGGGAGCGACAAGGTCATAAAAATCCCCAAATAAAAATTTTAACGGAATTTTACTTTTGTTTGGTTACAATACGCGTAAAATTTTAAAGGTTTAAAATGCGTATAAAACTACCACATGTCCCGTATATCGCACATAAAATAGCAATCGATCTTTTAAATTGTGGCTTTGTGAAATTAAATAAAGGCGTCGAGCCGATAGTGGCTAAAGCGAGTGAAATTTTGACTGCCGACGTGCAAAAAGAGCGCGCCCTTGAAGAGCGAGTGAACGAGCTGCTAGAAAAGAACGAGGACGAGATGCAAACGATGCAGATCGATCGTAAAAATATGTTCTGGCTCATAAAAAAGAAGCTTGCAAACGATTTTGGCGTGATTTTGACGCATGAAGATAGATTTAGCGACGTGGCGCACAAAATTTTAGAGGCCACTTGGAAAAGTAGCCTTATCGACTACAACGTATCTGAAAACCGCGTCAAAAACGTGATCTACGGCTCTATCGACGAGTATTTGAAAATTTATGAAAAGATAGAGGACGAGGTGCTTGAAAAGATCGATAATTACAAGCGCAAACTCATCCCTGGCACCGAGGAATACGATCTGGTATTCGAGCGGCTCTATCAAGACGAGCTTAGAAAAAGAGGCATGCTTTAATGAACGCTTATATCTATATCGAAAACGGCGTGTTCTTGCAGGCTAAGGCCTTTGGCGCACCTGGTGAATGCGCCGGCGAGCTGGTTTTCAACACCTCGATGACAGGCTATGAGGAGATAATGAGCGATCCAAGCTACGCTGGGCAGTTTATCGTCTTTACCATGCCTGAGATCGGTATCGTGGGCATAAACGACGATGATATGGAGAGCTCTAAAATTCATGCAAGCGGCGTGATAATGAGAAGTTATAACGACGATCCCTCAAACTACCGCTCGCAAAGATCCTTGGGTAAATTTTTTGAAGAGCAGGGTAAATTCGGCGTTTATGATATAGACACCAGGTTTTTGACAAAAATGCTTCGCGACGAGGGGGCTTTGATGGCCTATATCTCGACGCAAATCAGCGATAAAGCCGAGCTCAAGCGCCACCTAGAGGCAAGCAAGCGCATAGAAGAGATAAACTACGTAAAAACTATCAGCGCCATAAACGAATACGAACACAAAAACGCCGCCTGGGACAAAGGTGCGCAGACGTATAAACCGCTAAAAAGCATCGGTAAAAAGATCGCAGTGCTCGACTTTGGCGTAAAGCGAAACATATTAAACGAGCTTTGCGAGATAGGGCTTGAGGTGATCGTCGTGCCACACGATACTAAGGCCGATACGCTCATCGCTAAATTTAAAAGCGGCGAGATAAACGGCGTGTTTTTATCAAACGGGCCCGGCGAGCCAAAGAGCCTGAAGTCCGAGATCGCCGAGATAAAAAAGATGGTGGAGGCTAGAATTCCTATTTTTGGTATCTGCCTTGGTCATCAGCTGTTATCAAATGCGATGGGCTATGAGACTTATAAACTGAAATTCGGCCAGCACGGCGCAAACCATCCTGTGCTGAATTTAGAGACCAAAACCATAGAAATAACCGCGCAAAATCACAATTACAACGTACCAGAAAGTATCGCTCAGGTCGCTCATATAACGCACAGAAACCTCTTTGACGACACGATCGAGGGCGTGAGATACAAGGAGTATCCGGTATTTTCGGTACAGCATCACCCAGAGGCCAGTAGCGGCCCTAACGAAAGCAAATATATATTCAAACAGTTTTTACAAATTCTTTAAATTTATGGATCTTGTGAATTACTTGAGCGTCGTGAGCGTCGCTTTTTTTAGCAGTTTTAGCCATTGCATCGGGATGTGCGGCGGCTTTTTGAGCCTGCAATTGCTCTTTTTAAGAAACAAAAATAAACCTCAAACGATCCTTTTACTAGCGCTTTATCATCTAGCCAGAATTTTAGCTTATGCCTTGCTGGGCGCGCTATTTGGGGCGTTTGGAGGAGCTTTGGCACTCTCAGGCACTTGGCGTGCGGCGATATTTTTCATCGTTGGAATTTTGCTCGTGGCACTTGGCGTTGCGCTTTGGGTCAGGGGCGGGCTTTTAAAACTCGTAGAAAACGATAAAATTTCAAAATTCATAGCCTCGTGCGCGCTTAATGTCGGTAAAACCCCCGGCCTTTTAAATTTCATCGCTCTTGGCTTTTTAAACGGCTTGTTGCCATGCGGAGTGGTGTATTATTTCGCGGCTATGGCGGTGGCTAGTATGTCGGCGCTAAACGGTGCGGCGATAATGCTCGTTTTCGGGCTTTGCACGATACCGGCGATGATGTCGGTCGCTCTGTTTTTTGGGCTGGTTAGTGAAAGATTTAAGCAAATAATGTTTAAAATATCATTAGTAATCATAATATCAAACGGAATTTATCTTACATTTTTGGGATATATGGCCAATGGATAATGTAAAGGCGAGATTTAGACAGTATCAAAATGCGATAGAAGAAAGC
The DNA here is from genome assembly GCF_000287855.1 of Campylobacter sp. FOBRC14. Classification (NCBI taxonomy): domain Bacteria; kingdom Pseudomonadati; phylum Campylobacterota; class Epsilonproteobacteria; order Campylobacterales; family Campylobacteraceae; genus Campylobacter; species Campylobacter sp. FOBRC14. The sequence continues at coordinate 88,766 of NZ_ALJJ01000014.1, read as the reverse complement.
AATATCGTATCAAAAACCGATGTGAACGGCATTATTACCTTTGTAAACGACGAATTTTGCAAGATCAGCGGATACAGCAAAAATGAGCTCATAGGTGCAAACCACAACATCGTTCGCCACCCCGACGAGCCTGCGCAGAGGTTTAAAGAGCTTTGGGATACGATACTTGATAAAAAAGTCTATAAAACCATCGCCAAAAACCTGACTAAAGAAGGGCGAGTGATCTATCTAAACACGACAATCATCCCGATCCTAAATTTAAAGGGTGAGATAGAGGAATTTTTAGCGATCCGCCACGACGTGACTAAGGTCATCGAGCTAAACGAGCAGCTTTTAAAGGCGCAAGATGAGCTTAGAGCGCTAAATTTAGGACTTGAAGAGCGAGTGAGAGAGCAGACTAAGGAGCTTAGGCAGCTTAATGAAAATTTACAAGATATCGTAAAGACTGAGATCGCCAAAAACGAGGAAAAGACTAAAATTTTACTCGTTCAGTCCAGATTTGCCAGTATGGGCGAGATGATAGCAAATATCGCTCATCAGTGGAGACAGCCTCTAAACGAGCTTGGCATCGTACTTTTTAAAATGAAAAAGCTCGTCCAAGAGGGCGGGTCGGAATTTGAAAATTCCTACAACCGCTGTAAAAACATCATAAAAAATATGTCAAATACGATCGAGGATTTCAGGGGATTTTTCTCGGTAAATCAGCCAAATGAAAATTTCGGCCTTGAAAGCGTGGTAAAGGACTCGATCTTTATGATACAAGGCATGCTTGAAAAAGATGGCGTGCGACTAAATTTAGACTTTAAAGACGACGCTAAAATTTACGGCCACAAACGTCAGCTCGAGCAAGTCGTCATAAATTTGCTAAATAACGCAAGAGACGCGCTAAACGAGCGAAACGTGAAAGATAAGCGCATCGATATAAGCGTTTATAAGGAGGCTGGGCTCGGCGTTTTAAAAGTGCATGATAACGGCGGCGGGATAGAGGGCGACGTGAAGGATAAAATTTTCGAGCCTTATTTCACAACCAAGCATGCTTCAAGAGGGACTGGCATCGGGCTATATATGTCAAAGCTGATAATCGATAAATTTAAAGGAGCCATAGAGGTGATGAACGAAAACGGGGGAGCTTCATTTATACTAAAGCTTCCGTGCAAAGGAGAGGATGATGAGTAAAATTTTAGAAAATTTGACGATCTTGATCGTAGAGGATGAAAATGAGACCAGAAAACTCATGCAAGATGTCATGCAGGGCGAATTCGCCAAGATCGTGAGCGCACAAAACGGTGATGAAGGGCTGAAAAAATTTAAAAAATATAACCCAGATATCGTAGTCACCGATATAGCGATGCCTATATCCGACGGACTTGATATGGCTATGCAGATAAAAGAGATATCAAAAGATACGCCGGTAGTCGTGCTGAGCGCTCATAGCGAAAAAGAAAAGCTCCTAAAAGCCATCGATGTAGGTATAGACAAATATGTCATAAAGCCTATCGATATGGACGAGTTTTTGACAACGCTTGAGATAGTAGCCAAGAGCAAGATAGAGACCACGAATATCATTGAGATCGCAAACGGATATAGCTTCAACAAGATCAAACGCGTGCTCATCAGAGATGGCGTTGAGATCGCGCTGACTAAAAAAGAGCTCGCGTTCATCTCGCTTTTGATAAAGAGGCTTGGTACGCTTGTGCTGCATGATGAGATAAAAAATGTAGTTTGGGTCGGCGAAAACGTCACGGAAGCTGCGATAAGAACCTTTGTAAAGCGCGTGCGAGATAAGGTCGGTAGCGACTTCATAAAAAATATCCCGGGACTTGGCTATAAGATCGATATAAATTTATGACGTAGCTTAGAATAATATAAATTTATATCATTTAAGTTTCTTTATATAGTTAATATTTTAAAATAACGTCGATTATATTTTTGATTAATGCGAGATAAATAAGGAGGAATTTGATGCGACCGTCTGATATGCTGCATTATGACTACAGCGTGGCGAAGCTATTTATGTTTTCGACGATAATATTTGGCATTGTCGGCATGGCTATCGGCGTTATCATAGCCTTTGAGATGGCCTGTCCGGATATAAATCATATCGCCGGCGAATACTCGGCTTTTGGTAGATTGCGCCCGCTTCACACGAATGGCATCATCTTTGGCTTTATGCTTTCTGGTATTTTTTCTACTTGGTACTACATCGGACAGCGCGTTTTGAAGGTTTCGATGAACGAATCACCCTTTTTGATGTTTATAGGTAAATTTCACTTTTGGCTTTATATGCTCGTCATGGTAGTTGCCGTGGTGAGCCTTTTTGCCGGATTTAGCACCGCAAAGGAGTATGCCGAGCTGGAGTGGCCTATCGATATAGGTGTCGTGCTAGTTTGGGTGCTTTGGGGGGTCAGTATATTCGGGCTCATCGGGATTCGCCGCGAGAAGACGCTTTATATCTCGGTTTGGTACTATATAGCGACGTTCCTTGGCGTTGCGATGCTTTATCTTTTTAATAATATGGAAATTCCGACTCGTCTAGTCAGCGGATACGGTTCGTGGTTGCACTCGGTCTCGATGTATGCAGGCTCAAATGACGCGCTCGTTCAGTGGTGGTACGGACATAACGCCGTTGCGTTCGTCTTTACCGTCGCCATAATCGCTCAAATTTACTACTTTTTGCCAAAAGAGAGCGGTCAGCCGATATTTTCGTATAAATTATCGCTCTTTTCGTTTTGGGGGCTGATGTTCATCTACCTTTGGGCGGGCGGACACCATCTCATCTACTCTGCGACGCCTGATTGGATGCAGACGATGGGCTCGGTATTTTCCGTCGTCTTGATACTGCCGTCTTGGGGATCGGCGATAAATATCCTTCTAACGATGAAGGGCGAATGGACGCAACTTAGAGAGAGCCCGCTCATAAAATTTATGGTCCTAGCTTCGACGTTTTATATGTTCTCAACGCTTGAAGGGCCGATACTCTCGATAAAATCGGTCAATGCTCTCGCGCACTTTACGGACTGGGTGCCAGGTCACGTGCATGATGGCGCGCTTGGCTGGGTCGGCTTTATGATAATGGCTGCGATGTATCACATGACACCAAGATTTTTCAAACGCGAAATTTACTCAAAGTCCATCATGGAGGCGCAGTTTTGGGTGCAAACGACCGGCATCGTGCTGTATTTTGCCTCTATGTGGATAGCTGGTATCACACAGGGTATGATGTGGCGGGCGACTGACAGCTACGGTAGCTTGCTTTACTCTTTCATCGATACGGTCGTCGTTTTGATACCGTATTATTGGATAAGAGCGATCGGAGGACTGCTCTATCTCATCGGCTTTTTGATGTTCGTTTATAATATCTATAAATCCATGTCCGCGCCTAAAATAAGCGCGGAGCCTAAGAGCGCTTCGCCTATGGGCGCACGCGCCAGTGCGGAGGTGATGTGATGTTTGCTTGGTTGGAAAAAAATCCCTTCTTCTTTGCCGTGGGCGTTTTTATCGTCATCGCATACGCAGGCGTGATCGAAATTTTGCCTGATTTTGCAAATCGCGCCAGGCCGCTTGAGGGAGTGAAGCCGTATAGCGTTTTGCAGCTTGCCGGCAAAAACATATATATGCAAGATGGCTGTAACACCTGCCATTCGCAAATGATACGTCCGTTTAAGTCAGAGACCGATAGATACGGCATGTATTCGCTAAGCGGCGAATACGCATACGATCGCCCGCATCTTTGGGGCTCGAAGCGCACAGGCCCTGATCTAAAGCGCGTGGGCAACTACCGCACGACCGACTGGCATGAAAACCACATGAAAGAGCCGACTTCAGTCGTGCCGGGCTCGATAATGCCGACGTATGGGCATATGTTTAAGAAAAATGCCGACATCGATACGGCCTACGCCGAGGCGCTTACCGTCAAAAAGGTCTTTGGCGCACCTTACGATACGCAGGATATGCCCGCTCTTGGCACTTTCGAGCAAGCAAGCACCGCCGTGAAAGAAGAAGCCGGCGCGATAGTAGAGCAGATGAAAGATGAAGAGGTGAAAAAGGCCTACGAAAACGGCGAGATACGCCAGATAGTGGCTCTCATCGCCTATCTAAATAGCTTAAAATAGGAGCTAGAAATGGATATCAGAGAATTTCAAGCTTACGGATATTTTTTCTTCACCGTTTTTTTAGTGCTCGTTTTATACGGATATTTTTATCATCTTTACAAGTCCGAGCGCACGGGCAGGCGAGACTATGAGAGATACTCGAATTTAGCGCTAAACGATGAATTTGAAAGTGAAATTTTAGAGCGAAACAGCGACGAGAAAGGACGATGATGCAGTGGTTCAACCTACAAGATAATGTAAATTTACTCTCCTTGATCGGAGCGCTCGTCATCATTATTTTGACGATAGCAGTCGCCGGCAGATATGTCAGTCAGATGAAGGTGGCAAAAGACAGCGCCGCACCGCTTAGCGAGCACAGCTGGGACGGCATAGGCGAATACAAAAACGACGTCCCGCTTGGCTGGGCGATAGTGTTCGTGCTGACGCTAGTTTGGGCGATTTGGTATTATCTGCTTGGATATCCTTTGAATTCTTACTCCCAGATCGGCGAATACAACGACGAAGTCAAGGCGATGAACGCGAAATTTGAAAAAGAGTATGCAAACCCTGACGCAAAGACGCTTCACTCGATGGGCGAGGGCGTGTATCTGGTCCAATGCGCCGCATGTCACGGCATCACGGGCGATGGCATAAACGGCAAGGCTGCCGATCTAAAAATTTGGGGTAGCCAAAAGGCGATCTATGATGTCATCATGAACGGCTCAAAGGGACTTGACTACCCTATGGGCGAGATGCCAGGAGGGCTGGTTGATGAGGAGAGCGCCAAGGCCATCGCAGCCTACGTGGCTAAGGATATAAGCGGCATCAAACAAACGCCTAACGAGGATTTGGTAGAGACGGGCAAGGCGATGTTTGCAGCCTGTGCAGCCTGCCACGGCGAGGATGGCAAAGGCATGGACGGTATGAGCCCCGATCTTAGCAGATACGGCACCGCAGACTTTGTCGTGGATGTCTTGCAGCGAGGTAAAAAGGGCGCTATCGGCACGATGCCTAAATTTAGCGACGGTAGGCTAAATTCCGTGCAGCAAAAGGCCGTGGGCGAGTATGTTTTGTCGCTTTCAAGGGGAGAATGATGGAAAATACCAATAGAAACGTTTTTGCGTTAAACGGCCTGACCGGCATGCTCGTAGCGACCGCGCTTTTGCTAGTTATTTTGGCGGTCTTGACGTGCCTTGGGATATCGGCTCAAAAAGATGTCGCGACCAAACCTTACACGATACAAGATCCAAGTGGCATCCAGATGAAAAGTCTAGATAACGCCAAACACGTGAAGATAAAGGAGTAGTGATGCTTGGCATTTTAAAAAAAGCCATCGTCTTGTTGATAATCGCCGCCGCCGCTATCTGCGCGTGGTCGGTCTTGACGCCAAATCACCTTTTCGTCGGATGAAATTTGCTCCGGTTTTAGCGCTTATGTTTTGTGCGAATTTACTTTGCGCGCAAAATTTCGTGATAAATGACGATAAAATTTTAAGCGATAGAGTAAGCGCGAAGCTGCAAAGCATAGGCGAGGAGCTTTATGAAAAAAGCGGCATCGTTTTAAGCGTCGCAGCCTACGAAGATATCGGTGAAGAAGGGCTTAGCGAGCGAGCTAAAAGGCTAAATTTCAAAGCGCCTTATGCCCTTTTGATACTCGCCGTAAAGCCCAAAAAGATAGAAATTTTCGCCGATGAAGATACGCTAAAGCTCTTTGACAAAGAGCAGGTCTTAAGCCCTCATCCAGAAAGTGGCACGATACTGCCGATATTAGTCTCCAAAAACGGCAAAGACGTCTATAACGCAGCCATTTTAAACGGCTATGCCGATATCGCCGAGCAGATCGCGGCAAATTTAGGTATCACTCTCGTAAATGGGCTTGGAAATGCAAACAAAAACACGCTAAATTTCCTAAGAGCGTTGATATATGGCTTTTTAGCGGTCGTTGTTATTTTCATCATCTACAAAAAGCTAAGAGCGAAAAATGGCTGAGAAGCAAAAGAGCTTTTGGCCCTACGGCATCCTCTTAGCCATCGTCTTTTGCGTGGCTGCGTGCGTGGCGACCATCATCATCTCGCTAAATCACCCCGTACAGCTTGATAGCTTTTATATGGACAGATACCAAAACGTCGATGAAAACATAAACGAGATCAAGGCCGCTCAAGGGCGATTTGAGGAGAAATTTAGCGTAGGATTTGGCGGTGCTGAATTTAAAAATTTACAAGGTCGTTTTGAGTTTATGATCGCTTCAAAATCAGGCGAGCTCTCAAACCTAAACGCCAAAATTTTACTCACGCGTCCTGAAACGAACGAATTTAACAAAGAGCTTGGCTCTAGCTTTGAGGGGCAAATTTTAAAAACCGATGAAATTTCACTGCCAAAAGAGGGTAGATGGCAAATTTTGCTGAAGCTAAACGACGGCAACGATACGGGATTTTATAGATTCGACTTTAACGCCACGCGCTAAATTTATATCGATTTGGTGGGTTTTAATAAATTGGCTCTGTTACAATATTTCATTATTTCATTGATTTTTAGCCCTCAAAGCGAAGTCAAACCTTGCTAGCGAGCTTATCGCCGCCGATTTTTGCTTCACGCTATGCGTTCGCAACTACAAAGCAAAAGCGAAGTAAGCGTCAATGATTTATTAAACGGAGCCTAAAATTTTGCTATCATTTCGTAAATTTTAGGCATCGACGCCTTGCTAGAACAAAGTCAAAGAATATCAATGAAAGAAAATACGCTTTTTGTCTTTACCAACTCGCGCAAGATACGCAGTTTCAACGCTGCATTTGAAAACGGGCTCATCGCTAAGAGCATAACTATCGCGGAATTCGAGAAAAAAGCCGTTTTCGTAGCGGACAGGTTCGAGGCGGATGCGGCTTATTTACTTGTACTGATGCAACGCGCTTGTACCGCCGTCAAAGAGGCGAATTCGGTGCTAAAGATCCCGAACGAATTTTTCGCTTTTTTGAAAAACAACGACTATCTTTTCTCGTTTTTCAAAGAGCTAGCCATCAGTAAAAAGAGCGTCGCAGATATAAAATTTAGCGATATTTACGCTGATTTTGAGGAGCACCTATCTATCCTGCAGGCCGTGCTAAGCGAGTATAAGAGGCTGCTTGAGGCTGAAAATTTATATGATGACATCCTTTTGCCTGAAATTTACAGCCTAAATGAAAGCTATGTGAGAGGATTTGACGAGATCGTCATCGACATAGACGGCTTTTTGAGCGAATTCGAGTGGAAGCTTATTTTAAAGATTTCAAAGCTTGTTACGCTTAAGATCAGGTTTCAAACGAGTAAATTCAATCAAAAGCTGGTAGAAAAGATCTCGCAGATCTCTGGGCTAGCGCCGCAAAATTTCAGCTTGTATCAAAAATTCGAGCTAAATTTCAACGATATGTCGCTAACGCAAACGGACTGGGTAAATCGCCAAAATGTAGTGCAAGTGCGTGAATTTGGGCTTAGAAGCTTGCAGTGCGCTTACGTGATGGCAAAGGTGAGCGAGTTTGTCAAAGATGGCTTAAAGCCCGAAAATATCGTGGTTATCTTGCCTGATGAAAGCTTTAGCGAGATACTTAGGCTACACGATAGCGGTCGGATGTTCAACTACGCGATGGGCGAAAATTTAAAGCGAACGAAATTTTTTCAAATTTTAAGCCGCATCACGCGCACTATAAATGAGGAAATTTCGCCTGATTTTGACTATGAAAATGCGCAAAGCTACGATGAAGAGGGCTTTATCCTCGGCTTGTTGGGAGTGAAAAAGGAGCTTTTTGAGAGATTTAAAGCCGCTTACGAGCTGCCTTGCGAATTTGAGATGTTTGAAGGGCTCGTAAATGAAATTTTGGCCTTACAAGAGGACAAAAGAGTCGGCAAAAAGGTGCAAAACGAGCTTTTCATGCTCGGCAATCTAGCAAGATATTTTAAATTTAGTCTTAGGCAAATTTGCGAGATATTTTTGATGGGTCTATCTCGTCTTAGTCTCGATGATGTGGGTGGTGGAAAGGTTGGCGTGATGGGCGTTTTGGAGAGTCGCGGCATGCGATTTGACGGCGCCATTATCGTTGATTTTAACGACGAGCTGATACCAAAGCGCAGCATAAACGAGATGTTTTTAAACTCGCGCGTGAGAGAAAAGGCGGGGCTAATCAGCTACGCACAACGCGAAAATTTGCAGAGATTTTACTACGAGAGCCTCATAAACGGCGCAAAAAAGGTCGCTATAAGCTACGTTTCAAACGATGAGAGCATCGCCTCGAGATTTTTAAAGGAATTTAGCTTCGTTAAAGATGCGAGATTTAGCGACGAGGCCTATGCGAACTTGCTTGGCAAACCGGGCGTAGCGCTAAATTTAGAGCCTGAAGAGATCGTTTTGGAGCATGATTTTTTCGCACAGGAGCTATCGTTTTCGACTCTGAATTTATACCTTAGCTGCCCCAGAAAATACTACTACGCTAAAATCCTAGCCATCCCCGAGCCCAAAACTATCGGCACTGCGCCAGCTTCTAGGCTAGGCGAGGCCGTTCATAAGGCGCTTTGTGAGTATTATCAAGGTGAGTTTTTTAGACGCTCGCAGCGCTTTGACGTGACTGAGTTTAAAAAATGTCTTGGTAAATTCGCCCTCTCATCGCTTGAGTTTGAAATTTTGACTGTGAAATTCGACATTTACGCACAGTATGAAAACGAACGCCTAAAAGAGGGCGTCAGGGTGCTAGAATGCGAGAAAAACGTAAGCGGCGTGGAGTTTGAAGGCGTCAAGATAAGGGGCGTGATAGACCGCGTGGACGAGCTTTCGGGACAAAAGATGATAATCGATTACAAAAGCGGCAAATTTGAGGACAAATCGCTTCAGTTGCCGTTTTATCAAGCGCTTTTGGGCGAGCGCTGTGAGACGTTTTACTACGATCTAGGCGGTGAGATGACGCTAGTGCCCTCAAGATCGTCGCTTGAGGAGCTAAGAGCCACGATAGAAGGGCTAAAAAGCATAAACAAAACGAGGATAAATTTCGCCCCTAACCCCGGTCAGCAGTGCAGATACTGCTCGTATAAGATCCTTTGTAAAGGCGAGCTATGAAGCGGTATCTAGCCCTAAAAGCCAGCGCAGGAAGCGGCAAGACCTTCGCACTTAGCGTGCGTTTCATCGCGCTTATCTTAAGTGGTGCGAACATCGCCGAGATCGTGGCTCTGACCTTTACGAAAAAGGCCGCCAACGAGATGAAAGAGCGGGTGGTCGAGACCTTTTTGAACCTCGAAAAAAAGCCGAGCGAACTAGCCGCGATGCGCGAAATTTTAGAGCTTGGCGAGGATGAAATTTTAGCCCTTAGAGACGAGAGGATGGCTGATTTTTTACAAAGCGATCTTAAGATCGGCACTTTCGATTCGTTTTTTACCGGGATTTTACGCCAGTTTAGCCTAAATTTAGGCCTTAGTGCGGACTTTAGCGTAAGCAGCGATCTTACGAACCTGCAGCGTCAAAAATTTGTAGAAAAAATAAGCCGCGATCCATCGCTTTTGCGCTCCTTGGCTGAATTTATCGTGGCGGCGGAAAAGAGTCAAAACAGCTTTTTTGAAACGCTTGAGAGGTTTTATGAAAATTTTGACAGTGTAAATGCCGATAAAGACGCGAAATTTCCAAACGATGAGGCGGTGCGGACGGCATTAGGGAATTTGCTTGATTACGCCGTTTCAAACGGTGGCTCTCAAACGGCTCAGAACGCCTTTTTGCCGGGCTCGCCGGCTCAGATCGCTCAGCGCGGGTTTTTAGAGCACAAAAGCCTGGAATATAGGACATTTTCTAAAATTTACACACCGAAGCTAGATGAGCTCTTTGGCGAGCTAAAAGAGGCTTTAAGGAGCTATTTTAGGCAGTTTGAGGAGTATAAGCTAAATGAGCTGAACCGCTTTTTGGCTCTTTATAAAGAGGCCAAGCTCGAGCTTGACAAAGAGCAAAACAGCCTTAGCTTTAGCGATATAAACAGGCTTGCTTACGAGCTTTTGACTAAAAATATCGACAAGCAGATGCTTTATTTTAGGCTTGACGGGCGTATAAACCACCTCTTGATCGACGAATTTCAAGACACAAATGTGACGCAATACGAGATCATCTTGCCCCTCGTTGCCGAAATCGTCTCCGGATACGGCCAAAATGGGCTTGGAAGCTTTTTTTACGTGGGTGATACGAAGCAAAGTATTTATAGGTTTCGCGGCGGCAAAAAGGAGCTTTTTGATAAGCTAAAAGCCCAATTCACGCAGATCGCTAGTGACGGGCTCGATACGAACTACCGTAGCCTAAAGGGACTCGTTAAATTCACGAATACCGTTTTTAAAGATAAAATTTTAAATTTTATCGAGCAAAAGGCGTCCAAAAAAGATAATGAGAGGCTAAATTTCACCGTTAGCCAAGAGTGCGAGTATTTTGAGAGCGAGGCCGATGATCACGGCTTTTTAAAGGTCGTTAGTAGCGAAGATATCGTAAGTGGCGCAATTAGCGAGGTAAAAAATTTCATCCAAAACGGCGTAGAACCAAGCGATATAACCCTACTTTGCTGGAAAAACGAGGATATAAACAAGCTCGCAAACGCCCTTAGCGAGCAAGGCATAAATAGCGTGAGCGAGGGCAGTCTGGGTCTGCTCGCTAGTCCTTACGCCAGAGCGCTGGTAGAATACGCGAAATTTTGCCTTTTTGGCGATAAAATTTATAAATTCAACACCCAAGCTATAATCAAAGCAAATGCGCCTAGACTTGAGATAAGGGCTGAAAGTACGGCCTTTGAGAGCTTGCATTATCTAGCTATGAGGCTTGGTGTGGATACCTCAAACAGCGATGTTTTGAGGCTTTTTGAGCTAACGAGCGAGTATGAAAATTTAGCCGATTTCATCTTTAAGCTTGATAGCTTTGAGGGGCTTGCCATGCCAAAAAGTAGCCGGGGTGTGAAGATAATGACCGTGCACAAGTCAAAGGGGCTAGAATTTTCTCACGTCATAGTTTGCGATAAAATGGGTGCGGACAGGGCCGATACTTCAAGCTTTTTGGCTGAATACGACGTGAAAAACGGCTGGCAGATCATGCATAAGGTCAAGGGCAAGGAAAATTTCGACGAGGATTTTAGGACACTTAAAAATAGGGCCAAAGAGCTTGAAAAAGAGGAGGATATGAATAAAATTTATGTCGCCTTTACAAGGGCTACTCGCTCGCTAGTCGTCGTGAAAAATGCCGATCCCGGCGGCAGGAACCCGAGCTTTTTTAGCGCTTACGAGAAGAAAACGGGCGAGAGGGTCGAGTATCTTGATCTAAAGGATTTCACCTTTGGTAAAATTTTAGCCGATACGTCAACGCAAGCGCCAAAAGAAAATAGCGAAATTTTGCCTCAAATCGCACAGATCTCAAGACAGGAGACTCAAAGCACAGACAAGGAGGAAGGCACGAATTTAAGGGCGATCTATATCGGTCTGGCCTTTCACTACCTGCTTGAGATGGCGGCGAAATTTGACGAAGTCAGTCTGATCGCAGCTAGAGATTCCATGCAGAATAAATTTCATAAATTTTTATGTGCCGATGATTTGGATGATGTTTTTAAAAGAGGACTGAAGCTCATAAATGACGCTAAATTCAGAGAATTTACGGATGCAAAAGAGATATATAAAGAGCAGCCGTTTAAATTTCAAGGGGCATTGAGGCAGATCGATCTGCTTTGTGTGGGCGAAAGCGAAATTTGCGTCATAGACTACAAAAGCTCGGATAAAAATATCGATGAAAATGTGTTTCAAGTAAGTGAATATAAAAAAGCAATCGCTGAATTTTATCCGAATTCGAGCGTCCGTGCGGTGATTTTTTATGCGCTTAGGGATAAAATTTCATATATCGAAGTTTAAATAATACTTAATTTAAGCTATATATAAGTCATCTTTAAATAAAATCACACTTCAAAAATTAACTTGGCAAAGGTAAGAAAATGACAAAAATAACAAAGCCAAACGAAGTTAAGCGAGAGTGGATCGTGCTTGATGCGTCTGGTAAGCGTTTTGGTAGATTGCTGACTGAAGTTGCGACTATACTTCGCGGCAAAAACAAACCATGCTTTACTCCAAACGTTGATTGCGGCGATTACGTCATCATCATAAACGCTTCAAAGGTAGAATTTACAGGCAACAACAAAGCTGAAGACAAGCTTTATCACAGACATTCAGGATATTTTGGCAGCGTAAAGAGTGAGAAATTTGGCGATCTGATCGCAAACAAGCCTGAGAAGCTCTTCAAGCTTGCCGTTCGCGGAATGCTTCCAAAAACAAAGCTAGGCAGAGAGATGATAAAAAAACTAAAAGTTTATGCTGGCAGTGAGCATCCTCACACAGCACAAATCGCTAAAAAAGAAGGAAAATAATAATGGCAAAAGTTTATGCAACAGGTAAAAGAAAAACTGCCGTAGCGAAGGTTTGGGTAAAATCAGGAAGCGGGAAAATCGTAGTAAACGGAATGGATCTTAACACTTGGCTCGGCGGACATGAAGCGATAAAGCTAAAAGTCGTTCAGCCGCTATTAGTCACGAAGCAAGAGAGCTTGGTAGATGTTACCGCTACGACATTAGGCGGCGGATATTCGGCGCAAGCTGAGGCTTTAAGGCACGGGATCTCGCGCGCTTTGGCGGCTATGGACGCTGACTTTAGAGCGGCTTTGAAACCAAAAGGCTTACTAACTCGCGATGCACGCGTCGTCGAACGTAAGAAATTCGGTAAGAGAAAAGCAAGACGTAGCCCGCAATTCTCAAAACGTTAATGTGTTTTTGCAAAATTCCAAGCGCTTTTTGCTTGGGTTTTGCGAGTTGAAATTTTGGAAGTTCGTATTTTAGGTATTAAACTATAATTTACAGATAGTTTATAAAATTTTTGTTACAATAACGATTGTCTTTCATAAAAGAAAATTTATTAAAGAAAGGAATTCTATTATGAAAAAGATTGCTTTAGCTATGGTAGCTGCAACTGCACTTTTTGCATCTAATGCAGCATACAACTACGAAGTTACTCCAACTGTTGGCGGAGTCCACCCAGAAGGTAACCTTGGTATCAACGATCATGTGACTGTCGGTATTAGAGCTGCTAGAAACCTTGAGAATATATTCTTCGATCAATTAGAGCTTGGCGTTGATTATACTCATAAGGCAAAAGAAACAGTAAATGGCGTATCAAGAGAGGGACGCGCACTTAGATATCACGTAAATCTTGTAAAAGATATATTCAACTTCACTGATGCTTTTGGCGTTTATGGCCTTCTTGGCGTTGGATACGAGGATCTTCCAAAACAATTCGTAGACAATGAAGACGGTGGCTTTGGTCAATACGGTCTTGGACTAAGATATCAAGTCACTGATAGATTTGCTCTTAAAGCTGAGGCTAGAGACGCTATCAAATTTGAGCATGCAGACCATAACCTATTCTACTCACTAGGATTTGGCATCGGTCTAGATTCAAAAGCCGCTCCTGTGGTAGCTGCAGCTCCTGTTGCGACTGTTACAGAGGTCGTTATTCTTGATGATGACAATGACGGCGTGCCAAACGATATCGACAAATGCCCTAATACCCCGGCTGGTGTCGTAGTAGACGAGACAGGTTGCGAGAAAGTTATCATTCTTAGAGACTTAGACGTAAATTTTGCGTTTGACAGCTATAAGGTTGGACCGAGTTATGCTGCCGAGATCAAAAAAGTTGCCGACTTTATGGGAGAACACCCAGAATATAGAGTCGTTCTTGCGGGACATACTGATAGCGTAGGTAAAGAGGCTTACAACCAAAAACTATCCGAGAAAAGAGCGAAAGCTGTCGCTGAAGTCCTTGAAGGATACGGCGTAGAGAAGAAAAAGATATCTACTATCGGATATGGCGAGCTTAGACCTATCGCTACAAACAGCACAAAAGAGGGTCGCGCTCAAAATAGACGTGTCGAAGCTACTTTCAATAAGTAATTCACTACTCATTCAACTAATCACGGGGCTTGGCTTAGGTCAAGCCCTTTTTTATTTGTAAGGTAAATTTTGAGAAAAACGATACTTTTTGACCTTGATGGCACACTCATCGACTCGACTCCTGCTATATTAGATGGCTTTGATACTGCCTTTAAAACCCACGGACAACCTCTGCCGGATCATGAAAAGATAAAATCTTTAGTTGGCTATCCTCTTGATGTGATGTTTGAAGGGCTTGGGGCGCCTAAGGATCTCGTCACTGACTATATCGGAGCCTATAAAAAGCGTTATGAGCAAATTTATCTTGATCAAACGACTCTTTTGGGATCCGCAAAAGATGCGTTAAAGCTTGCGGATTCGTTTGCTGATGTAGGCATAGTAACCACAAAAACATCAAAATTTTCAGCTATTTTATTAAAACATTTAGGCGTTATGCAGTATATCGATATAGTAATCGGCAGAGACGATGTCAAGCGTCCAAAACCAGATCCCGAGCCCGTAAATTTAGCTCTCGTACGGCTTGGTAAGGATAGCGCGGAGCACCGCCAAAACGCCTTTATGATAGGCGATACGCCTATGGATATGCTCGCAGCAAAGGCGGCTGGCGTCACGGGGCTTGGGCTGCTTTGCGGCTACGGGACGCTCGCGGATTTGCAAAAATGCACGGATTTGATATTTGAAAATGCGCTAAAAGCGACCGAGTATGCCGCCGGTTTGTAGGCTTTTATCGTAAAGGCATCGGTATTTAAATTTAACGTTTCGGTGACAACGCCTGCTTAAACACTGTTTGCATTTTTCTTTTTCAAGACGCTTTATGTTGTTTCCGTGCAGGTTGGTTGCAGTGTTGTTTGCTTTTGGAACAAATAAAATTTATAAAGCTTAAATACCTTATTAAAAACAGCGATTGATAAAATAAAGCCGCCGCCGATCGACAAGGTTCGAGTGTATTTTGCGAGGTTAAATTTAAGAAGCGACATTTACATCGCTTTGCCTGTAACTTTTCAAGACACCTTGACTTTGCATCGCGATATGTCAAATTTACCCGCACCTTGATGAAGCGGAGTGTATTTTTACAACTTCGCCGGTGCGGTAAATTTACAAATCTCGCGGAGTAAATTTTACCGATTAGGGCTAAATTTATACTCTGGCATTTTAGTAGATTTTGTATGTCTGTCGATGGGGCAAATTTACGCCCTATCCGCATATGCGATACCCAATCCCCGAGAGATTTTCCACGAGCTCCGGGTCGGTTTTGAGTCTGATTTTTTTGACGACCATGCGCAGGGCTTCGTTGCTCATCGGTTTTTCGTTCCAGACGAAATTTTCGATCACTTCGTAGCTTGTGATCTTGTTTAGGTTACTAACGAGCAGGAAAAATAGCTTCGATTCTATCTTCGTAAAGCTCACCGCTTCGCCGTTTTTAAGCAGCGTTTTGCTCGCCGTGTCGTATTCGTAGATGCCTTTAAGTGAGATTTTATTTTCATATAAATTTTTCGTCGCCATCAGGATGCTGGTTTGTAGCTCCTCGATCTTAAAGGGCTTTCTTAGGTAGTTGTATGCGCCAAGCTCGATGGATGCGAGCATGTTTTCGCTCGTGTCGTATGAGGTCATGATGATGGAGGCTACGTGCGGGGCGCGCTTTTTGATCTCGTCAAGCATCTCAAACCCGTTTAGACCGGGCAAATTTATATCGGTCACGATGATGTCAAAGTCGTTTTTGAAGTATTCGTCAAAGCCCTCCAGCCCGCCAGAGACGCTTTTGATGTGCTTGCAGTAAAACTCAAGCGACTGCGTTATCGCCGCTCTCGTGCCCTCGTCGTCCTCTACCAAAAGCACGGAGATGTTTTTTAGTTTCGAAAGGATGCTCTCATCGATCATCTTTTACCTTTTTTGAAATTTTTAGCATGAAAATCGTCGGATTTTTGCTTTTGACAAGCATCAGATCGCCGTTTAGCTTTTTATTCGCGATGAGCTTTGATATATATAGCCCAAGCCCGCCACCGCCTTTGGTGCTAAGAAAAGGGGTGAAAATTTTATCCCGATACGCCCTGTCTATGCCGTCTGCGTTGTCGATCACGCGGATCTCAAAGTGCGTGTCGTTTTGCCTTATAGACACCACGATCTTGGCGCGTTTTTTGTTTTTGCTAGTTTGCAGCGCTTGCTTTGAGTTTTGGATGAGACAGGCGATGATTTGTTTAAATTCGTTGATGTAGTTTAGGCATGCCGTATCCACTCCGCGCTTTAAATTTATCTTCACTTCTATCTTGCTCTTTTGCGAAAAGAGTATAAAGACGGTCTCTTCGATCGCTTGTTTGATATCAAAGCTTTGCGGGCTAGCTTCGAAGCGGTAAAAATTTTTAAATATATCCATCGTATTTGCCATATAATCGATGTTGCTAAGCGATCTTTTTATATTTTCGTAAAAGACCTCGTCGCTTAGCTTGCCAAGCCTCTTAAACTGCACCAAATTCCCAAGGAAAATTCCGAGTGAATTTAGCGGCTGTATCCACTGGTGCGAGATCGCCGCGATCATCTCGCCAAGCTCCGCCATCTTGGTTTGTTGAAAGAGCATCCGCTCGCTTTCTTTGTCTTTTTTGTTGTAAAAATACATAAGCAGCAAAAATGAAACGGCACTCGCGACGTAGATGGCTAAATTTATGATAAATTGCTCGTTTATCTTTTTATAGATGTCCTTTTTAGGCGTTTTTGCGACCAGGGTCAGCTTCGAGTTTTCGATGGGATTAAATGTTAAAATTTCATCGTTCGTTTCGTAGTTCGAGGTTTTTAGGATGTCTAAATCCGGCACGTCAAATTTAGCCTTTGTAAGCTCGAATTTGCTATCGGGGTGAAGCAGGATGTTGAAATTTTCATCTATTAAAAATATAAACCCGTCATCAAGGCGCAGGTCTAAGATCTCGTTTTTTATATCGCTAAACGATAAGATCCCGCACAAAACGCCTTTTAAAACTTTACCCTCTTTTATGCTCTCGCAGATGGAAATGACGCTGATTTGAAGTCCCACATCCACATACGGACGCGTGATGTAAATTTTATCTTCGCGCGCAGTGTTTATATACCACGGGCGCAGAGTCGGGATGTAATCAGGCGGTCGGTTAAAAATTTTACCCGAAATGGTAACGTTGTTTTCATAGCCTGCATAAACGCTTGAAAAATTCGCGATCTCTTGGCTCTTTTCAAATATATCTTTTATCGTGGCTTCGTCGCGCACGGGGTCAAATTTAGCGATGAGAGAATTTATAGCTTGCAGGCTCGATTTTTTATTTTCGAGCCATTTTTCGATCCTGGAGCTCGAGCTTTTTAGTATGCTTAGCTGCTCGTTTATCAAAATTTCTTTTGCAAACGAGCGGTTAAGCGTGTAGTTTCCTACCATCAAAGATAGGAAAATAACGGAAAAGATAATGAAAAGCTTGTTTTTAGAAAACATTTTATCCTTTATTTCTTATCGTCCTCCCAGTTTCCGACAGGGGGATTTTTGATCTCGTAAAGAATTTTACCCAAATTTTTATGACCGACGTTTTTGTGGCAGCCGACACAGCTGATTTTGTTCGCATCCTGCGCTTTAAATTCCGCATAAATTTTATGCATATCGTTTATGTTTTGATTGGTGGAATTTATGTCGAGGATCCTCTCGTGACAGCTAACACAACCGCTATCATACACAAATTTAGCTCTATTTTTCCTGTGCTCTTGCCAGTCCATTTTGTCCGCGTCGTTAAATATCATGTGCGTTACTTCGTTAAAGCCGTTAAGACCTTTTTGAAATACGTAGCTCACGTAGCTATCGTGCGGCAAGTGGCAATCCACGCATTTTACTTTTACGCCCTTGCGGTTCGCGCCGCCATGCTTGCTGTGCTGATACGCCTGCACCATCGGATCCATCCATTCGTGGCAAAGCGTGCAGAATTTATCGTCGCCGGTGCTGTGAACGAGCGCATTGCCGCCAAAAAATACCACGAACGCAAACAGCGCCAAAAGGCAAATTTTTATAAATAAATTTTTCATCGCTTCTCCTTTATGGCACCAATATTTTTTTCATCGTCTCTTGCGAATGGCACATCACGCAGTAGTTTTGCGAAGGCTTGTGCGACTTGTGGCAGATGTTGCAGTCCATGTTCGGATAGTGCGGGCTAGCATGCACGTTATCGTCATATCCCAGATGTCCGCTGCGCTCGGCTAGCTTTTCGTAGCTTTTGTGGCAGCTTAGGCATTCATTCGTGCTAAGAGCTTTGTAGTCTTTGGGGTCAGCTTCCTTGTGGCAGTTTGCACAGGTGAAATTTAGCCTTTCGTGGTGCTCTTTGATCGGATAGTTTTGCTTCGTGTATTTGCTGGCGTCTAAATTTTGAGCGAACAAAGCCGCGCCGAAGCAAAGAGTGAGTGCTAAAAATATCTTTAAAATTTTTAGCATTTTCTCTCCTTTTTGGCCAAATTTGCAGCATTTCTGCCGGCGATCCTGCCAAATACCAAACAATCGGGTATCGCGCAGCTGCCAAGCCTGCTAGCCCCGTGCGGTCCGCCCACCGCTTCACCCGCGGCAAAGAGCCCGGCGATCGGCTTATTGTCTTTGTCATAGACTTGCGCCTCTTTGTCTATCACTACGCCGCCCATAGTGTGATGAACCTTTGGTAGCGCTTGCCACGCGTAAAACGGCGGCTTTGTAAGATCCGGGATCATGCCTTTAAATTTAAAGAAAGGCTTGCCAAACTCCTCGTCCTTTTGGTTATGAGCGTATCTGGTGTAATCATCAATCGTCTTTTTAAGCCCGTCATACGGGATTTTATAAAATTTAGCCAACTCCTCTATGGTGTCAAACACGCGGATGACCTTTTTGTGGATGCCGCGATACACATTTGCCTTTGTCGTGCCCTGCGCGCCGATACTATCGCAGATGACGACGGGGTGAGTGAGGCTGCCGTCGGGGTTTTTGTGGATTTTAAGTATCGCATCCGAGCGGATTTTACGGTCGGCTAGCTCGTTGATAAATCTTTTCCCCGTCCTTGCGTCGACCATCACGCCGTAGCTAAACGCAGGAATGGCAAACACCGGCGCGATACCAAAGCCCTTTTCGTCCGGGCTGCCCCAAGGCCCAAGCTGTATCCAGTTTAGATCCACGGTCGCCGCGCCGTTTCTCATCATCGTTTTTAGCGCGTATGCCGTCGCTCCGTAGTGGTTCGTGCAGTCAAGATCGGCGGTGAGCTTGGGATCGATCGTTTGTCTAAATTTGACGTCGTAAGAAAAGCCGCCGCTTGCCATCACGATACCGCCGTTGATTTTGTAAAATTTGACTACGCCGCTTTTGTTATCCGCCTCGTCAAATAGCGGATCGAATACGAAGTCGTAGTTTTCTCTGACCTTTGCGCCGATGATCTTACCGCTCTCATCCCTGACAAAATCGTCTAAAATCACGCGCGTGCGGATGGTCGCGCCGTTTTTCATCGCGTATTCTTGAAGCGGGAT
Organism: Campylobacter sp. FOBRC14; assembly: GCF_000287855.1. Classification (NCBI taxonomy): domain Bacteria; kingdom Pseudomonadati; phylum Campylobacterota; class Epsilonproteobacteria; order Campylobacterales; family Campylobacteraceae; genus Campylobacter; species Campylobacter sp. FOBRC14. Next base: position 69,242 of record NZ_ALJJ01000014.1, on the reverse strand, counting down.
GGTGATCTTGCCGCCCGAGTTTATCTCCGGCCAGATCGTGCGCGGCACGCTGTGTCCGCCAAACTGCCCCAAGGCGTCGCGGTAAAAAACACCCTTTTTAAGCGTCCATTCGTATGCGTCGTTGCCGTTTTTGGCGATGACCTCAACCAGATCCATCCTGTTTAAATTTAGCCCCGCCTTTAAGATGTCCTTGACGTAAAGCTCGTAGGAGTCCTCGATATTTCGTTCTTTTTGAAATTTCGACCCCACGACCGCTATTGCTCCGCCGTTGATCGCCGAATTCCCGCCAAGAACGGGCATCTTATCGATCATCAGCGTCTTTGCGCCCTCGTCTAGAGCTTGACAGGTCGCCGCCGAGCCCGCAAAGCCCGAGCCAACGACAAGCACGTCCCACTCCTCGTCCCATTTTATATTTTCCGCGCTCTCGTTCGCACCGGCAAACGTCGGTATCGCCGCTGCCGCCGTGATACCGCAAAGAGCGCCTAAAAAATCTCTTCTGCTTTTCATTTCGTTACCTTTTTCCTTAATTCGCCTCTTTGGCTAAGTATGGATTAAAATTTGCTAAGCATTTTTTACACAAACCACCCATACCTGCCAAAATAAAAAACATTAAATTTTAAAAACTATACGTCAGCCCCGCGCCGATTTGCGTTAAGCTCGGATAGCCCGGTTGCGCTTTAAACACCTGATCGTATATGACAAACGCTTTTAAATTTTCCATCAACGGATAGCTAGCCCATACGCTCACCTCGTGCTGTTTGTAGTTTTTATAGTCGCCGCCTTTTAGCTTGTATTTGGTCGTACCTGCAAGCACGGTCAAATTTAGCTTTTCTATGCTGGTATCAACCATCGCATAAAGCGTCCTCGCGTCACGCTCATACATCACGTCGCCCTCCTCAAACGGCACGATGTGATCGCCGGTTAAATTTAAACTTCCCCAGCCGATAGCTTTACCCGAGCGCGCGTAGCCAAGCGTAAATTTATGCTCGTTAAATTTCGCGTATGCGGTCGCTTCAAACATCTTGCCATCGTCTTTTCGCTTCTTTTCGTCGCTTTGAGCGTAGTGGATCATACCGCCCGCGCTAAATTCCTCGCTGATATGCCCGTCATACATCAGCTTGCCGCCAAGGGCGGAAAATACTTCGCTCGCGTAAAGCCCGTAAATTTTAGCGCTTAGCCCGTCCGTAAATTTATACGTCGCCCCGGCATTAAACACGCCGCCATGCTCTTTGTTGCGGCTGGTAAAGCCCCACATCTCTTTGTGTGAAGCCCTGCCCTGAGCGCGCGTGTAAAAGCCCTCTAACGTCAAATTCGAAATGGAGTTATTCACGATGCTAACGCCGTCGTTGTATCTGCCAAGCCAGTCGCTATACATATTTTGGCGCCCGACCTTTACGACCGTATCGAAGGCGTTATATTCAAGATATAGCTGCGACATCAAAAAGCGGTCGTTCTCGTAAATCCTCTCCGTGCTATCTCCCGTGCCGTGAAGCGTTTTTTGATTTCTATGTCTTTCATAAAGTGGCGCCGCACCGCGAAAACCGACTACGGCTTTAAAATTTTGATAGTAATCGCTCTCATATCCTAGTCCTACCGAGCCCACGACGTAAGAGGTGTTGTTGTAATATAAATTTTTATTGCCTTTGTTGATGTGGCGGCCTTCGGAAAATGCCGTTACATCGCCGCTTGCCTTGCCGTTTTTAAGTGCATCTGCGAGAGTATCGCTACCGGCTAACGCCGCACATGCGATAGCGCTAAGTAAAAATAACTTTTTCATTTCGCCGCCTTTTATTTATACGCTTTTAAAAATTTAGCCGAATTTCTAAAATCTTCCGTCAAAACGCGGTCCGTATCCATAAATTTAACCGCCTTACGATATTCGTCATATAGCTTTTGCGTTGCCGGCGAGAGCTTTAAATTCGGATTTTTAGCCTTGCGTAGGTCGATGGCTTGGGCTGCGTGGATGAGCTCCATACCCAGGATGTAATAGTAGTTGTCGATCTGCTTTTGAAGCTTTTGCATCACAAACGGCGCATTCGTCGCGACATCCTCGATATTTCCGGCGACCGGAACGTAATCAAGTGAGGCGGGATTTGCTAAAAATTCATTCTCTCCTGCGAGGCTAACGAAAGGCTTTTGCATCGCGCCAAACGCATGCACGGTCTTGTCAGTGCCTAAAAAGCGGCTTAGATGAGTGAAATTATCATCCGAAAGCTTGATGGTGCGCAGGCTAGAAGCCTTTGAGTTGTGAGCTAGCACGATGGAGGCCTTTTCAAACTCCACGACCCACAAAAGCGGCTCGAAATTTGACGTAGGCACGACTGCGCCGTCCTTTGTAAAGAGTTTGCTTTCTTGAAATTTTGTATTCGCAGGCTTATCTCCGATAAAAATTCCGGGATTATCGTCGGATGAATTAAGTTGAATTTTCATCAAATTTTCCAAGGTTTCAATGCTGCCTTTTAAACTTGCAAAAAAGTATGACGCGTCGCGGTAGCTAAGCGGATCTTGCAACGCTCGCTCGCCGTCCTCGTCCCACAAATAGCTGTCTTTTAATATCTCTCTCATCTCCTTTGCGGTCGCCTCAAACTGCGGGAAAGGTCTTAGGCTGGCGGCTTCTTTTGAAAATGGAGCGACGTTGCCGTTTAGAGCTTCAAGACTTAGCGCAAACACTAGCTTTGATACTTTTAACACTTGCTTCATATCTTCTAGCGCTATCATGCCAAGCGCGGCTGAGTAGGCGTTCGAGCTTAAGATCGAGAGGCTGTCCTTTCCAAAAGGAGAGAGTTTTTTAAGCCCGGCACGTTTTAACGCCTCGGCGGCTTGCATCTTTTCGCCTTTGTAATACACATACCCTTCGCCCAGCATCGCAAGCCCGACGTGCCCTAGGATCGTGATGTCGGCTTCGCCCATCGAGCCGCGGCTTGGCATAGCCGGGATGATGTCTTGATTTAAAAATTCTTTATACAAATTTATCACGTCTTCTTGCACGCCCGCACCGGCAAACAGCATGTTATTTAGCCTTGTGGCAAGCACCGCGCGAGCCGTAGCCAGCGGCATATCCTCATCCACACCGCCACAGTGCGCATGTATGAGCCCGATGTTAAACGCAGTAGAAGCCTTGATGACCTCGGAGTCTAAATTTCCTTTCGCATCGACGAATTTTTTATCTTTATTTAGCCCCACGCCAACGGTCAGTCCGTAAATTTTCTGTCCGTCCTTTGCGGCGTCAAGCAAAATTTCATGAGCTTTTCGCGCCTTTTGCATCGCTTTTTTATCGATTGCGACCTTGGCTCCGTTTGAAATTTCCACGATCTGAGCCGGAGTTACGTTTTCGCCGTTTAATACGACATCCCGGGCGTTTATACTTAACGCCAACACAGCTGCTAATGACAAGCATTTAAGCATTTTCATTTTGATCCTCCTAAAAAATTTTACGTAATTTTAAAAAAATATAATTTCTAAAAAGTAATTTTTTTGTTAAATTTAGATTTTATGTGTTGTTAAAATGTTTATATTTGCCGGGTTTAAATTTCTAAATTTGATTTTGAAGCGTTTATTTTTGGGATTTTGTCGGTTTGTTTAAATTTGTCGCGACTAAAATTTGCAAAATTTAAAGCTATTATGAAAGAAAAATATTTTTGAGTGCGTGTAAAATTTATTATTTTCTCTGCTACCCGCACCGAAGCGAAGCGGTTCGTGCTTTGCGAGTTTTGTAAAGGACAAGGGCTGAAAATAATTGGCGCAAAGGCGGAGAAACTACGACTTCGCGCCTGATTCTATCGTTTAACGAGACGGACAAGAAAGGCGGTGCAATCAAATTTCACAAAGTTAGCGGGCTAAATTTACATCCCCAAAGCAAATTTATCCCTTTGCGGCAATAAATTCAAAGCCAAATTTACCCTTTGCCGGCGGGTTTAAATTTCCGCAGTGCGGCGCAAAACAAAACCAGTCCGCACGCTCCAAATACCGCTCCCGCGTCGCCTACACGCGCTAGCCCAAGGTGCGTCATCACCTGATGCCCTATGAGCGCGCCACCGCCGATGCCGATGTTATAAATCGCCGAATATATCGACATCGCCACGTCCGTCGCCTCTGGAGCTAAATTTAGCACCTTTATCTGCATACTTAGCCCGATGCCGGAGATCCCAAGCCCCCAAACAAAGGCTAACAGCAGCATTTGCGTCTCGTTTTTGATGAGCAAATTTAGCGCCAGCAGCGAAGCCGTGATAAAGAGGATCGAGACTATCAGAAAGCCGTTTGGTATGAGTTTGTAAAATTTGCCAAAAAGCAGGCTCGCCACGATGCCTGAAAAGCCAAAAATCAGCAAAAATATCGTGATGAAGCCACCCCCGTTCGCGCCAAGCTGCTTGATAAAGGGCTCGATGTAGCTATACGCCGTAAAATGCGCGCTCACGATGAGCACCGTAAGGGCGTAAAGCGTCATCAAAAGCGGCTTTTTGGCTAGCAGCGGCAGGCTTTTGAGCGAGCCCGCGCGCCTGCTTGGCAAAAGAGGCAAAATTTTATAAAGCAGCAGCGTTTCCGCCGCCGCAAACGCCGCAAGCAAGCCAAACGTGACGCGCCAGCCAAAGGTATCGCCCACGACGCGCCCAAGCGGCAGCCCCAGCACCATCGCAAGCGACGTGCCAAGTGCGAGCAGTCCGATTGCTTGCGAGCCTTTGTTTATCGGCGCGACCCTGACGGCGAGCGATGCGGTGATCGACCAAAATATCGCGTGCGAGGCGGCGATACCGATACGAGCGAGTACCAGCACCCAAAAATCCCACGCCACGGCAGATAAAACGTGACAGGCGACGAAGAGCAAAAATACGTTTAAAAGCAGCCTTTTGCGCTCCAATTTCGCGGTCATCAGCATGAAAGGTAGCGACAAGATCGTGACCATCCACGCGTAGATCGTGATAATGAGCCCGGTGTCTGAAACCCGCATGCTAAAATCGCTCGCAATATCGCTAAGTAGGGCGACAGGAACAAATTCGGTGGTGTTAAAGATAAATGCGGCAAATGCAAGCGCGATGACCCTAAAATAGGCGATACGATGAACGTTTATCATTAAAATTTTTCCTTTTGAAATGTCTATTTTAGCAAAATTTATGATGGGCGAGGGTGGGAATTTGGGTTGTAAATTTTTGGATTTGACGCGGTGTTGTAAATTTAAGTGAAGTGTAAAAATTTAAGATGCGAGCAAGTAGCGAAAAGCGGACGCTGGTTGTATCCGCAAATATGCGCGTTATTCCATTATTATTTTTTCAAGGAGAGGAATGGTGTTTCTACTTGCGGAAGAACGCGACCAGCGTTCGAGTATCGCCCCTTTCCGCCCTTGCCATTTTTCGCTCACACGACAGACACTGCTCGTGTCTGCAAACGTGTTCGCTCACTGCACGCCTAAGAGGTTGCATTCGTGCCTGACGGCGCTGCAACGTTAAATTTAAAAATTCACAGCAAATAAGATTTGCGAAGCGTTTAGTATATTAAACATTTACCAAAACAAAGTCCAAATTTAAACCTAAATTTGCACTTACCTTTTATCAAAATCGTCCGAAAGCAAAATTTTAAATTCGCGTCAAAATCCCTAAATTTTGGACTTTGCTAAATTTACAAAACGCTAAATTTTAAAATCACATCGGCGCGTTAAGGTAAATTTTTAGGATTTAATCTTATAATTAAAGATTTTCAAAATAGGGCAAATAATGAGTAAAATAATGAAAACTATGGACGGAAACGAGGCTGCGGCGCACGCGGCTTACGCATTTACGGAGGTCGCAGGCATCTACCCGATCACTCCTAGCTCGCCGATGGCGGACTACACCGATATGTGGGCGGCTCAGGGCAAGAAAAATCTATTTGGTATGCCCGTTAAAGTCGTCGAAATGCAAAGCGAGGGCGGAGCTGCGGGCACGGTGCATGGCTCACTGCAAGTAGGCGCACTGACCACGACCTACACGGCTTCGCAGGGCTTGCTTTTAAAGATCCCAAATATGTATAAGATCGCGGGGCAGCTGCTGCCTGGCGTCATCCACGTTAGCGCGCGCTCCTTGGCGGCTCAGGCGTTATCGATCTTTGGCGATCACCAAGACATCTACGCCTGTCGCCAAACGGGCTGGGCGATGCTAGCTAGCGGCTCGGTGCAAGAGGTGATGGATATCGCGGGCGTCGCTCACCTTGCCGCGATAAAGGGGCGCGTGCCGTTTTTGCACTTTTTTGACGGCTTTCGCACGAGCCACGAGATACAAAAAGTCGAGGTGATGGATTATTCTCACTTTGATAGGCTTCTTGATAAAGACGCGGTGCAAAAATTTAGAGACGAGTCGCTAAATCCAGAAAGCCCAAAAACCCGCGGCACAGCGCAAAACGATGACATCTACTTCCAGACAAGAGAGCTTAGCAATCGCTTCTACGACGCCGTGCCTGACATCGTGGCGGAGTATCTGCGTGAAATTTCAGCTATAACCGGACGCGAGTATAAGCCCTTTAACTACTACGGCGATCCTGACGCGACGCGCGTTGTGGTGGCGATGGGTTCGGTGACGCAGACACTTGAAGAAGTGGTCGATCATCTACGCGCAAAGGGCGAAAAGGTGGGCGTCATCAAAGTGCATCTCTATCGTCCGTTTAGCGTGAAATATCTCTTTGATGTGATGCCAAAAAGCGTGCGAAGCATCGCCGTGCTAGACCGCACGAAAGAGCCCGGTAGCCTGGGCGAGCCGCTATATCTTGACATCAAAGCGGCATTTTACGGACGCGAAAACCAGCCCGTGATCGTGGGCGGCAGATACGGTCTAAGCTCAAAGGACGTTGATCCCGCACAAATGCTGGCCGTGTTTGAAAATTTAAATTTAGAGCGACCAAAGGACGGCTTTACCGTCGGTATCGTCGATGATGTGACATTTACATCATTACCTGTCGGGGAGAAAATTTCACTAAGTGACGAGAGCGTCAAAGAGTGCCTATTTTACGGACTTGGCGCGGACGGCACGGTCGGAGCGAATAAAAACTCCATCAAAATCATCGGCGACAAGACCCCGCTTTACGCGCAGGCGTATTTTGCCTACGACAGCAAAAAATCAGGTGGCTACACGCGCTCGCACCTACGCTTTGGTAAAAACCCGATCCGCTCGACCTACCTCGTCTCAAACCCGCATTTTGTCGCCTGCTCGGTCGCGGCGTATCTTGACATCTACGACGTGATCGGCGGTATCAGACAGGGCGGAACGTTTCTTTTAAATTCCATCTGGGACGCGGCTGAAACTGTGGCGAAGCTACCAAATAAAGTAAAGAAAATTTTAGCCCAGCGAAGCGTAAATTTTTACATCATCAACGCCACCAAACTCGCCCGCGAAATAGGGCTCAAAAACCGCACGAACACGATCATGCAGTCGGCGTTTTTCAAGCTTGCAGACATCATCCCTTTTGAAGACGCGCAAAAATACATGAAAGAATACGCCCACAAAGCCTACGCCAAAAAGGGCGAAGCGATCGTGGAGATGAACTACAAGGCGATCGACGTGGGCGCTGACGGACTGGTGAAGGTCGCGATCGATCCTGCGTGGGTAAATTTAAGCGAGGACAACCATAGCGGCGTGAGTGCGTATAGGGGCAATAAATTTATCGAAAATATCGTTAAACCGATCAATGCCGCGCAGGGCGACAGCCTGCCGGTCTCGGCGTTTTTGGGTTTTGAGGACGGACATTTTGAAAACGGCTCGACAGCTTACGAGAAGCGCGGTATCGGCGTCATGGTGCCAAAGTGGATCGAGGGCAACTGTATCCAGTGCAACCAGTGTGCCTTCGTCTGTCCGCACGCGGTCATCCGCCCGTTTCTCATCAATGACGAGGAGTTAAATTCCGCCCCGCAAAGCGTCAAAGATCACGTCCTGGACGCAAAAGGCAAAGAGCTCAAAGGGCTAAAATATAAAATTCAAGTCAGTCCGCTTGACTGCACCGGCTGCGAGCTTTGCGCGCAAAACTGCCCGAGCAAGGAAAAGTCGCTCGTGATGGTGCCTCTTGGCGAGGAGCTTGATAAAAACGAGCAAATTAGCGCTGATTATTTATTTAAAAATGTGAGCTACAAAGACGATCTCATGAGCAAAGAAAGCGTGAAAGGATCGAGCTTCGCACAGCCGCTGTTTGAGTTTCACGGAGCGTGTCCGGGGTGCGGCGAGACGCCATATATCGGGCTCATCACGCGCCTTTTTGGCGAGCGCATGATCGTGGCAAACGCCACAGGATGTAGCTCTATTTATGGAGGTAGCGCGCCTAGCACGCCATACACGACGAACAAAGACGGACACGGCGTGGCGTGGGGAAATTCGCTATTTGAGGATAACGCCGAATTTGGCATGGGTATGAACGTAGCGGTCGAGACCATCCGCCACCGCATCGAAGACATCATGCTTCGCACCAAGGATGCCGTGCCAAACGCACTCGCCGCACTTTACACCGACTGGATAAATTTCAAAAACGACGGCGAAAAGAGCGCGCAGATCCGCGATATGCTAGTTAAAATTTTAGAGCAAAATTTGGGCGCTCCTGGCGTGCGCGAAATTTTAAGCCTCAAAAAATATCTCGCCAAAAAATCGCAATGGATCATCGGTGGCGACGGCTGGGCGTATGACATCGGCTTTGGCGGGCTAGACCACGTGCTAGCAAGCGGTGAAAACGTCAATGTGCTGGTGCTTGACACAGAGGTGTATTCAAACACAGGCGGTCAAAGCTCCAAATCAAGCCGCGCTGGCTCGATCGCGCAATTTACCGCCTCGGGCAAACCGATGCAAAAAAAGGATCTGGGCTACATCGCGATGACCTACGGCAACATCTTCGTCACGCAGATAAACTCCAACGCCAGCCAAGCAAACACGATAAAAGCGATCATGGCGGCGGAGGCTTACGAAGGTCCAAGTCTCGTCATCGCCTACTCGCCGTGTATCGCGCATGGTATCAAAGGCGGCATGGCGCACTCTGGCGGACAGGGTGAGCTAGCGACGAAGTGCGGCTACTGGCCGACCTACACCTACGACCCGCGCCTCATGAAAGAGGGCAAAAATCCTCTGAAAATGACGTCAAAAGAGCCTGACTGGACGCTTTACGAGGAGTTTTTGCTAAACGAGGTGCGCTACAACTCGCTCAAAAAGACAAACCCCGAGCACGCAGACGAGCTACTACGCAAAAATAAAGAGGACGCCAAACGTCGCTACCGCCAGCTAAAACGCCTTGCAATGGCTGATTTTAGCGATGAGGTGGAGCAAGAAATTTCTGCTGACGCGCAGACGAGCGAGACCGCTACCGACATGGCGGTAGAGGCGTAAATTTAAAATTTAAGCCGCATGGATGCTGGTTTGTGCGGATTTTGGTTTAAAATTTTATTTATGGTGTTTGTAAATCGCTCGCTCATCACGAACGAAAATCGCGGCTATGCTTTCGCCTGTCTGATTTTGGCTGGTTAGAATTTCGCTCATGACCTGCTACTTGCCTAACGGCAGGTTTAAAAATCAGCTTGACCCTCGTTGCCATGTGAAATTTTACCTCATCGTTTTCTGACTTTATTATTAAATTTGGCTAAAATTCGTTCTAAATTTAAAGGAGCTAAAATGAAAAAGATAGGTCTTATCGGTGGTATGAGCTACGAATCGACGATCGCTTATTACCAGCTCATCAACAAAAAGATAAACGAAAGGCTTGGCGGGCTAAATAGCGGCGAAATTTTGCTAAGTAGCGTGAATTTCGAGCATATCGAAGAGTGCCAAAGGCTTGACAAATGGGACGAGGCGGGCGAAATTTTAGCCGCTCACGCTAGAATTTTACAAAGAGGCGGTGCGGACGCGATATTTATTTGCACGAACACCATGCACAAGGTCTATGACGCGGTGCAAAGCGCTGTGAGCGTGCCCGTAGTGCATATCGCCACTGCGACACTAAAGGAGCTAAAAAGATGCGATATAGATAAAGTGGGACTGCTTGGCACGATCTACACGATGAGCGAGCCTTTTTATAAAGATGAGCTAATGCGTGGCGGTGTAGAGGTCATTACTCCTAACGCGGACGAGATGAAACTCGTAAATGACGTCATCTTTGACGAGCTTTGCCATGGTGAAATTTCACCCGCTTCAAAGCAAAAATTTCTCTCTATCATTGTAAATTTAAAGGCTTGCGGCGCAAAGGGTGTAATACTTGGTTGCACCGAAATAGGGCTTTTGGTAGCGCAAAAGGATACGGACGCGAGACTCTTTGACACCACTTTGATACATATCAGCGAGGCTGTGAATTTGGCTTTGGCTCAGTAAAATTTTATATATTTTTGTCGATATAAAAAGAAAGACTCTTTTATAATAAATCATTGACACTTGCTTCGCTTCTGCTTTGCAGTTGCGAACGAAGTAAAGCAAAAACCTTGTTCACTCCGTAAGACGCCGAACATATAGCACGATTTACGTGGTCAGCTACCGCTTTCCTGTCCTCGTAGCGAAGTCTCGTTACGAGTGCATAGCACGAAGCAAAAATCGGTGGCAATAGCATCCGCTTCATAAAGTTTTTACAGGTATGTTGTTCGCATTCTCCTGCTTTGAAAGCTGAAAATCAATGAAATATTTTAATAGAGTCTAAAATTTTTATATATTTTTGCCGATATAAAAAGAAATTCATTTAAAAGGATGTTAAATGAACATCGTCGGCACTTTAAATTTAGCTCGCGATACTTACGCTATCGATACGGATATCAAAAATTTACAGCTAAATGCGTCCGGTGCGCAAAAGATAGATCCTATACTTTTAAATCAAAGAGAGAGCTTGCAAAAAGAGGCGCAAAGGCTGATTTCTGAATACATAAGTGCCGAGGCAGCCGGATATAAGCTCGGCACGAACGGCATAAATGAAAATTTGTATTTCAACTCCATAAACGCACAAGCTTTCATGGATAAAGACAAGTCCTTTTCGGGAGATGTAAAAAGCGATCTTTGGGCGGTGTCTGACAAAAAATATAAAAATTTAAACGATGATGGCGTTTTAAAAGCCTTAAAGAACGCTTACGGTGATGTGAAGCTGTTTTTAGACTTTTATGATGACGGGACGAATACCTTGGAGCTAAACGGTGCTAGTGCATTATTTGGGCTTGATAGCAACAAGGACGGGACGCTCTCGTCAGAGGACGAGCTGTTTTACAAGATAAAGATCAAGGGCTACGATAAAGACGGGAATGAGAAAATTTCAAGGCTTAGCGATCTGCTTAACGGCATAGACCTCACGAAATTTATAAAAGACGAGATAATAAACTACGCGCAAAAAGAGACGGACGAATATAACGCCAAGATCGATGCGCTACCAAAAAATAATGCTAAAAAATATCTACTCGAAAAGAAAAATATAGATTATCTCGACTACCGCCAAACACGCAACGCGTCAAACCCTTACACGCTCGTAAAGGCCGAATATCGATACGAGAGGCTGCAAAACGACGAAGTGCAAAATTTCTTTCAAAAATATGCCGGAGCGGACGGCTGGGTCGATTTAAGAGACAACAAAGTCTTTAACAAAACCAGTAAGCTAATAAATTTTGCCTATCTTAAAAAGAGCCTGGACGGCAACGCGCGCCTGGCGGAATTCAACCCGATCGTAAAGACGCATGAGGGCCTTAGCGAGGACTTCTCCTACACGAAGTATCAAAAGCAAAATTTTAAAAAGCTTTATGAGGATTACATGGCTGCCTCAAGCGAGCATTACGAGAGAGTCGATGAGCTGATCAAAAATTTAAAAGATAGCGGTGCGCCAGATGCCGATGTGCTGATAGCAAAGCTGCGAACGACCAAATCCTCGCGTATGGTAAGCATCGAAAACGAGTTTAAAGCTGCAACGGGAATGAGCTTTAGCCAAAAGAATTTGCAAAGGGTGAAATTTGGCTTTGAAAATGACGAGAAGGCCACCGCATACGCGCTAAAAGATACCGATGCGGTCGTAGCGATGAAGCTTAACAAGAGCGGGTTTATCACGCTTAGATTTGACAGCGGACGCGAGATCGTGGTGAATGAGCTTTACTCTGACACGGGCAGTCTAAATTCCCTCAGCAAAGACAAACGCATCAGCCCGAACCAAGAGATACAAACGATGAGTGAGGAACAGATAAATTCGCTTGATTTTGACAAGATAGCGGTCAAAGCCGATGAAGCCAAAAATGAGTTTAAAAGCCTAAAAGAGCTTGGTGCGAAGCTAGTCTCAAGGCTCACGGACAACAAATACGCGATCTATCTAAGTAACGGCAATATCATGGTCGCAAAGGAATTTTACAACATAACCTACATAGATAAATTTCTAAACGGCGATGAAAATTTTAAAGCGGACAGGAAGGATAGATTTTATCCTAAAGTCGATAAGCTAGCCTAAAGGTAAAACAAAGCCTTTAAATTTCATGTTACGATTCTTCTCATAAATTGATAATAAATTTCATAACTAAGAAATAATTTAGCTAAGATAACTTATAATCACTATCAATAAAATTTAGTTTAGGAGTTTGATATGTCAGTTTTAGTAATCGGAGCAGATGAGATAACGCCAATAAAAGCCGTTTTGCATGATTTGGGCGCAGAAAAGATCGAGCACTGGGATGCCAGAAACGAAAACCGCGTAAATCGCAAGCCTATCCCTCAAGATACCGAGTGCGTCGTGATGCTGACTAGTTTTTTAAATCACAACACGATGAAAACGATAAAAACTCAAGCCAAAAAACGCAACATCCCGATAGTCTGTGCAAAACGAAGCGTCAGCTGCGTATTTTGCGAATACTGCAAGGTCTTTGGACTGGATAAGGAATTTGGATGCAAAGCAGAATAATCGATGAAATTCGGGCATTCATCAGATATTGGCGAAATAACTCCAAGTATTTTTGCAGGGCTTGACAAGCTCTCGCAAGCTAGAATTTTCATCACGCTTTACAACGCTAGCGTCGAGCGGGATCTGGCTATCCCGCTTAGCTACGCGAAATTTTTGAACATCAAAGATATTTTTAACGCTCGCATAAACACGCTTTTAAAGCCTAAATTTTTAAATTCCAAATGCGCAAATAGCCTTTGCCTGGCCTCAAATGCCATTATAAGCGCATATTTAAAAAATGAATTCAGCTCGCTGAAATTTATCGCAAAGCAGCCAAAACACGTGGCTGCAAAGATGATAAAGATGCTTTATGCAAAGGGGGAGTTTGAAATTTGTCTTGACGCAAACGATATGTTTTCTCAGTTTGTTTATGATAAAATAGCCGCCAAACATCACGACAAAGAGGTCGCTTTTGAAAACGGTATCATCTCGATCAGACAAGGCGGCAGAGAGCTTCTTAGCGTTATGCCAAGCTTTAAATACGTAAATCTTGATGACATGCGAAATCTTAGCGACGAGATAAATCGTGCTGTGGGCGTTTTAAATTCTAAAAATCACGAGAGAATTTACATCGTTTTCCCGCGAAATAAAGAGTTTAAACATCATGTTGAGGTTAGGCATTGCGGCTGCATGCAAGGCTCTTTAAAGCTCGTGCCTTATACGATTAGTAATAAAATTTTTTAAAAAGGAAAGAGATGATAGGTATAATCTACGGAAGCAGTATGGGAAATACTGAAGAGGCGGCTCAGTTTCTAGGCGAAAATTTAGGCCTTGAGAATGAAGTCTTAAATATCTGTGACATCGATGCGCAAAAGATAAATAGCTTTGATAAGCTGATATTTGGCACCTCTACATGGGGTAGCGGCGACTTACAAGACGACTGGGACGCATTTGATTTTAGCGCATTAAAGCTTAGCGGTAAGACGGCCGCATTTTTTGGTATGGGCGACAGCGAGAGCTACTCGGACGAATACTGCAACGGCATGGCTAAGCTTTATGACGCAGTAGTGGCGCAAGGTGCAAAGCCGGTAGGCGAAGTGAGCACCGACGGATACACATTTGACGGCTCTGATGCCGTAAGAAACGGTAAATTTATAGGTCTTGCACTCGATGCGGATAATGAAAGCGACAAGACCGAAGGCAGGATCCTTGCTTGGATAGAGCAGATAAAGCCATTTTTTGCTTAAGACCCTAAACTAAAATTCTTTAAATTTGACGCCCTGCTTATGTGGGGCGTCGGCTTGCTTTTAAATTTTTTAAATTCTAGTCGCTTCGCTACTTTGACTTTTGCGTTTTTGAAATAACGAGATAAAATTTACTTGACAATCGCAGCTAAATTCCATTAAAATACTACAAATATATTTTCAGTATTATTTAAGGGGGTAGGAATGATTAAAAATATTTTTTTGGCGTTGGTATTGCTTTTGTCTTTTGCAGAGGCTAAAAATACGCTGAATTTCGCTACATCAAAAAACGTAGGCCCGCTAAATCCGCACCTTTACTCGCCAAACGAGATGTGGGCGCAAGATATGCTTTATGAGAGCCTTGTCGAGTATAGCGAGGATGGCAAAATAGTGCCTAAGCTAGCCGTTAGCTGGAGGATCGCCGATGAGGGCAAAACATACGTTTTCACGCTACGAGAAGGGGTGAAATTTAGCGACGGAGCGAGCTTTGACGCAAAGGCCGTAAAGCTAAATTTTGACGCGATACTGGCAAATCGCGACCGACACAAATGGCTGGAGCTTGCAAATATCTTAAAAGACTGCGAGATAATAGACGATAAAACCATCGCTTTGCACCTGCAAAACGCTTACGAGCCGACATTAAAAGAGCTCTCTTTGGTGCGTCCGTTTAGATTTATCTCGCCTTTAGCGATGAAGGACACTAACAGCACAAAAGACGGCATCATCGCTCCCGTGGGCACCGGTGCGTGGAAGCTGGCCTCTACCAAGCTTGGCATAAACGATATTTTCGTAAAAAATGAAAACTACTGGGGCCAAAAGCCAAAATTTGACGAGATAGTCGCAAAGGTGATACCCGATCCAAACACAAAGGTCGTCGCGCTTCAGACGGGTGAGGTCGATCTCATCTACGGCAACGGGCAGATCTCTTTTGATATGATAAACGAGCTCAAAAAAAGCTACGAGGTCAAGGTCTCGGAGCCTATGAACACGCTCGTTTTGGCGCTAAATTCTAATAAATCCCCGACAAACGATCGCGCCGTGAGGGAGGCGCTAAATTTAGCCGTCGATAAAAACGCGATCGCAAATTCCATATTTTTTAGCGTTCAAAAGAGCGCTGACGCCTTATTTTACAGTAAGTTGCCGTATTGTGACATAGAGCTTAAGCCGTATAAATTCGATAAAAAGGCCGCAAATGAAATTTTGCAAAAAGGCGGCTGGGAGATGGGCAAAGACGGCATAAGATACAAAGGCGGCAAGGAGCTTAAGATCGAGCTGGTTTATATCGGTACTAACGCCACGTTTAAGAGCATCGGCGAAATTTTACAAGCCGAGCTGAAGCAAATCGGCGTAAATTTACAGCTAAATGCCGATGAATCTACGATATTTTATAAAAAGCAACGCAGTGGCGATTTTGGCATGATATTTAACTCCACTTGGGGCGTACCTTATGATCCTGTGATGTTTCTAGCCTCGATGAGACTGCCTTCTCACGCGGACTATCAAGCTCAGCTTGGACTAAAAGACAAAGCTTGGATAGATGAAAATATAAGTGAAATTTTAAAGACTTTCGATGAGAACAAAAAAGGCTCGCTCATAAAAAACGTCCTTA
Organism: Campylobacter sp. FOBRC14; assembly: GCF_000287855.1. NCBI lineage: Bacteria > Pseudomonadati > Campylobacterota > Epsilonproteobacteria > Campylobacterales > Campylobacteraceae > Campylobacter > Campylobacter sp. FOBRC14. The sequence continues at coordinate 53,579 of NZ_ALJJ01000014.1, read as the reverse complement.
CAAGGCTTCATGACGAGGCCGTATATCTGCCTATCTCACATGAGAGCATGATCTGGATATCAAACGACAAAGTAGGCGGAGCAAGGACTAGTATCTTTCAAAATCACTACCCATTCAACGAAATTTATCCTAAATGAAAAGCTATATCTTTAGACGGACTGCCTATATCGTGCCGATGCTCTTGGTGGTGTCGGTTTTTATATTTTTGATACTCCGTCTAAACGGCACTGACGCAGCGATGAGCTATCTAAACGCCTCTGGTATCTCGCCAAGCGATCAAGCTCTAGCCCACGCCAAAGAGGTGTTAGGGCTAGATAAACCGCTCTTACAGCAATACCTCTTATGGCTTAAAAAGGCGCTCACGCTTGACTTTGGACGCTCGTATATCACGGGCTCGCAGGTAAGTGCGGATATGGCGTATTATCTGCCAAACACGCTAAAGCTGATCGGCTTTGCTTTGCTTCTTACGGTCGCGGTCTCTTTGCCGCTTGGAATTTTGTCCGCGCTTTATAAGGACAAATGGGTCGATCATATCGTGAGGTTCATATCGTTTTTGGGCGTGAGCACGCCGAATTTTTGGCTGGCGCTCATACTAATCAGCGTTTTTTCGGTGAAATTTAAAATTTTGCCTCCGTTTGGCACGGGTGGGCTTAGCCATATCATCATGCCCGCCTTTGCGATCTCGTTCATGAGTATAGCCATAAATGCGCGGCTCATACGTACAAATATGCTAGAGCTCATGCATTCAAGGCATGTTTTATACGCAAATATGCGTGGCATCGCTAAATTTCAAGTCATCGTCCATTACGTTCTGAAAAACGCGCTCATACCTATCGTCACGGCTCTTGGCATGCACCTTGGCGAGCTCGTGGGCTCTGCGATGGTGATCGAAAACGTCTTTGCATACGCGGGCATAGGTAGATACACGGTCGCTGCTATCATAAACAACGACTATCCGGTCATCCAAAGCTTCATCCTTTTCATGGCGCTGGTGTTTATAGTAAGCAACCTCATAATCGACATAATCTACGCATACATCGACCCTCGCGTGAGGCTTGCGGTATGAGAGGGCTTGTTTTAAAGCTTGCTTTCGTAGTGGCGGCTTTGATGGTGATATTTTGCGTATTCGCGCCCATCATCGCACCTTATGATCCGGAGGCGATCGATTTGTCGGCTAAATTTATGCCTGCTTGCAGCGAGCATATTTTAGGCACCGATCATCTTGGCAGAGATGTGTTCTCCAGGCTTCTTTACGGCTCTAGCGTCTCTCTTGGCTCGACGTTTGCTACGCTTGGGCTGATCCTTTTAATAGGCGTGCTAGTGGGTGCCATCAGCGGCTTTGTGGGTGGCAGGATAGATCAGGTGTTGATGAGAATTTGCGATGTGTTTTTTAGCGTTCCGACTATCATTTTGGCACTGTTTTTGGTGGGCGTTTTAGGCACCGGGCTCATAAACGTCATCATCGCGATCGCCGTATCGCACTGGGCATGGTACGCTAGGATGGTGCGATCTGTCGTGCTGTCTTTAAAAAACAAAGAATACATCCTCATAACACGTATCAGCGGCGCGAGCGAGACTGTAAATTTTAAGAAAAATATGCTGCGCCCGATACTTTCACAGTGCGTGATACTTGGCACGCTAGACATCGGACACATCATGCTTCATATCTCGGCCCTTAGCTTCCTTGGGCTTGGCGTGCGTGCACCAAAGGCCGAGTGGGGCATAATGATAAGCGATGCAAAGGACTTTATATTCACTCACTCAGAGCTCATGCTCTATCCTGGCGTGGCGCTGTTTTTATGCGTGGCTAGCTTTAACATCATAGGCGATCATCTTCGCGACAAGCTTGATGCGGGGCAAAATTTAGAGGTTTGCGATGAATACGCTCGAGCTTAAAAATTTAAACATAACTAACGGCGAGCACGAGCTGGTGAAGGGCGTGAGCTTTAAGCTAGGTCAGGGCGAAATTTTAGCCCTTGTGGGCAAGAGTGGCAGCGGAAAGACACTAAGCGCGATGTCCGTGCTTGGCTTTTTACCCGCTACGCTCAAAAAAACGAGCGGCGAAATTTTATATAACGGCACCAAGCTAAATAGCCGCGATATGCGCCTACGCCCTATCTCTATCATCATGCAAAACCCAAAAACAGCCTTTAATCCTATCCTCACCATCGGCACTCATGCGCTACACTCGCTAAGGGCGGTCGGCAGGGCGGATCGAAATTTTAAAGAGCTCATCGTAAGCACGCTTGCTGATGTCGGGCTTGGGGAGCTAGTTTATGATATGTATCCTTTCCAGATGAGCGGGGGTATGCTCCAGCGCGCTATGATAGCGCTCGCACTGCTGGTCTCTCCTAAATTTATAATAGCCGACGAGCCTACGACCGATCTTGATCTGCTGACGCAAGATAAAATTTTAGAGCTTTTAAAGCGACTAGTCAAAGAGCGAAATATCGGCATGTTGCTTGTCACTCATGATTTTGGCGTGGTGGCGAAAGTGGCTGACCGACTTGCCGTGATGAGCGAAGGGCGCATCGTAGAAAGCGGCGATACGAGGGAAATTTTTGAGCGTCCGACTCACCCTGCTAGTCGCGAGCTGGTGGGGGCTTTTGAATACCTGATGAAATTTACTCCTGCCTCAGACGGTGTCAAAGCAAATGTAAATTTAGACGCACCGACTGCTATCGAGATATCGGGCCTAAGTCACTCCTACGCCAGCTATACGCTCTTTGGCGGCAAAAAAGAGAGTGAAATTTTAAAAAACGTTAGCTTTAATCTGCGTAAAAACCGTGCGCTCGGGCTACTTGGCAGATCGGGATGTGGCAAAAGCACGCTAGCAAACATCATCATGGGGCTGATGCGCCCTAGCTTTGGCGAGGTGAAGATTCTTGGTGAAAAACTGCGTGTCGATACGCTGGCAAGCAGAAGAGAGCTTTACAAAAACGTGCAAATCGTCTTTCAAGACCCACTAAGCTCGGTAAATCCCGCTTCAAGCGTGTTTGACGTGATAAAAGAGCCACTTATGTATCTTGGCGAATTTAGCGCGCAAGAGATCAAGACGCGCGTGCTTGAGATGCTTAGCTTCGTGCAGCTTGAGCCGAGATTTTTGCAGCGTAAAGCCACTAGCCTCAGCGGAGGGCAGATCCAGCGCGTTTGCCTAGCTCGCGCCCTAGCGATAAAGCCTAAAATTTTGATACTTGACGAGACGCTTTCAAACCTCGATCTGACACTTCGGATACAAATTTTACAGCTACTTTTGGCACTCAAAAACGAGCTGTCGTTTCTTTTTATCACGCATGACATCGCGCTTGCAAGGATATTTTGCGATGAGATCATATTGCTTGATGAGGGCAGGATCGCAGAAAAGATAAGCGCCGATGAGAAATTTAGCACCGAGTTTGGAAAAGAGCTGGAAAGTGCGGCTTTGTTTTAGCGGATTGTTGATTTTTTAAAATTTTAAGCACTCTAGCGTAGTCAAATTTTATGAAGCGTTTCTTTAAAGGCATCTAAACAGGACCTTTCAAAATCTGGTAACACTATGTATCTCACGGCTTGCCCCTTAAGACAAGCCGTAAAATTTTAGTGAAGCTCGCTCCAGACTTTACGCTTCCAAAGCCAAGCGAAAATTCCAAGTATGAAAAAGTAGATCATCACGTAAATTCCGAGGCTCTCGCGCTCATCTTTCTTGCTATCACCCACTTTTTGTATGTAGGATACGATCTGGTCCTCAGCGGCTTTATCCAGACCCACACGCGGCATAGAGGTACCCGGTAGCATCTTTTGCGTATTGTTGATGAATTTAGCCAGATAATTATCCGAGTTCTTAGAGCGGATCATCATCGAAAGATCGGGAGGGTTAGAGCCCATGTAGGCGGCTAGATTCACTTTGTTGCTAAGGGCGTATTTTTTGTCGTATTTCATATCGTGACATCTTTGGCATGCGTCCTCAAAGAGCTTTGCGTCGCTTATGGCGCCGTGTTGCTTCTCATACTCTGCGGAAACAGACTTTAGATAGGCCACGATATCGGCTATCTCTTTGTTCATATCCTCGCCACCGGCTCCGAAAAATGCAGTCATAGGGAAAGGCTTTTCGTCGTTAAATTTATGAGCCAGCTTGAGCGCCATCGTAGGATTTTTGATGAGTGCGGCCAGGAATTTATCGTCGTAAATTTTACCCGCAGTGCTAAGATCAGGCGGCACTACGCCAAATGTCTGGCTAGCCGTTTCGTTATCCATAGGTGCAGGCATACCAGCGACCTCTACCCCGTGACAGCCGACACAGCCTCCGGCCGTAAATGTCTCAGCGCCTTTGGCCGCGTCGCCCTTACTTAGATCGATCGCGTTTATATCAGCCCAAAATGCGGTGTAATCGTCTAAAATTTTCTGTGCGGTATCGACATCTTTTTGTGCCGCTTGCACTGCGTTTTCATTGCCGCTTTTTTTAGCCTCGTCAAGCGCCTTTATCTTTTCCTCTAAAAAATGCTTCGCGTAGTCGGTATCTTCTGCCGAGAAGTTGTATTCGGCGGCCGCAGTATGCGGATGAAGCTTGCTGTGAGCGTAAGGCTCGATACCCCAGTATAAAACTCCCGAAAGGACGACAACTATGGCAAAAATTTTAAGCTCTTTCATAATTATCCCCTTTTTCTTTCAAGTATAGTGATCGTAGGCAAGGCGACGATGAATAAAAACAAAAATAGTAGCGACGAGAAAAATCCTATCCAGTCGCTGATGCCGCCGGTAGGTAGCTTGCCGTAGATAGAAAGCACGATGAGGTCGATGACTAGTACCCAAAACCATACGAAAAATAGCGGGCGGCGATGTGCCGGAGCTACTACGTCGCTTCGATCGAGTAGCGGGATCAGCATGAACGCCACTCCTGCAAAGGCAAATGCCATCAGACCGATATTGTAGGCTGAAATTCCAAGTATGTCAAAGAAAAATCCGCGTAAAATTTCATATTGCCAGAGGAAATACCACTCCGGATAGATGTGCGGCGGAGTTTTGAGCGCGTTTGCCGGCTCGAAATTTATCGGATCCATCGCAAAGTTGAAGTGATAGCACACAAGGTATATGAAAAATATCATGAAAAACGAGACATACATAAAGTCTTTAGCCAAAAAGCCCGGCCAAAACGGTATGACCTTGGCTTTGCTCCTGTCGCCGTTTAGGTATTCGTTAGCTTCTAGCTCAAAGTCGATCTCCTCGCTGTCTAGGTTATTTACGTGCGGGACGCGAAGCGAGTAAAAGTGGATGACTAAAACCACTATCGTGACTAACGGTAGCAAGCACACGTGAAGCATGAAAAATCGTGTCAGTGTGGAGTCGCCTACCGCGTAGTCTCCGCGTATCCACTCGACCAGTGCATCGCCGATGACAGGCACGCCGCCAAATAGCTGGGTGATCACAGTCGCCGCCCAGTAGCTCATCTGTCCCCATGGTAGCATATATCCGCTAAAGGCCTCAGCTGAAAAACAGATGAAAAGCACCATGCCGCTTATCCAGATGACCTCGCGGCCTCTTTTATATGAGCCGTAGTAAAGTCCGGTAAGAAGGTGGATGTACATTATGAGAAAGACGACCGATGCCGAGATCGCGTGTATATGTCGCCACAGCCAGCCGTATTCGACCTCTTGCATTATGGTATAGTTCACACTGTCGAATGCTAAATTTACATCCGGTTTATAATACATCAAAAGTAAGAAGCCTGTAACGATAAGTAACAAAAAGAGTGTCGTTAGGATAACACCCATCGCCCAAAGGAAATTTATGTTTTTTGGTATCCAGTACTCGCTGACGAGCACTTTCATCAGCTTGGTAAATGCCAGTCTTTGATCCAGCCAGTCGATGACGCCGCTTGATTTATGAATTTGTGCCATCTTTGCCTCCTATGCTTTTGCTACGAGTTTTTCGTATTCGGGGCTAGTTTCGCCCAAAACGAGCTTTGTGCCGTCTATCTTGAATGGAGGTATGTCAAGCGGTCTTGGCGGCGGTCCGTAGGTCTGGATTCCATCGACATTGAATATGCCGCCGTGACAGGCACAGATGAATTCTTGCTTGCTGGCTTTATACTCGGGGATACAGCCTAGGTGTGTGCAAAGTCCGATGACGACGATATATCTAGCGTCGCCGACGACGACATCGCGATTGTCGTTTGCAGCCATGCTCGTGCTCTTTTTCAGGATGAAAATAGGCTTTTTGCGCCATTCGACCTGTCTCATCTCCCCCTCTTTCATCGGGCTTAGATCGACCGTCGTAAAACCCGCCGCTTTCACGCTAGGAAGCGGATCCCAAGTCTTTTTAACGGCTACCAGCGAGAGTGCGCCGCCCACAGCCGCGACCGCACCGAACGCAAGACCGATAAAATCCCGTCTTTCTTGCTTTACTGACATTAATTTCCTTTCTATAATGAAATTTAAACAATTATACTGCGCTAAAATTAAAAAAAGTATAATCTTGTATTATTAGAATTTTAAAGCAAATAAAAATTTAGACTTTGTTTCAAAAGGTATCAATGTTTAGACGCTATTGCTACCAAAAATCAAGGAAGCCATAAGGCTTAGAAAATATTTAACGATATTAATAATATGTCTCATTATTTTATAAAAGATTAATATTTTGTGAATTATAATTTCTAATCAAATTTAAACTAAAGGCAAAAAATGCGTAAATTTCACATGTCTTTAGCGGCTACCTTTTAGCCGACGAAGTAAAGGACGTCAAGCTTGATGAGGTGGTCGTCAGTGCGACCGGTTTCGCACAAAATATCAAAGACGCGCCCGCGTCTATCTCGGTCATCAACCAAAAAGAGATCGAAAAGAAAAATCACAAAGACTTAGCAGACATCGTAAAGGACTCTCCGGGCGTATTTGCCGCACCTAGAAACAGCTCTATGAAGGGCAAAAGCGACATCAGGATGCGCGGCATGGACTCAAAATATACTAAAATTTTGATCGACGGTCGTCCGATCTCAAATGAAAGCGGCTTTCCTGGCTTTGGCTCGCAGGGCGGGATTCAGGGCTTTTTACCACCTGCAAACACCATCCAAAGAGTGGAAGTTATCAGGGGTCCGATGAGCTCGCTTTACGGTACTGACGCGATGGGTGGCGTCATCAACATCATCACCAAGGGCTTTTCAAACGAATTTACAGGCAATATAAACAGCTACTACACGCTAGCAAAGCATAAAGATATAGGCAATGACTACTCCACGGGTATCTATCTAAGTGGCGCGTTAATTCCCGATGTCTTGGGCTTTTCGCTTTACGACAGATATTTTCATAAATTCGAGGATAAATACGACTACGAAAATCCAAAAAATTCCGAACAAAACTACGGTGCAAAGCTCATTTATAACGTTACTGATGACGATGCGCTGGTACTTGATCTAAAGCGTGCCAAAGGCATCAATACAAGGACGGTCGGCAGGACATCGTACCTTGGCTACAAGTCGCACGAAAACGACGAAAATACGCAAATTTCACTCTCTCATAGTGGCAGATACAACGACAAGCTAGCCCTTGATACCTACATCATGCAAGACCTCACAAAATCAGACTCCGACCACGCGCAAAACGATATAAAGCTGCGTTCCAGCGTTTTTAACTCTCAGGGCTCGTATTTTTTCGACTCGAACACCTTAACACTTGGCGTGCAGTATCGTCATGAAAAGATCGACTATAAACAAAAGTCAAAAAGCCTCGTTGATGACAACAGCCTATCACGCTGGGATTTTTCTATATTCGGTGAGGATGAGTTTTACGTCACTGACGCACTCACGCTATTAGCAGGGCTAAGATACAATCACGACAAAGACTACGGCGGGCACATCGCGCCGCGCGGATATATCGTCTATCATATAAACGATAACTTCTCGCTAAAAGGCGGCGTTTCGGCCGGATACTCTACGCCAAATATCGACGATAGAGCCGATGGTATAACTATACCGATCAACCAAGGGCGTGGCATAAGGCTAGGCAGAAGCAGCTTAAAGTCGGAGTCCAGCGTGAATTACGAAGCGGGATTTTCATTTGACAACAATCAAAATTTAAAATTTTAGGCGATGGCGTTTCACACCGACTTTAAAGATAAGATCGACGACGCCGTATTATGCGGTGGCTGGGGAAGCGGGGCTAATTTTTACAATCCCGCCACTTGGACTTGCACCTACAAAGGTAAGACCTATTTTTCTATCTATGAAAAGGTAAATGTCGGCAAGTCCGAGATAAACGCCGTAGAGCTCACCGCTGACTGGGATATCCTCCGGGATTTAGCCCTTCACACAAACTACACCTATACACAGTCAAAGCAAAAAAGTGGCTCCAACGAGGGTAAATCTCTAAACGATCTGCCACGTCATATGCTAAAAACAGGGCTTGATTACGACTTTAATAAAGAGCTAAATTTCTGGGCGCAGGTCGATTACATAGGCAAGATCAAAAACGGCGTAAATTTAAGCACGAATTCTTACACATTGACCGATATCGGGGTGAATTATAAAATCACCAAAAACGCGAGTATAAATTTTAGCGTCTATAATCTTTTCGATAAAAAGCTCATAGATCAAAAGCCGGTCAAAGCGATCGTGATGGACGGACGCAAATTCCAGCTTGGCTTTAACGTAAATTTCTAAATTTAAAGGGTGGGCGTGAGGCGGATCTTTAAACGCGGTAAATTTTGCTTTAACGCTCATCTTATCCTAGCTCTCGTCTTTTCGCTGCCGCTTTTGGTGGTGGCGATCTCGGGCGCGCTACTTTCATACGCGGATGAGATTTCAGAAGTCTTAAACCGCGAAAATTTGACGCTAAATTTAGCCCGAGGCGTCAGCGATCCGCCAAAAATTTCAGAAATTTTAAACCGCTTCGGCGAGAAAAACAGGGATTTTTCTTTTAAAATTTTGCTCGTTAGAAATGGCTTAAATTTAGCCGCCGACGTTTATGACGCAAATTTCGACGCTTTTTTGATAGATCCTTACACGGGCGAGATGATCGGTGCGGACGCGGGCGATAAATTTGAGAAAATTCTCGTAAATTTACACGTAAATTTAGGCTTTGGGCTGATAAACGGCGAGCTAGCCACGCTTGGTGAAGACATCGTGCTACTTGCCACTCTGGCTTTATTTTTGCTAGCACTTTCTGGCATCTGGCTATATTTTCCGTTTTTTAGGCGGAGCGCAAGGCTTTTTATCGGCAAAAATTTATACAAACTTCACGGCTCGCTTGGCATTTACGCTTCGGCGGTGCTCGTTTTAGTGACGTTAAGTGGCGTTTATCTCAGCTCGCGCACGGCGTCAAATTTCATAAACGGCGCTTTTGATCTGTCCGCGCCAAAAAGCGACTTCGTCCCGCCCGAGGCGAAAAAGGTCGCACAGCTAAATTTAAGCGAATTTGACACGGCGGAGCGAATTTTTAGAAGCGAGGTCGGCGAAAATTTCGAGGAATTTAGCCTATTTGCGCAAGGAGAGGGCAAATTTAGGATCTTTTACGTGCCGTTAAATGAAACCGACAAAGAAAACGTAGGTGAGATTTTGATAGACGCAAGAAACGGCGCACTTTTAAAGCGCGTGCGAGCTAGTAGCGGCGGTAAAGACGCCCTTTGGCTACGAAAAACGATGTTAAATTTACACACGGGGCGCAGCTTTGGCGAGGCGGGCAAATTTATCTTTTGCATCGCATCTCTTTTGGTCGTAGTTTTTATCGTAAGCGGATTTTTGATGAGTTTGAAGCGCCTAAAAGGCAGAGTGAGAATCGGCTAAATTTATGCACCCGCTTGTACAAAGCTACTAAAATCAGCGCATGTCAGGTGATCGTAAAAGTTGGTAAAGCCAAATTTTAGCACTCTAGTGGGTATTTATTGTTTTACAGCACTCCGTTTTCGTTTAGAAATTTTTGCCATTGGCTAGCTTTGTATTTACCCTCATTGAGCCCTTTTACGAATTTCATAAAAACACTCATCTGCTGCGGATCGGCATAGCCTTGAAACGCGAAAATTTTGTTGTAATCTTTATCAAAGATCATGACGCAAGGCGCGGAATTTACGTAAAGATAGTATTTTAACTCCTTCGTGCTCTTGGCTCTTTTATCGTTTGCAAAGATGTAGCTTTTGTCCTCGTTTATGTCAATACGATAGATATTAAAATCACCCACCAAATTTAGTAAGCGTTCGTCCTTTTCAAAGTCATTTTTTAAAATTTCGCAGTAGCCGCAGTCTTTGCTCTCAAATATCAAGACCATGCCTTTACCGTCCGCAGCAAGCCTCGTTAAATTTTGCATATCGGCGCAAAAGGCAAGACAAAGCGACGCGAGAAAAAGCGCAAGAGCTCTCATCTGTCCGCCTTTTTAGTCACGTCGATGCCGTTTTTTATGTAGTATTGCCTTAGCGCCTCATAAATTTCGCCGTTTTTCCTATTCTTGCCTTCCCATATGCCACTTTTGATGAAATTCATAGTCTGTAAAAACTGCTTTGGCGGCATGTATCCCGGCACGATCAGGATGGTTTTGCCTCTTTTGTCGCAAAAGATGATACTAGGAGTCGCGTCGATAGCGTAGATAGATAGTAGCGTCTTCGTATCTACGTCCATAAACTCGCCGTCGTGGTAAAATTTATGATTTAAATTTTTATGCGCCTTTAGATAATACGACGAAAATTCGTTTTTCAGCTTTTCTTTAAGCTGCGTCGATGCGTTTATGTCGGACTTTAGCTTGTCGGTGTAGGGATCGGTATTCGTGCCAAAGATGATTATCATTGGCTTATCAGACGGCGCTATTTTGGCTACGTCTTTAAAGACCTCGTTTATGACGGCGTCATTTTTATCGTAGATGACGGGCTTTTGTTTTACGAGCTGATCCGCCTGCTTCGTGGTTTGCTGTGTTGCTTTAACGTCGTTGCAGCCCGCTATCAAAATGGCTAGCAAAACCGGTAATACGCCTAAATTTAGCTTCATATCTCTTTCCTTGAAAAAGGGAGCGCACGGCTCCCTTTACATTATTTTTTGACCTTGGCGGCTTTGGTGGCCAGCTCGTTCATCTTTTGGACGTGCTCGTCGGCGTTTAAGGTCTTGTTCGTGCTGAGGTTGTCCCAAATTTCCTTTTTAGACATATTTTGGTGACATCCTATGCAAACGCCCACTTTTTCGATCTTGTCTCTTTGTGCCTTGTCAAGCGCTCTGGCGTCTGGCCAGTGAGTGCCGACTGATTGAAGCAGCTTGCCGTCTCTGGTAACGACTTGCGATAAGTCGTAGTTTAGCCCCTCGATACCTTTTAGCTGAAGCGCCGTGTGCTCGGTCGCAAATTCTTTCGTGCGCAGATCTTGGATATCCAGGTGCAAGTCTTTATCCGCATCCGTCATATACTGCCCGTCATTTATACCATATCCTATGGCTTTAGGGTCGGAGTGGCACGACTCGCAAGTCCTTGCGACCTTACTTATAGTGTGTGGCTGAGTAGGCGACATGTCAGGCGGTAGCATAGCTCCGTCGTCGGCGACTTTTGCGCGTTTGTTTAGCGTGACCGTTTTGCCGTCAGGTCCTATGATGCTGTAAATGACTTGGCAGCCCGGGATTATCGGGGTTATGAGACCTTCGCCATTTACGCCAAGAGCAGGGTTTTCCCACCTGGTGTATGTCCTTGACTGACTAAATGTTCCAAAGAGTTGATTGCCCTTAGCCCCGATAGTAGATTCGCTCGTTTCGCCGTTTGCAAAGTGGGTTGAAGCCGAGGCTATCCAGTCGGTTTTGGTTTTGCCGGAGCCATAGTCCATCTTTACGTGGCAGCCGTAGCATTGCGGCGCCCAAGTAGCGTGGCAGGTGTAGCACTCCATTTGATTCATATGAGCTTTTACATCATTCATCGCGACATAGGCGGCTTTTGACTTGCAAATTTTCTTTTGGACCTGATTTTTTACGAGCGGCACTTCAAGGTCTTTTCCGCTTGCAAGGTGAGCGATGACCTTAGTTTCGCCCTTTACTTTTACGACGTTGCCTAGAGGATTGCCCCTTGCAGAGAGTAGATATCCGCCCTCTTTGTCATAGACCGTTCCTTGTTTCATCCAATCTTGTAAATTTTGAGCCAGACCTCTTGGCTTGTCAGATGTTTTGATCTTGAAATTCTCGCCATATCCTAGCCTTAACTCCCACGGGAATTTATCATTCGTGCCGTGGCAGTCGGAGCACTCGATCTCCACTTGTGCCAAGGTCGTTCCAAATATCGTTCCGTCGCCATGCACGTCGATCGAAGTGTGGCAGTCTTGGCAGGTCATGCCCGCTTCAAAGTGCAGGTCTTCTTTGATGTGTTTATACTTTGAGCCGTGATATGCGTCTTGGTCTTTGACTCCGTCTTTAAACGGCGTGCCGTAAGGCTGCTCCATGAGTCCAAGATAAGATACGCCGATCCTCTTGCCGCCGCTGTGGCAACTGCCGCAGGTAACCGGATGGATACCGCTAAATTCTACGCCCTTTGCGGTTTTTACCTTGACCTCTCTGCTTGATTGCATTTGGTGAGTCAGCAAGTGCCCTTTTTCGCTCTTGTCGATGGTCGGGTCTTTGCCCTCGTAAAACGCCTCTATGCCGTAAGGTATATGACAGGCCGAGCATCCCATACCTCGCCAATCGCCCCTTATCTTCCTGCCCCTTACGCCCACGTGACAGGCCTGGCAGCCCGAGCGCTGATAGGTGAGCGAGGCCATATATGAAATTTCATCTTCGCTCTTGCCTTTAAAATCATCCGCCCCCTGAGGCGCAAGTGGGATTTGTTTAAGCTCGGTCGGGAACTGATTTGGATATTTGTCGATTAGGCGCACCATATACTCTTTGTATTCTTTCGTGCCCCACGCAGGCTCTTTGCCGTCCTCGTCCTTGACGGCGTGGTTGCCATATATCACTTTTTGTGATTTTTGACTTCCCCAGGAGTGTAAATTTCCTTGAATTTTACCGGCCTCGGTCATCATCAAAGACTTTTGGACGTTTGCTAACGTATCTGCGTGACACATCCCGCAGGTTTTATCGGCTATCCAGATGGAGCCCGGGTCTCTTACAAAGTCCTTTAACCCGCCCGGATGAGCCGCAGGAGCGCCCTTGTGAGCTTCCTCGAAAGTGCCTTTATCCGGATCGCCGCCGTGGCACACCGCACAGCCTCCGCTGTCGTTAAATGCCTGCCCCATGGCGAGAATTTGCGCCATCATGTCCGATTTCGCATCTCTGATGGACTCGATACCCTCATGGCATTTGACGCAGCTATCGCCGCCTTCGACGCTTTGAACCTGCATCTTTTCTTTCGGAGCGTCCATGCTCTGCGCCCCAAAAAGAGGAGATGCGATCAAAAATAAAGCGCCAAGAAAGCATCTTAAAGCCATATTTTTCATCTGTTCCTCCTTGTGAAAATTTATTATCGAAATATTAAAATATCAAAGTGCTTTAAAAGTGCCTCGCTCAAATTTCGCCGAGCACTTTTAAAGCACTTTTACTATCTATAATATGGCTAGTAAAAAATGTGCTAAAATTTTTACTAAAAAGAGGCTAGGAGCGGGGCATGAAAATACTTATTCTTGAAGATGATCAAATCATCTGCGATCAGCTGAAAAACTACTTCGAGCTTGAGGGGCACGAGCTAGAATTTTACGCTAACGGACAGGAGCTTTTAGACAATGCCGTTTTGTCAAATTTCGACATATTTTTATTTGATATAAATACGCCCATCTTAAACGGCTTTGAGACCCTAAAAGCGATCAGAAAAGAGGGCATCGATACTCCGGTCATTTACGTCACCGCGCAAAGTGATCTTGAGCACGTCAAGCAAGGCTTTGATCTAGGTTGCAACGACTATATCAAAAAGCCCTTCATGCTAGAAGAGCTTGAGATCAGGATAAACAACATACTTTATAAAAACGCCGATCACGACATGGTGAAGATAACGCGATCTTACAGTTTTAACGTCGCCAATATGACGCTCTTTTGCGATGGCGCGCCGGTCGAGCTGAATAAACAAGAAAAGAAGCTCTTATATATTTTGGTAAAAAATATCGGGCTTACGATGAGCCCCGAGGTGATAAAGGATTACGTTTGGGAGGATAAGGACGTCTGCGACAATACTCTAAGGACGCAGATAAAAAAGATCAGAGAAAAACTGGGCGAAAATTTCATCATCAACGTAAGAAACATAGGATACAAGATAGAAAAATATGATCGAATTTAAAAAACTCTCCAACCAAAAAAGAAATTTCAGTATCAAGCTCTTCGTCTCGTATATCGTATTTACGGTGATCTTGATGGCCTCGATAATCGGCATCCATATCTACTTTTCATACGATCTAAACTACAAAAAATTCGAGCGCGAAATCTCGATGCAAAGCAGCGACAAGATAATGAAAGCTCAGGCCTATCTAAAATCCAAAGAGGGCGCGATAAAAGCCGTAGCGGCGGATAAAAAATTTTTAGAGTGCGTAAGCGGCGATCAAGATTATCTAAATCTGCTGTTTTCAGCGATCATGCAGGCCAATAAAGACTATACGCGTATCGTCTATGTCAGCAAAACCGGATATAAAATTTTAGGGTATGAGCGAACGAGCGAAGGATGCGAAGCTTATAAAATTTCAAAATTCAAAGAGGAATTTCACTCAAATAAGGCGAAAGAGGGAGAGATAGCCTTAAATTTCAGGCTTGACGAGAAATTTAAAAGACCATCTCTCAGGCTTGAGGTACCGATATACGCGGACGATGAATTTAAAGGCGAGCTCGTTATAGACGCCTTTATGGATGGCTTTATCGATAGTCTCACGATGTCGATGATCTACGATGTGTTTTTGATCGATAGCGAGGGGTATTACATAAAGCATAAAGATCCTAAATTCGACTGGTCGCTTTACGCCGACAAAAGAAAGATAGAAGATGACTTTAAAAAGGAGCTTGCGGGCGAAATTTATCGCTCCGGTGCGGACGGTTTCATATATGAAAACGTATTTGTTCAGCCGTTTTTCATCGGCAAGCAAAAATTTTACCTTGTTATGGAGGGCTCGAAACCTAGCCTAAACGACATGGAAAACAACAAAATGATAGCCTCCATCCTCATTTTTGCGACCATTATGTCGGTCATTTTCACCTTCGTTTTGACGAGGCCTATCAGAGAGATCTTTGCCGCAGTCGCTAAGCGTGCCGACGAGCTTGGCGAGCTGGCTACAAATTTAGACAACACGATCACTCTAAAGACGCTTGAGATCGCTCAAAAAGATAGGCTCTTGCAAAATCAAAACAAATTTGCCGAGCTTGGCGAGCTCATCGGCAACATCGCTCATCAGTGGAGGCAGCCGCTTACGAGACTTTCCTTGATACTGCAAAATTTAAGAGCCTTTAAGAGAAAAAACAAGATGAGCGACGAGAGCTTTTACGAGGCGGTCGAAAATTCGCTCCGCCAGATAGAATTTATGACGAGCACGGTAGAAAATTTCAGGAATTTTTATAAAAAGGACGATGCAAAGAGAGAATTTAGCGTAAAAAGCGCGGTAGAGGACATCCTGGGCATCATCGGTGCGATCATCGAGCACAGCCACATAAGGCTAGAAGTATCCTGCGCGGAGGATATTTTCATCCTTGCAAACAAGAACGAATTCTCACAAGTTTTGATGAATATCCTCATAAATGCAAAAGACGCTATCGACGAAAGAGCCCTTAAAAACGGGCTCATAAAGATAACCGCCACGAAAAAAGAGGATGAAATTTTAATACAGATCGAAGATAACGCCGGCGGCATTGACGCCGCGATAATGCAGAAAATTTTCGATCCTTATTTCACCACCAAAAAAGACAAAGGCACGGGCATAGGCCTATACATCGCAAATACGATCGTAAAAGAGAGGCTTGGCGGCTCTTTGAGCGTGCAAAATACAAACGACGGAGCGGTATTTAGGATAGTTTTAAAGGGCTCTTTCGTTCAAAACGACGTAGATGACGAGGTCGTCTCGTAGTAATTCCTTTGCTTTAAAAGCTCGTTTGGTAGCACGCCGAATTTTGCTTTAAAGATCTTAGCAAAGTGCGGTGCACTCGCGTATCCGACCATATTTGCCGCCTCTTTTACACTGATGTCGTTTTGGTTTAAAAGCTCTTTTGCAACGCCCAGTCGCTCGTTTGCCAAAAGTGCGTAAATGGTCGTTCCAAAGTACTTTTTAAAGCTCGTTTTTAGCTTGAATTCGTTCGTTGCGCAAAGGCGTGCGAGCTCTTTTATTGACGGAGGATTTTGCAGGTCGCTTAGTAAAATTTGCCGTGCTTTGTTTAAAATTTTGACCTCATCTGCACTAAATTCGCCTCTTTCATCACTCCTAGCCTCACCAAAGCATCTATAAATCATCTCTAGAATTTTAGCCTCCATGAAGATCTCTCTCATCTTCCCACCATAAATTTTAGAGCTTGCAAGCTCTTTTAGTATCAAAATTTGCATAGGAGCTGCTTTGAGGTTTTTTATCGCCATGCCGTTTTTACAGTCTAAATTTTTAAACGCCTCTATCTGATCGGCAAGAGCTTTATCCATAAATATGCATTGCCCGCCGTATCGCTTGTTTTGATACTCGAAAACACCTGAGAATTCGCTATTTACTCTGCCTATCCAAAACTCACCGCCGTTTAATACGAAAGAGCTTTGACCGACTTTGAAGCACAAGGGATCTAGCGTATCGTTGAAAAATAAAAATGCGTACTCAAGCCCCTTTTCGTGATAACGCCTTATGTGGTCGTTGCATAGGATGTCGCTCTTACAGTAGCCTATGTCGTCTCTGTTTGCAAAAAGCTCGACCTTGCACCTTTTGTCGCTATCTTCAAACACTCGTTCGATATATTTTTGATTGGGTCCTGCGTTTAAAATATCTTTAAAATCCATTTTATCCCTCCAGCGTTTGAATTTTATCCCTGCGGTGTTCAGATAGTATTGATAATAATTATCTCATTATAGTAAAATGAAATTTAAATTTTTATAAGGGGTTTTCATGCGTAAAGGGCTTAAAATTTCACTTGCGCTTTTAAGCGTGACGAGCGGATTTGTTTATGGCGACGAGCCGACCGAGGTGAGACTAGATGAGGTCACAGTCGTGAGCGCGACTGGATTTGAGCAAAACATAAAAGACGCGCCAGCCTCGATCTCTGTAATCACGCAAAAGCAAATCGCTAAGAAAAATCACCAAGATGTCGAAAGTATCGTAAAGGACGTGCCTGGCGTGTTTGGTATGACCTTGGGTGCGGCGAGCAGGCGCGGTATCACGGTGCGAGGCTTTGGGTCGCGATACACTAAAATTTTGATCGATGGACGACCAGCGACCAGCGATAGCGCATATAAGGGGCTTAGAGCTATCGGTAGCTCGCAAAATTTCTTACCGCCCGCAAACACGATCGAGCGTGTCGAGGTTGTGCGAGGACCGATGAGCTCGCTATATGGCACGGACGCGATAGGCGGGGTCATAAATATCATCACCAAGGGCTTTTCAAACGAGCTTGTGGGTAACGTAAATGGCTACTATACGTTTGCTAAACGAAGTGAGATAAAAAACGACTTTCAAACGGGCTTTTATCTAAACGGCGCGCTCGTGCCAGACGTATTTGGCGTCGCACTTTATGGTAGATATTTTAAAAAATTTGAAGATACGTTAAGCTATGGCAACAGGCAAAACAGCGATGAAAATTTTGGCGTCAAATTTATGTATAACGCCACGCCAAATGACGAGATCACGCTAGATCTTGCAAAGATCACAAATAAATACAAAAGAACAGCGGGCAAGACGCTAGGGGCTAGCGGCTCAAACAACGATGTCGCACGCGAGGAGATGAAGGGCTTCACCGCTTCGCTAGCACACACTGGCAAATACGACAAGCTCCTGCTAGAAAGCTGCCTGACGCATGATAAAATGAAAGAAAACGGACAGCAAAATTTGACGCTAAAAACCACGACGCTAAACTCAAAGGGGACATATTTTTTTGACTCAAACACCCTAAGCCTTGGCGGTCAGTTTAGACACGAAAAGCTAAACGAAAAGGCGACCACAGCGGACGCGGCAAATGTAAAGAGGCATGATTTTTCGGTATTTGGTGAAGATGAGTTTTACCTCACGGATAGGCTAAATTTGACCGCTGGCGTGAGGTATAATCACGACAAAGACTATGGCGGGCATGTCTCGCCGCGCGCTTATGTGGTCTATCATCTAAACGAAAATTTTTCATTTAAAGGCGGCGTCTCCACTGGCTATGCGACCCCCGACATCAAGCAGCGCACCGACGGGCTTGCACTGCCATTTGCTGGCGGTATGGGCGCGCAGCTAGGCAGGAGCGATCTAAAACCAGAAAGCAGCGTAAGCTACGAAGCTGGCGTGGCGTATGACGATAATGAAAAATTTAGCTTCGCGCTCATGGGCTTTTACACTAGGCTAAAAGACGGCATCAGCACGCAGCGTATCTGCGTCCCGCGCCCTGGTACGCCGTGCGTGCATAATGGCAAGACCTACGCAAGGGGCATCTGGGATACGATAAACATCGGCAAGGCTGATATAAAGGGCATCGAGCTCTCATCCCAGTGGCAGATACTCTCAAATTTAGCCCTAAATTCGAGCTACACCTACACCCACTCGGAGCAAAAAACGGGTAGCGAAAAAGGCAAAACGCTAAACAATCTGCCCGTGCATGTCCTAAAAATCGGGCTTGACTACGACGCGAGCAAGGAGCTAAATCTCTGGACACAGCTAAACTACATGAGCAAATCGCGCGATAGCCTAAGCTACGACGAGGACATCCGCTCGTATGCGCTGTTTGACGCGGGTGCGAGCTACAAACTAAGCAAAAATACGAGCATAAATTTTAGCGTTTATAATCTTTTCAACGAATTTGTCACGACGCGCTCTGGCAGATATGACCTGCTCATTGTCGATGGCACGAAATTTCAACTTGGCTTTAACGTAAATTTCTGATGGCAAATTTGACGCTTTTAAAGAAAAATAAATTTTGGTTTAATCTGCATCTTGTTTTGACGCTGATTTGCTGCGTGCCGCTTTTCATCGTCGCCGTCACGGGCGCGATCATCTCCTATCACGACGAGATCATTGACGCGCTAAATGCCAGAAATTCGCACGTAAAAGCACTCTTGCCTAGCCGGATGAAAGTAAGCGAAGTGCTGGCTAAATTTAGCGCACAAAAGGGCGAGTTTTACCTTAGCTTTATCGGACGAAAGAGCGATGAAGACGCGGCTATCGTGATCTCTGGCATCGATAAAGATGGCAAATTTGACTCATATTTTTTAGATCCATTCACTGGCGAGACGCTGGGCGAAAATTTTGGCAATAAATTTATCGGGCTTATCTTAAATTTACACGTAAATTTAGGACTTGGGCTAAGCGGGGATGAAAATTTAAGGCTAATTGGCAAGCACATCGTGGCGGTCTCGACTGTCGCGCTCATCTTGCTTTTAGTCTCTGGCGTCGTCATCTACTATCCAAATTTCAGGCGTAAATTTACCCGTGCGTTTAGGATAAATTTACGCGCCAGAGGCTACACGCTGCTTTATCAGCTGCACGGCAGCCTTGGTATGAGTGCGGTGGCGGTGCTTTTTGTGATAAGCGTGACGGGGCTATATTTTTCCTACGAATGGCTGGCAAAGCTCACAAATAGGGCGTTTGGTGAGGAGCAAATTTATAAAGCGCCTAAATTTACGCAGGCTAAGGGCTTTGCGCTAACGGACGCTAAAAAGCTAAAAGAGCTTGACGCCGTTTTTGAGCTGTTTAAAAAAGAGCGCGGCGAAAACTACGAGATGCTTAACGTGATGATCCCGCCAAAGGGCGAAATTTACAGCCTTCGCTACACTGACAAGGACGCGGCGGACGACACGAAATTTAGCATGATGAGCATTGACGCGGGGCAGAGCAAAATTTTACGTCATGCCAGATACGACGACGCGCAAAATAGGATGCCCAGAGCATTTTTGCTGCATAAAGGTGTCCTAAATTTGCACGCTGGCTACACCTTCGGCGAGGCGGGTAAATTTATCTTTTGCGTCGCGTCACTTTTGGTCGTGGTTTTTATAGTGAGCGGATTTTGGATGAGTTTAAAGCGCATACGCAAGAAAGGCGCGCCGCGATAAATTTAAGCTATGCTGCAAGCCAGCGCTCGGCAAATCTCATGGCAAAATTTGGGCGCGTCCGCCTACGCTTTAAAGCTAAATTCACGCATATTCTCTCACTCGCGTTAGATCGGTGATCAGTAGCGGATCGTCCGCGCGCATTTTGTCGATGAGCTGCTTTACGCGCGTGGTCTTTGGATCTTGTAGTAGCCAGTCTAGCTCACTTTGCGTGATGCCTACCATTTGGAGGAAATCCACTCCGCCGTTTGGCGTGTCTATGCTACCTAGCACTGGGTCTGGTGCAAAGGCAAAGCCCACTAGCTTGGTGTCGGTGTCGAGTCTGATAGGCGAATTTGCAGGGATGAAGTGATACGCCTCGAACCATTTCCCGCTTTTATCGACGTATCTTGCGAGGTTTAGCATGACGTTTGTGATCCAGTGTGGCTCGTTTTTTACTACTGAGCCGTCGGGGGTTTTAGCGTCTTGATCAAGCGCAAACGGCACGACTCGCATGGTAAATTCAAACCCCCAGTGACTAAAATCTTTGCCCGCACTCTCTGGCTCGTAATACAGCTCGCTCATGCCAAAGCTGATGATATGGCGGTGAAACGCCTGTTCGTCACAGTCAAATATGCTCACGCCGTCTAAGTGGTCTTCCCCGCCGATCCTGGCTGGTAGCCTCGAGGCGTAGTGGCGCTCTTTGCTCTTGTCGTAAATTTTAGCTAGCGCCGTATCTATTGCGTCCCAGCCGACCGCATTGTCTTCTTTGAATTTTGCTTTGTACTCCTCTTGCGTCATTTTGTTTCCTTCTGGCTTAAATTTATTCCGCCACCTTGCCCGTGATGATAGGAAAGTTCCACGCTCCGCCTGCTTCACCGCTACTGCAAGGTCCGCTAAAACGATCTTCTACGACGACGAATTTCTCACCATCCCAGACCGCCGTCTTATGATACCACTCGCTACCACCACAGACTTTGCTTTCGTGCCTTAGATCGCCGTTTTCATCTGTGCCGTTAAAATCAGTCGTAACAAAGCTCACTTGGCTAAGATCATCGTCCATGACCACGACGACCAACGCGGTTGGGATATATCCGGTCATCTGACATCTGGCTTGCACTAGCGTGCGGTTTTCGTCTATTTCTTGTATCTGCATAAAAGAGTCGTCTTTAAACCACGGCGAGTCGCTGTCAAAAATATCGCACTTCTCGGACTCGGGCAGCTTTTTTAGAATTTTAAAAATTTGCTCAAATCTCAGGTCATCCCTCGTCACGTTTTGTAGCTCGCCTATAAATTTGACCTTTTTTATCACGGGCTCTGGCTTTGGCTCGCGCGGTCTTTGTCCCTTCAAAAGCCCCTGCCACTCGCGCATTTTTAGCCAAACGGCGTTAAAGCCCTCGGCCGAAAGCTGCATGGAGATATCTTGGTCTAAATTTTTAAATTCGATCTTAGGCGAGCCCTTGAGTGCGGCGATAAGCGCATGCACCTGATCGTCATCTAGGGTATTTACCATCTCGCTGCCAAATTTATCTTTGACCTCTTTTGGCTCGACCTCTCCGTGATTTTTGCCATTTATGAAAAGCTTCACGTCAAAATCATCTCTCTCGTAGTAGTTATACTTTACTTCGCCCGTAATCTTGGAATCCGCTCCAGCTGGGCGCGTGAAAAGCACTGAAAGCGTGTAGCCCCAGTTGGTTACTTGCTCGCCAAATATACGGCATGTGGTGGTGTTGTCACAGATCACGAACCAGTCTTTATAAAAAATTCAAGCGTCTCGTCTTTGGCGTTAGAAACGGCAAATATCATGGCTAATAGCAGTAAAATTTTGATGAAAATTTTCATTTTGCCTTAAATGACCTCTTTTTCTTGCTTGCCGGGCTCTTTTTCTTTGGCGAGGGCCAGCATCAGTTTTATGCGGTTTAGCTGATTTACCTCGCTTGAGCCGGCGTCGCAGTCGATAGCGACGATATTTGCACCCTCGTAGGAGTTTCTAAGCTCGTGTATGACGCCTTTGCCCGTGATGTGGTTTGGTAGGCAGCCAAAAGGCTGTAGGCAGACGATGTTTGGCACGCCCTCGTGGATGAGCTTTACCATTTCGCCGGTGAGAAACCACCCTTCGCCAGCCATATTGCCAAGCGAGACGTGCCTGCTAGCTAGGCGCGCTATCTCGTCTATGCTTAGCGGAGCGCGGAAACGAGAGCTTTTTTGCAGGGCGTTTTTCATCGGACGGCGGAAAAACTCAAGCACGCTGATAAATATCTGCGAGAAAAATTTATCCTTGAATTTGCCCGCCAAAAGCTTGTGCTCGACGACCGAATCGTATGCCAGATAGAGGAAAAAATCGACGAATTCAGGCATGATGACCTCGGCGCCTTCGTCTATCAAAATTTTTTCGATGTGATTGTTCGCGACCGGGTGATATTTGACTAGAATTTCACCCACTACGCCTACTTTTGGCTTCCAAAGATGCTCATATATCGGCAGCGCCTCAAAATCTTTGACGATAGCTTTGATGTTTTTGCTGAATTTAAAATAATTGCCGTTTTTTATCTCGTCCGCGCAGCGCTTCATCCATTTATCGTATAGCCGCTGCGCCGAGCCTGGCACGATCTCGTAGGGCAGGGTGCGGTTGCGGACGTTTTGTAAAAGATCACCATAAACTCCGGCTTTGACGGCGTCTAGCATGCAGCTCCTGTTTAGCTCAAACGCGTCCGTCTCCAGCCCCCAGCACGCAAACACGGGCACTTGTGCAAAACCCGCGTATCTTAGCGCCTGACGCAAGACGCTAAGGTAGTTCGTCGCACGGCACGCTCCACATGTTTGAAAGAGCATTATGGACGTGTGATCCGGGTCGCACTCGCCTGATTTGAGCGCGGCAATGAGCTGCCCGATGATGACGATAGCGGGGTAGCACATATCGTTGTTCACGTAGCGAAGCCCAAGGTCGATAGCCGCTTTTTCGGGCATTTGCGGGATCACGACGTTGTAGCCGTGCTTGTTTAGTGCGCAGGTTAGAAGCTCAAAATGTATAGGCGCCATTTGCGGGGCCAGTATCGTGTGCGTTTGTATGCACTCCGGTGTGAAGCGCGGTCTATCTGTTTTAGCAGCCGGCGTGAATGCTACCTTTTGCTTACGCGCGAGTGCGGCGATCAGTGAGCGCAGGCGGATGCGCGCAGCGCCTAGGTTGCTTACTTCATCCAGCTTTATCATCGTGTAAATTTTATGATTTTCTTCCAGGGTAGCTTTGACCTGTCCCGTGGTGATCGCGTCAAGCCCGCACCCAAAGGAGCTAAGCTGGATAAGAGTGATGTTATCATGCTGGGCTACGTAATGAGCGGCATGATAGATCCTTGCATGGTAGCTCCATTGATTTACGATCTTTAAATTTTCAGAATTTATCGGGATGTGATAAATGGCATCTTCCGAGAGCACCGGCAGGCCGTACGACTGGATCATCTCCGGGATGCCGTGATTGATCTCAGGGTCGATGTGATAAGGACGCCCGGCGAGCAAGATGGCAGACTTGCCTCTTTTTTCAAGCTCCTCTAGCACGCTTAGGGCAAATTCACGCACATCGTTTTTGTAGTGTTCAAGCTCTTCAAACCCGGCCTCGACCGCTGCTTTTATCTCCTTACTAGAAATTTTAAATTCGCCAAATTCTTCCGCCAAACGCTCTATGAGTCGCGCCTTGTCATTTAGCGGCAAAAACGGCTGAAGGAAGCGGATGTTTTTCTCTTTTAGTATGTCCATATTCGTGCGGATATTTTCAGCGTATGAGGCGACGATCGGGCAGTTGAATTTGGCCTCCGCCGAGTGGTCGCAGATATCGTGCGGCGCACAAGGATAAAATATCGTCTGCACGCCTTTTTCTATCAGATCCATGATATGCCCGTGAACGAGCTTTGCCGGGTAGCAAAGCGAGTCTGAGGGCACGGTCGCCATGCCTTTGTAATAAAGCTGCGCGGAGGATTTGCCGGAGAGGACGACCTCGTAGCCAAGCTTTGTGAAAAAGGTAAACCAAAACGGATAGTCTTCATACATATTTAGGCTTCTAGGCAGCCCTATACGGCCGCGTGCGGTGTCTTTTAGCGGCTTGTAGTATGAAAATAGGCGTTTGTATTTGAAGTCGTAGATATTTGGGGCTTTTTCTTCTTGTTTTAAAGTCACGCCGATGCCTTTTTCGCAGCGATTGCCCGTAAAATAGCAGCCTCCGTCTTTAAAGGCCTGCTTTGTGATCAGGCATTGATTGCCGCATTTTTTACACCGATATGAGCTCGTCGTGACCTCAAAATTTGCCAGCTCGTTTGCTAGGAGCACGCTTGAGCTTTCTATGCCCGTTTCAAGCGCTAAGATAGCTGCTCCGTAAGCTCCCATGATGCCCGAGATGTCGGGTCTTATCACGTCGCGAGCTAAGAGCTTTTCCATTGAGCGAAGTACCGCGTCGTTGTAAAACGTGCCGCCTTGCACCACGATGTGATCTCCTAGATCGCTCACGTCTTTTAGCTGCATGACCTTAAAAAGGGCGTTTTTGATGACGGAAAATGCTATGCCTGCCGAGATGTCGCTCACGGACGCGCCCTCTTTTTGCGCTTGTTTGACCTTGGAGTTCATAAACACCGTGCAGCGCGTGCCAAGATCGACAGGGGCCTTTGAGACGATCGCCTTTTGCGCAAATTCGCCCGCACTCATTTTAAGCCCGTGCGCAAAGGTCTCGATAAACGAGCCGCATCCCGCCGAGCAGGCCTCATTTAGCGTTATGTTGCCGATACTGCCGTCTTTTACGTAAAAGCACTTCATATCCTGGCCGCCGATATCCATCACAAACGTGACATCGGGGCAAAATTCCTGCGCCGCTCGCAGATGTGCGAAGGTCTCGACCTCTCCGCCGTCTGCGTGGATAGCGGCTTTTACGATCGCTTCGCCGTATCCAGTCGTCATCACCGCGCCGATATGCGTGTTTTCATTCATCGCGGCGTAAAGCTCATTTAACTCTTTGATGACGGAATTTAACGGCGAGCCGTGGTTGCTGCCGTAGGCGGTGTAAAGCAGCTCCTTGTCCTTGCCGATAGCAGCCAGCTTCGTCGTCGTCGAGCCGCCGTCTATGCCGACAAAGATCGCTCCTTGATAGCTCGCTAAATTTCCGCGTTTTACCTTGTCCTTGTCGTGGCGAGCTTTGAAATTTTCATACTCTTGCTGCGTTTCAAAGAGTGTGAAATCCGCCTGTCTGCTCTCTTTTGCCGCCGCCTGCTCGGCTTTTGCCAGACTAAGCTCGAGCTGCTTTACATCAAGCTCTTTAGCCTCTTTGTAAAGTGCCGCGCCGATAGCGACGAAGTAGTTGCCATCCTCGACTTCTACGGTATTTTCGGGGGTGAGCTTTAGCGTCTCTATGAAACGCTGTCTAAGCACGGACAAAAAGTGCAAAGGACCGCCTAAAAATGCGACCTTGCCGCCGATCGGGCGACCTTGAGCGAGGTTTGAGATGGTTTGATTCACCACCGCTTGCAGCACGGAAAGCGCGATGTCGGACTTTTGCGCCCCGTCGTTCATCAGCGCCTGCACGTCGGTCTTTGCAAAGACCCCGCACCTTGAGGCGATAGTGTAAATTCGCTCGCCTTTGCCGGCTAGCTCGTTTAGTCCAAGCGCGTCGGTAGAGAGCAGAGTCGCCATGTGATCGATAAATGAGCCCGTGCCGCCCGCACAAACGCCGTTCATCCTCTGCTCCGGAGCGTCGCCGAAGTAAGTCACCTTTGCGTCCTCTCCTCCAAGCTCGACGACTGTGTCGGTCTGCGGGATAAAGGCGCGCACCGCAGCCGCGCAGGCGATGACCTCTTGCACGAAGGCAAGCCCGAGCCCCTCGGCGATACCCATACCGGCAGAGCCGGTCATAGCAAAGGAAAATTTATCGTCTTTTATTATATTTTTTAGCTGTTTTAAATTTTCTTGTAGTGCGGACGTGATCTCTGAAAAATGGCGTGCGTAGTTTTTGTATAAAATTTTATTTTCATGATCCAGGACGACTAACTTTATCGTCGTCGAGCCTATGTCGATGCCTACTTTAAATTTTGAACCCATAAACTCTCCTGGTAAATTTTGGCTCATTGATCGCGCGGTCAATAAATAATAATTATTACATCATGAAGCTGATTTTTAATTTAAATTTATCCCGTATCTATAAAAGATGAAATTTTAAATTTTGGCTGTGTTTAATAAATCGTTCGTTTAACGGTGTCAAATTGATAGAGCGGCTATCAAAGCGGCGCATTTATACTTAAAGGAGGCGTTCGCCTCCTTATTTGAATTTACTTTTTCGGATGCGTCATCTCCTCTGGTTTTACGTAGCTGTCAAACTGTTCGCCGGTCAAGATGCCCAAATTTATCGCCTCTTCGCGAAGTGTCGTGCCATTTTTGTGCGCTGTTTTGGCGATCTTTGCGGCATTTTCGTAGCCGATGTATGGATTTAGCGCGGTTACTAGCATAAGCGAGCCATGCAAGTAGCCATCGATCACCTTGCGATTTGGCGTGATGCCGACCGCACAATTGTCGTTGAAGCTCACCAACACGTCGCTTAGCAGGCGGATTGATTGCAAAAGATTATAGGCGATGACCGGCTTAAAGACGTTTAGCTCGAAATTTCCCTGCGACGCGCCCATAGAGACCGCCACGTGGTTTGCCATGACCTGCACGGCGACCATCGTCACCGCCTCGCACTGCGTCGGATTTACTTTGCCGGGCATTATCGAGCTGCCGGGCTCGTTTTCAGGTAAATTTAGCTCGCCGATGCCGCACCTTGGCCCGCTTGCCAGCCAGCGGATATCGTTTGCGATCTTCATGAGATCGGCCGCCAGTGCATTTAGCGCACCGCTTAAAAACACCTCGCCGTCGTGGCTGGTGAGCCCGTGAAATTTATTCGGGTGCGAGATAAATTTAAACGGGCTTTTTGTGAGCTCGTTTAGCTCCTCGCTTACCATTTCGCTAAATTGCGGGTGCGTGTTTAGCCCCGTGCCCACCGCCGTGCCGCCGATGGCTAGCTCGCAGAGGTATTTTACCGCGTCCTTTACTAAAAGCTCGCTTTTAGCCAGCATGTGCGCGTAGCCGCTAAATTCCTGCCCGAGCGTGAGTGGCGTGGCGTCTTGCAGGTGCGTGCGCCCGATCTTTACGATGTCTTTAAACTCCTCGCTCTTTGCTTCTAAGCTCTTTTTTAGCTTTTCTATCGATGGGAAAAATCTCTTGGCAAGCTCCAGCACAAACGCCACTCTCATCGCGGTCGGATAGGTGTCGTTGCTGCTTTGCCCCTTATTTACGTCGTCGTTTGGATGCACGAGCTTTTTCGCGCGAAAGTCCTCGCCTAAAATTTCGCTCGCGCGGTTTGCGATGACCTCGTTTAGGTTCATATTTGACTGCGTGCCAGAGCCCGTCTGCCAGACTGCAAGCGGGAAATTTCCGCACAGCTTGCCGTTTAAAATCTCATCGCATGCCTGCGCTATGGCTTTGCTTTTAGGCTCGTCAAGCCGTCCAAGCTTGTTATTTACGAGTGCGCACGCCTTTTTTAGATACGCAAAGCCCTCGATCACTTCGCTTGGCATCTTTTCTGT
This sequence comes from Campylobacter sp. FOBRC14, assembly GCF_000287855.1. Lineage (NCBI taxonomy): Bacteria > Pseudomonadati > Campylobacterota > Epsilonproteobacteria > Campylobacterales > Campylobacteraceae > Campylobacter > Campylobacter sp. FOBRC14. The sequence continues at coordinate 25,924 of NZ_ALJJ01000014.1, read as the reverse complement.
GCCGATCTTGAAATTTTCAAAACTACGCTGCGTTTGTGCGCCCCAATACTTGTCGTTTGGGACTTTGATCTCGCCCATCGTGTCTTTTTCCATGCGAAAATCCATTGCTTCTCCTTTAGAAAATTTTAAAAAAGTATATTAAGAATTTTATAAAATCATGCTTATAATTTTGATGTTTGTTATTAGAAAATGAAGTGCCTGCCCTTATATATGAGCCTGCGGACGCTGCGAGCTTGGTGTAAGCATAAATGAAAAAACAAGCCCGATAATAGCGGTCATCCATAAAATTTGCATAGCTGCATAAAGACCGAATTTATCGGCTATCACGCCCACTGCCGGCGTGACGATGCCGCCCACACTCACGCCAAGTCCCAGTGTGACGCCTGAGGCAAAGCCTATGTTTTTGGCGAGGTATCTTTGCCCTAGTAGCACCGTAGGCGAATACGGCACGAATATCGCAATGCCGACGAAAAATAATAATATCGTGCAAAGCGTGGCGTCCGTGCTTTGAGTAAATGCAAACAATATCGGCACCATCGCTATGTAGGCGTATCTTAGCGTTTTTATATGACCAAATTTATCAGACAGCGCGCCGCCTGCTAAAGTCACCACGACGCCAAACGAAAAGAGTATCGTCAGCGCCATGCTCGCGCTACTCTCACTTTGATGTAATACATGCACCCAGTATATCGGTATGAAGGTGTTTAGCGTGAAAAATATGACCGAGCGCGAGAATATGACCGCTGTCAGCTTTGAGAACGAGCGCCAGTCGTTTTTGGCTAAATTTTGGCCTTTTGGCTCGCTGCTTGCGACATCTTTGGCTAGATTTTTTATAGCGGGCATCGCAAGTAAAAATGCGAACGCAACCAGAGTCGTGATGACGCCAAATACCAAAAGTCCGTGCAGTCCGGCGTGATATGCGCAAAAGCCGGCGATCAGCGGACCTACGGCAAAGCCGATGTTGCCGCCTACGGCAAATATGCTGATGCCTTTTGCCTTTTTATCGGCGCTTGAAATCGCATTTGCCATTTTTGCAGCCTCCGGGTGAAACAGCGCACTTCCTATGCTAGAGACGATCGCAGCGCTGAGGAGTGCGCCGTATGAGCTTACAAATCCCATCGTGTAGATACCAAGTCCGGAGAGCACGAGACCTAGTGATATGAGCGCGGATCTTGAAATTTTGTCCGAGAAATAGCCAAAAACGGGCTGCAGGATCGATGAAAATACCGTAGAGGCAAAGATCAGCGTGGCGGCTGATTCGTAGCTTAGCGAGTAGGCCTTGATGAAAAATGGCAAGAGTGCGGGCAAAGCGCCCTGACACATGTCGTTTGCGGCGTGCCCAAGCGTGAGCAAGTATATGTGATTTTTCGCCATGCTTCGCTCCTGTGCCGCTTGGCGGCTATCTTTGACTCATCTTGATATAAATATGCAAAATATCGATCGCAGCCGGCGTAATGCCTGAAATTTCACTCGCGGCAAAGAGTGTCGGAGGGGCGAATTTCTCGAGCTTTTCCACGACCTCGTTGCTTAGCCCGCTGATACCGCGGAAGCTGAAATTTTCAGGGATCTTCACGCTCATCATATCCTTCATTTTATCGATCTGATTTTTTTGCTCGGCGATGTAGTGGCTGTATTTGCACTCTGTTAAAATTTGCTCCAAGCTCGCCTCGTCCAAATTTTCAAAAAACGCGTCCAGCTTTCGTAGCTTTTCGCTCGTGAAGCTCTTTCTGGCGACGATCTTTTGCAGTGTGACTTTCTCGCTGATGACGTCCTCGTCCAGCCCCGCAAGGAATTCTAAATTTTGCTTTGATGGCGTAAATTCTCTCGTGTTTAAAATTTCAAGCCCTTTGGCTAAATTTACGCGGATCTGCTCGATCCTAGCGTGCGTTTCATCGTCAATGAGCCCGAGCTCCCTGCCGTATCCGCCAAGGCGCAAGATTGCGTTGTCCTCGCGTAGCAGCAGGCGATACTCCGCACGGCTCGTGAACATGCGGTAGGGCTCTTTCGTGCCTTTGGTGACTAGATCGTCGATCAAAACACCGATATACGCCTCATCGCGGCGCAAAACGAGCGGGTCTTTGGCGTCTAAATTTAGCGCGGCGTTTATGCCCGCCATCAGCCCCTGAGCCGCCGCCTCCTCGTAGCCTGTCGTGCCGTTTATCTGCCCGGCTAGATACAGCCCGCGCACTTTTTTGGTCTCTAAGCTGTGTTTTAGCTCCGTAGGCACGACGTAGTCGTATTCGATCGCGTATCCATGCCGCACGATGCGCGCGTTTTCAAAGCCCCTCACGGAGCGCAGCATCGCGACTTGAACGTCGTAAGGCAGGCTCGTTGAAAAGCCGTTGATGTAGTATTCGCTCGCCTCGCGGGTCTGTGGCTCGATGAAAAGATGATGTCTGTCGCGGTCTCCAAAGCGATTGATCTTATCCTCTATGCTCGGACAGTAGCGAGGCCCGATACCCTCGATCTGCCCCGTAAAGAGCGGTGCTTTGTCAAAATTTGAGCGGATGATTTCGTGCGTGGTCTCGTTCGTGTAGGCGATGTAGCAGGGCAGTTGCTCGGGGGCGAAGTGCTGCGTCCTAAATGAAAATGCCGCCGGCTTCGCGTCGCCCTCTTGCCTTTCAAGCACGCTAAAATCGATTGTCTTCGCGTCGATCCTAGGACATGTGCCCGTTTTTAGCCGTCCCATTTCAAGCCCTAAATTTCGCAGGCTTTGGCTTAAATTTATAGAGCTTAGCTCGCCGACGCGACCGGCCTTAAGCTTATTAAATCCCACGTGGATGAGCCCGTTTAAAAACGTGCCAGTCGTGATGATGAGCTTTGTAGTCTCATAGACGTTGCCAAGATGGGTTTTTACGCCCGTAATTTGCTCGTTTGCGCTTAAAATTTCAGTCGCGATCTCTTGGGAAATTTCTAAATTTGGCGTATTTAGCAGCAAATTTCGCATATACACGCGGTAGCGATCCATATCGATCTGAGCGCGCGAGCCGCGCACTGCCGGGCCTTTGCTCTCATTTAGCACGCGAAACTGGATGCCAACGGCGTCGGTCGTGAGCCCCATTTGCCCGCCCAGCGCGTCGATCTCTTTTACCAGATGCCCTTTGGCGAGGCCTCCTATTGCGGGATTACAGCTGGCTGCACCGATTTGCTCGGCTAGGATCGTTATTAAAAGCGTTTTTTTACCCATTTTTGCAGCCGCCAGACTGGCTTCGATACCTGCATGCCCGCCGCCAACGACTATCACGTCAAATTTATCCATAAATTTACCTTTGAAAAAATGAAGCGATTTTAACAAAAAATGGCTGACGAGCGAATAAATTTGATCTTGTTGGTATTTACTATTATGAAATTTAAGCCTTGCTTATAGACTTAATATTTTATCTTAAAGAAAATGTCATTTACTTGTAACCATAAAGTAAAATATAGATACTATAAAAATAGCATATTTATAGTATAGCCCCTAAATATAGCTATTTAAAGCTATATTCTTAAAATAATATAAAATAAAAATTTAGTTTGAAAAATATAAAATTCGTCAGATAGCTGACAGAATTTGATCGCGAAAAAGTATAAAATTACCGTAAATATTTTAGGAAGGAGTGCTTGAGATATGTTAAATTCTAACCTCTCTTGCAAGACCTGTTGCACCCAAACCGCTAGCAAAAGGGTGAAATTCCAGTCTGCAAGAAAAAATTTACATATCTCTTCAAATCAGGTGATTAAAAATCAAGTTACAAGTAATCAAGGCGTAACAGCCTTGTTGTATTAGGAGGAATTTATGAAACAACATAAATTTGTGATAGCCGATGCGAAGCGCTGTATAGGCTGTGCTACGTGTATGGCGGCTTGTTTTAAAAGCGCATACGAACGCGGCAAGCTTTCAAAAGCGAGGCTGAGCGTGCTAAGGCAAGCAGGCGGTGTCATGCCTGTTCAGTGCAGGCAGTGCGACGACGGGCCTTGTGCGAACGTCTGTCCTACCGGCGCGTTACGCTTTGACGATAACTGCATCGAGCTTCACGAGGAGATCTGTATAGGCTGTAAGATGTGTACCATCGCTTGTCCTTACGGTGCGATAAGCTCCAGTGCTGAGCTCATGCCTTCTGTTAATTACGCAGTCGAGCCAAAATACTACCTTGAGATCGAGAGTCAATCAGGCGCAAAAAATATCGCTATAAAATGCGATATGTGCTACGGACGCGAGAACGGCCCTGCATGCGTCGATGTTTGTCCGACCAGTGCGATCATCATGATCGATCCTGAAAGCGGCAAACATAAACTCGGCAATAGAATAGAATACGAAGTCGCAAACGCCTTCGCGCAAAAAATTCTAAACGGACAAGGAGCATAAGATGGTAACTGTTTATATGCTATTTGTTGTCAGCGCCGTCATCAGTATCTTGCTTTACGGTGCGCCAAAAGCGGCTGTGAAAGTGGGCTTTGGCCTTAGCGCGTTAAGCTGCTTTTATGCGATGTGCCATTTCGTGGCGAATATGGGTATGAACGACAGCTTCACGCTGATCGGAGATTTCCTCTATGCACCGAAATTTGCATTGACCCCGCTTGGAAATTTCTTTAGTTTCGTCGTCGTTTTCATCGGCTTTGCCAGTAGCGTATACGGCATGAGCTACGCTGATGAATACGTCAAAAAAGCAAATGTAGGCGTCTTTGCGTGTTTATTCAGCACGTTCATTTTGTCTATGCTCTTAGTAATCAGCGCGGACAATGTATTTTGCTTTGTCGTTTTATGGGAGCTTATGACGCTGGTTTCGTCGTTCCTTATCCTGGTAAACGATGGTAAAAATACGCTAAAAGCGGTCATGGTTTATCTTGGTATCGCGCAAATCGGTGCGTTTTGTATAACCTGTGGTCTGCTCATCATCGCTTATTACGCCGGTAGCTCAGAATTTAGCACATTTATGAACGTCAAAATGCCGATGGGCGCATCTGCGGCTACATTCATACTATTTTTAGTAGGATTTGGTAGTAAAGCCGGTATGTGGCCTTTTCATGTTTGGCTACCGCAAGCTCACCCGGCCGCTCCGTCAAACGTCTCAGCTCTCATGAGTGGCGTTATGATAAAGGTCGCGTTATTCACTTTAGTTAAATTTACGCTTTATTTGCCGCTTAGCATCTATTTTGGTTTAGCTATTCTTATACTTGGTGCGGCCAGTTCGCTATTTGGCGTTTTATACGCACTTTGCCAACACGACTTCAAGGCACTTCTTGCCTATCACTCAGTCGAAAATATCGGTATCATTTTGCTTGGTCTAGGCACCGGAATTTACGGTCTTGCAGCAGGAAATATGACATTAGCCGCCATCGGCTTTTTAGCAGGCTGCTATCACGTAGTAAACCACGCGATATTCAAAGGTTTATTGTTTCTTTGCGCGGGTTCGGTTATCCATGCGACACATACTCAAAACATGGACATCCTTGGCGGTCTAGCTAAAAAGATGCCTTGGACGGCTGTTGGTATGTTTATAGGTATCATGGGTATCGCCGCACTCCCACCGGTAAATGGCTTCGTCTCAGAGTGGCTCACATATCAAGGTATGCTTCAAGGTGCGATGGGAGATAGCATTTTAGTCAGATACGCATTTACGCTTTCAGTCGTAGCGCTTGCATTGACCGGCGTATTGGTCGGTATGCACTTGAAGCTTTATGCAGTCATCTTCGCAGGCACACCGCGCGATAAGAAAATTTGGGAAAATGCTAAAGAAAGCCCGATAGGCATGGTGCTTGGAATGGTCGTTTTGATGATAGGCTGCGTTGGCTTTGGCGTGGGTGCTAACGTGATAGTTGATTACATCATGAAAGCTGTAAATTCCATCACAGTAAGCGGATATGACGCTAGCCTTGGCTCAACAGCTATCACTTCGCCTTTAGGAAGTGTAGTCTCTACTCCGCTCATTGCTATCATCTTGTGTTCTACTATGATACTGCCATTTATCATCCTTGCCGTTATGAAAGCGAACAGAAGCAAACCAAGAGAGACTGATCCTTGGGCTTGCGGATTTAAATACAGCCCTCGCATGCAAATGACAGGCGGTCCTTTCACCGGCGATCTTAGAAAGATAATGGAGTGGCTCTTTAAAGGCAACAAAAAAGTCGTTACCAGAAATTATTTCGACGCGATAGAGTATCACAACCATCCAAAAGATATCTGGTGGGGAATGATATATGAGCCGGTCATCAAATGGTGCATGAAATTTGCCGACAAGATAGGCATAGTCCAAAGCGGCTATACGAACGTATATACGCTTTATATCCTTGTTTATCTCTGCGCTATACTTGCCATCGGCTACTTTTTGGTTTAGGAGGCGAACATGCAAACTATACTTTTAATGATATTTCAAGTCGTAGTTATCGTTTTAGTCGCGCCTTTGTTTGACGGCATGGCAAGAAAGCTTCGTGCTAAACTCCAGTCAAAACAAGGTAGCGACTTTTTCCAAACATATCGCGACATCATAAAGCTATTTAGACGCTCAAGGACTGTTCCTGAGTGCTCTCACTGGGTATTTAGATGGGCGCCGTTTTTCTTGTTCGCAACATCTGCGGCTATACTGGCGGCTATACCTATAACATACAGCAAAGAGACGGTATTTGGAGCGTATTCGGATATCTTTGTCATCCTCTATCTAGGTGCGTTGCTACGTTTCGTTTTCGGTGCGGCTTCGCTTGATAGCGGCAACCCTTTTGCTGCTACCGGTGGCGGTAGGGAGCAAATGCTAGCCGTTTATGTCGAGCCAGTCATGATAATGTGCCTCATCGTCGTGATGTTAGCGGCTAAGACTTCAAATTTAGTCGAAATTCAAGAGATGGTAAGAAACGGCGTGATCGGATATCAGATCCCAAGTTTCGCGGTCGCTTCTATCGCATTTTTGTGGTGTATGTATGTTGAGACCGGCAGAAAGCCGTTTGACCTGGCAGAGGCCGAGCAAGAGCTTCAAGAAGGCCTGCTTGGCGAGTATGCAGGTAGCGATCTTGGGCTGGTTCAAGCAGCGCTTATCTTAAAACAATTTGCGATGATCGGCCTTTTCCTTACTATTTTCGAGCCTTGGAATTTTAGCAATCCATTCCTAGCCATCATAGTATTTGTGATCAAAACCGGAGTCTTTTACGTCGCTGCGGTCTTTATCGACAACTTCGGACCGCGCTTTAAAATGACATCGAGCTTACGCAGAAACGCTCTTGGTGCTCTAGCGATCTCGTTTGTAGCTTTAACGCTTTATGTTGTGGGGGTGTGAGATGGGAGTATTAGATACATTAGCGATTTGTATGATAGTGACATCCCTAGCGGTATTCGGGCTTAGAAATTTAAAGCTCTCCGTCATCGTTTATGCTATTCAGACCTTGCTTCTTGTGAGCATATTTTTCTTGCTTTCAAAGAAATTTGACGCCGAGCAGCTAAGCATGTGGGCGATCGTAGCTTTCTTTACGAAAGTCATCTTGGTGCCTGGTATCTTGCTTTGGCTCATCAAAAAACTAAATGTAGTCAGCGAGGACGAGCCGGTAGCGGGATTTTTCGTAAGTCCTATCATAGCGATGGGATTTTCTTTGGCGCTTTCTATGAGCATCCATCCGATATTTTTGAAATTTTCTCTTATCAAAGAGGAGATCATGCTCATCGCAGCCGGAACGATTTTCATGATGGGAATTTTTGGCTTCATGCTAAGAAATTCTTTCATCAAGCAAATTTTGGCTTACTGCTTGTTTGAAAACGGCATACATCTAAGCCTTGCTTTGATGGCTTACAACTCACACGAGCTAGTTGAGCTTGGAATTTTGACAGATGCGATATTCGCCGTCATCATAATGAGCGTTCTTGCTATCAGATTTTATAAAGCTTATGACAGCCTTGATACGTCTAAGGCGTCAAATTTAAGGGGTTAGAGATGGATAGTTTGACTTTGATACTTATCTTACCGCTCCTTGGTGCGTTGCTTTTGTTCCTAAGTCCTAAAAGCTACGGAATTTTAAGCACTCTTCACGTGGTGGTTTCGGCTATTACGTCTGTGGCTTTGCTTAGCAATGTGGCTAAGGTCTTAAGCGAAGGCACACTATATAGCTACGACAAATTTTTATTTTTAGACAGCCTTGGCTGTGTGTTCTTGATCCTCATCGCCGTAACCGGCTTTTTGGTGAATTTGTATTCGATCTACTATATGAAATGGGAGCTCGAGGACGGACACATCCACACAAGCGAGCTTAGAAAATACTACGCTCTTTGCCATGTTTTCATCTTTACGATGACATTAAGCGTCATTTGTAACAACGTCGCCTTTATGTGGGCTGCGATCGAGGCTACGACTTTGGCTTCAGTATTTCTCGTCGCCATCCATAAAGATCAAAAATCGACAGAGAGCGGCTATAAATACATCGTTCTTTGCTCTATCGGTCTGGCTTTTGCACTTTATGCGACCGTGCTTCTTTACTCTGCTACGTTTAGCACGCTTGCAGACGGCAAAGGGTCTATGCTCTTTACCAGCATAATGAGCAACGCTAAAAATTTAAATCCCGATGCGGCAAAGCTCATCTTTGTTTTCGCACTTATCGGCTTTGGAACGAAAGCGGGCCTTGCGCCTACACATACTTGGCTGCCTGACGTGCATGCCGAAGGCCCGGCTCCTATTTCAGCCTTGCTTTCAGGTGTGCTTTTAAAATGTGCGATGCTCGCGCTTTTAAGATACTACGCTATCACAGCTCAAGCCGTAGGTCCTGAGTTCGTTCAAGGTGTCATGCTGGTTTCAGGAACTATCACGCTTTTCATAGCGGGCTTTTTCCTTATCAGACAGCACAACGTAAAGAGGATGTTCGCGTATCACTCTATCGTTCACATGGGCGTTATAGCATTTGCTCTTGGTATCGGCGGAGCGTTCGGGCTTTTTGCAGCGATATTCCACTGCTTAGCTCACAGCTTCACTAAAGCGCTAGCGTTTTGCTCTACCGGCAACATCGCTAGAATTTACGGACACAAGGATATGAGCAAAATGGGCGGCATGATAAAGATCGCTCCGATAACTACCGTGATGTTTGGCGCTGCTGTCTGTTCGCTAGTCGGTGTGCCTGCATTCGCGATATTCGTCAGCGAATTTACGGTCTTTAAAGGCGCGATAATGAGCGGCCAATACGTCGCCGTAGCGCTGTTTGCCATCGCGCTTGTCGTTATCTTCGTCGCTGACTTCGCGCACTTTAATATGGCGAGCTTTGGCGAACCAAAAGGCGTGATAGTCCATAACAAAGAGATGAGCTTCATGGAAAATTTACCGCTTATCGCGCTTTGTGCGCTTATTATCATCTTTGGTGTATGGCATGTAGATAGCTTTTACACCTTGGTCGAAAACGGCGTTAAAATAATGATGGGAGCTTAAAAATGCGTGGTGATAAATTTATAGAAATTTTAAGAACGAAGGTAAAGATCCTCGAAGTGACTCGCCAAGCCGACGATCAAGTGACCGTCCTCGTAGAGCGCAACGATCTGCCTTTGGCTGTAAAGACGCTGTATTACGATATCGGCGGCTTTATAAGCACGATGATACCAAACGATGAGCGCGAGATAAACGGCTGTTTCGCGCTTTATTACGCCTTATCTATGGAAGGCTCGAAGATGACTGCGGACGATGATTTTGCGCCCGAGGATAAATGCTTCATAACCGTAAAGACATTGATACCGGGCGTAGATCCGACATTTCCTTCGGTCACTCCGCTAGTGCCAGCTTGCGTTTGGTATGAGAGAGAGGCCTTTGATATGTTTGGTTTAGTAGCCGAGGGCTTGCCTGATCGCCGCCGCTTGGTCTTAAGCGATGACTGGCCGGACGGCCTTCACCCGCTTAGAAAAGATGCGATGGACTACCGCTACCGCCCTGATCCGGTCGATCACAGAGACGAGCCTGATGCGGAATTTTTATTTCCGACGGGAGATGCCGTAGTAGACGTACCGCTTGGACCTTTACACGTCACGAGCGACGAGCCTGGACACTTCAGGCTATTTTGCGACGGTGATGAGATCATAGACGCCGACTACCGCCTTTTCTATCAGCATCGCGGTATGGAAAAGCTCGCAGAAAATCGTATGAACTATGATCAAATGGGCTATCTAGCAGAGCGCGTCTGCGGAATTTGCGGTTACGCTCACGCGATCGCTTGTATCGAGGCTGCAGAAAAGGCTATCAAGCTTGAAATTCCACTTCGCGCACAAGCTATCCGCGTCATCTGCCTTGAGATCGAGCGCCTTCACAGCCACCTTTTAAATATCGGCCTAGCCTGCGAAGTAACGGGCAACTACAACGCTTTCATGCATATCTTTAGGGTGCGCGAGTACTCTATGGAGCTAGCTCAGCTTGTTACTGGCGGTCGTAAGACATACGGCAACGTCATCATGGGTGGACTAAGACGCGATATGACAAATCACGAGATCAAAAAGGGCATCGAGATCATCAACAAACTTGACGTTCAAATTTCTGAAATTTGGGATGCCGTGATGGAGGATAAGCGCCAGATCGGACGCTGGAGAGGCGTTGGTATATTAGATCGTAACATAGCCCGCGACTTTAGCACGGTAGGTCCTAATATGCGCGGCTCTGGCTTTAAGCGCGACAACCGCTACGATCATCCGTATGATTTCTTTAAGCAAATAGAATTTGAAGTCGCCGTCGAGCATGGCTGCGACGTGCTTAGCCGCGAGATCGTAAGGTATAAAGAGCTCAAGCAGTCCATCCACATCATACGTCAGTGCTTTGAAATGATGCCTCAAACACCGATAATGATCGATCCAAAAACGATGATCAAGCCTGAAAATTTTGCCCTTGGCCACGACGAAGCGCCACGCGGCGAAAATGTGCACTGGATCATGCAAGGAAGCGCGCAAAAGGTTTATCGCTGGAGATGCCGCGCGGCTACGTATAACAACTGGCCGAGCCTTCGCTATCAATTCCGCGGAAACAACATCTCCGACGCTGCGCTCATCGTTTGTTCGCTCGATCCTTGCTACTCATGCACCGAGCGTGTCACGGTAGTGGATGTAAGGAGCAAAAAGAGCAAAATTTTGACCGAAAAAGACCTTAAGAAATTCTGCCAGATCGGCGGGGTTAGTAAAAAGGATTTAAGATGATGAAGTTATTTGACATAACCGAAAAATACGGCAAAGCGACCTATGCGTATCCTTTTGAGCCATACATCGTGCCTGAAAATTTCCGCGGTCAGCCAAACTACACTTACGAGCTTTGTATAGGCTGCGCGGCGTGTGGTATAGCGTGTCCGTCAAACGCTATCGAGCTAAAGATGAACGAGACTCAAGATAGGCTCGTTTGGGAATTTGACTGCGGACGCTGCATATTTTGCGGACGCTGCGACGAGGTTTGTCCGACCGGAGCGGTGAGGCTAAGCGATAGCTTCGAGCTAGCGGTGAAATTTGACAAAAGTGCGCTCATACAACGAGGCGAGCTGGAGATGCAAACTTGCAAGTGCTGCGGCAAGCCTTTCACGCCAAAAAGGCTGATAAATTTCACGCTTGAGAAATTACAAACGGCAAATTTACTCCCCGGCAGACTAGATGACGCGAACGAATATCTTTTTACCTGCCCTGAGTGCAAAAAAGCGCAGTCTGCTCACAGACTCACAAGGGGCATAGAGGAGGCGATAAAATGAGTATGTATCAAGTCCCGCAGGACATTAAAACGGTAAACGACCTAACTGCGAAGTTAGAGCATTTAAAAAATATCAAACGAAGCTTCAGCGTTTACAGGATAGACTGCGGCAGCTGCAACGGCTGCGAGATAGAAATTTTCGCCGCCATCACGCCGATGTGGGACCCTGAGCGCTTTGGCTTCAAGCTAGTAGCCAACCCTCGCCACGCAGATATCTTGATCTGCTCGGGCCCTGTGACTAGGCAGATGTATTATCCGCTCCTTCGCGCTTACGAGGCGGCACCCGATCCAAAGATCGTGGTAGCGTTTGGAGCTTGCGGTAGCAGCGGCGGAATTTTCCACGACGCATACAGCGTTTGGGGCGGCATAGACAAGATCATCCCGGTAGATGTCTATATCCCGGGCTGTCCTCCTCATCCGGCAAGTGTGATCTACGGACTTGGCATGGCTCTTGGCATCATCGATCAAAAGCTTCATAAAAAAAGCTACGAAGATGACAGCACCTTGCCGCCTCCGGTAGAAAAGTCAGTCATCGGAGACATCCTCTTCGAGCGCGATTTACAAGCCGAGAGCAAGAGGCTGATGAGCTATATATTTGGTAGGACGCTCTTTGATAAATACATGGTTGCCATAAAAACTGCCAGCGACGTGCATGATCCAAATTCCGCTCGCACGGCTATGCTCGAGGCGATCAAGAAAGAGGAAGATCCAAGATATGCCGAGTGCATGGCGCTTTTACATAACGACGTCTATCTAAAATACGCCAAAGCCGGCGCTCAGTTTGCTATCGACGTAGATAGCGAGGTTTGGAGCAAGAGATGATACAAGTTTTTAAGCTTACTAAACGCCATATGGACGATAATGACAAGCTCCCGCGCGAGCTAAAGGAGATCAAAATTTTCTCCACTTGCGTAGGGCACGGCGTAGGCACGATCGACTTTAGCGAGAAGGTCCTGGAGATCGACGACGCCGAGTTTGAGAGGATCTTGCAAAATTCCGGCGAATACGTGAAATTCAAGATCGGAAATTTAAGCAAATATTTCGAAGTCGAAATTTTTGCCGAGCATATAGCCAAGCTATTGCCCGAGCTTTGCGAGTGTAAGCTTAAAGAGGTTTTGATGAATTTACGCGAAGGATATCTTGTGCTTAGAAAGGATTTTTGATGAGAAAAGCCCTTCTTTGCATAGGAAATCCTCTGCGTGGTGATGATGACGTTGGAAATGAGGTCGGACGGATAGTCACGCAAAATTTAAGCGACTGGAGAGTATTTTACGGCGAGGACGTGCCTGAGAACGAATTTGCAAATATCCGCGAATTTGCTCCGGACGTTCTTATCGTAGTCGATGCGATGAGTGGATTTGACGACGGCAAGATCGAGTTTTTCGACCTTAGTGACGAACGTGACTATATCTACTCGACGCACAACCTGCCTACTCCGGTGCTGCTTAGCTATTTGCGTAAAATTTGTCCTAAGACGCTTTTTTTAGGCATTAGCGTGCTACTTGAGAACGTGCTTGATTTTAAAGAAGGCCTGAGCAAGAGCGCGAAAAATAGTGCCCAAAAAGCTTACGAGAGAATTTTGGAGATCGAGAGGAATTTAAGCGAGCAGGGCTGAATTTGGCTTTGATTCGTTTAAGGTAGTCGGTTTGCCTTGATGGTTTGGCTAAATTTATCTTGTTTGTAAATTTAGTCAAATCTCAAAGCAGACCTGTTGGTAGATTTGCGGTCTAAAGCCGTAAATTCAGTCTTTAAGCCATTTAAAGAACAATAAAAGGAGATAACATGTTAAATCCTGCAGACACCGCGCAAGCCGTATCTAGCTCGATGGAACACAAGGCGCATTCGCCCTTGCCGACCGTGATCTTCCTAGCGATCATGGCGGGCGCTGCGATCGCGATGGGCGATATTTTCTGGGCTCACTCGACCGTTGGCATGGCTGAAAATCAGTCCATCGGCCTGTCAAATTTCATAGGCGGTATCACATTTAGCTGTGGTCTTATGATGGTCGTTTTCTACGGCGGGCATCTTTTCACGAGCTCCGTGCTAAGCGGCGTTAGCGCATATGAGGGCAAGCTAAATTTAGGCAAAACCTTTAGCTACTGGGCTATCGTTTGGGTGTTTAACTTCGTAGGTGGCGCGCTGATCGCTTATATGTATTATTACTCGGGCTTGCCGTTAAAATACGACGGCTACATACTCCAGCACTTCATCCCTGCGGCTGTGGGCAAGATTAACGCACCATTTCATGAGCTGTTTTTGCGCGGTATCTTTTGTAACGTCTTTGTTTGTATGTCTATTTGGACTGCGACCTCTGAAAACGACCTTGCTGGCAAATTTTTTGCCATTATGTGGATGATCGGCGCATTCGTCGCTTGCTCGATGGAGCACTGCGTGGCAAATATGTTCATCATCACAGAAGCCATCATCGCAAAAGGACACTATCTAGCCGCTAATGGAGGCGATCTGGTAGCGACTGCTACGGCTTTGGGACATGGTATGAGCGCTGAAAAGCTAGACGTGATAAACTGGGGCAACTTCATCGGTAAGAACCTCGTCCCTGTCACGCTTGGCAACATCGTCGGCGGACTATTCTTTGTCGGTCTAGTCGGATTTATGGCAAATAAATTCGATATGAAAAAGAAAGCTTGATCTAAATTTCATCTATACTCGCCTTGGCTACATGCTAGCCGGCGGGTATAGACTTGCTATTTTGATCCTTTGAAAGCTGCGAATACAACGAAGCAGAGTAAACTACTAAATTTACACTCAAATTTATTTGTTACAAGCGCTCAGATATTCGAGCTGGTATAGCTTTGTAGTTTTTGATAGTCGATTATGAGAAACTCGTGCGGAGTGATTTTCCTGATGATGTCATCTTTTATGAGCTCGTTAAACGCAGTCGATGCGCTTTGGCGTTTGAGTCCGACAAAGCTTGAGAGCACCTTTAGAGAAAATGGCAAAAATACGTAGTGATAGCCGTTTTGCTTTAGGTCTTGTTCGTTTGCAAGCTCAATGAGGAAATTTGCGATCCTGCCCTTCGCGTCCTCAAATAGTATGGACTTTATGATTTGATTTTGCAGGGTTATGACGTTTAAAAGCGCCTTGTAAAAGGCTCTGGCAAAGTCGGCGTTGCCTAAAATTTCAGCCGATTTCTCGGCGTCTATGAGGTAAATTTTGCTGTCTTCTAGTATCTCTATCACGCAGTTTTCGTCAAGCACCGCGATATTGTCGTTTTGCAGATGATAAAGGATAAATTCCTCTCCCTCTTCAAAAAACGATAGCTTTGCCAGTCCGCTTTTTAGTATGACTACCTTTATGTCGTCGGTATAGATCGTACTTGCCTTTGGCAAATTCTCGAGCTCGAATTTATCAAGTTCGCTTTTATTCAAAATTTCCAAAATTTGCGTTTGCAGTAGGCCTAAGCGTGATTTTTTCATGTTCTTTCTCTGGATATAAACTCGGATTTTACATTATTTATCATTCAAAGCAGTTGAAATTTTAAATTTATGTCGTAAATATCTGAATTTACCAAGTAGCGCAAACGATGAAATTTTAAAACCCATGAAGCCTTTTTAGGTTCTCATCTATCGGCTTTTTCTCGCCGTCTTTCGTCACGCTCACGTAAGTCGCAGTGGCGCTTGTTACATGCACGCTTTCTCTAAAGCCGCCCTTATTTAGCCTAAGCGCCGTCACCTCGATCTGCGTCGTGATAGAGGTCTTGCCTACGCCGATGATCTTGGCGTAGCAGCTGACGACATCGCCCACAAATACCGGCTGTTTAAAGATCACCTCTTTCATCGAGATCGTCACCACGCGCTCGGGCGCTACCTCGCGAGCGGCTTGTGCGCCGGCAAGGTCGATCTGACTCATTATCCAGCCGCCAAAGATGTTTCCTGCGGAGTTGGTGTCTTTTGGGAGTGCGACCAGCTTTATACGCGGCTCGCCAAAATCCTCTAAATTTTGCATTTTTGACCTTTGATGGGCCTTTTGACGATTTTCTAGAAGCTTCGCAAATAAGATGAGCTTGCGACAGAGTGCCTAACGTGTAGCACGAAAATCGCGGTCAGCCTTACAGCTTCCCTGATTTTCGGAGGGCAATGTCGCCGCTCATCCTATTTGGCTACGCTTAAAGGTTGGCAAATTTATATCGTCAAAAAGCCTAAATTTTATATTTTTCGCAAATTGTAGCAAATTTTGACGCTTTATGATAAAATTTCTCTTTTTTGAAGGTTGAAAAATGAACGATTTTAAAAGACTAAACGAGCTCGTGCGTGAGCAAAAAGCCCAAATGAACGCACTTTATAAAGATTTAGACAACGAAATAGTAAATGCAGCCCTCGCACTTTGCGGGCTAAAAGGTCAAAAGAGCGAGCGAGTGGCGCTACTTAGGCGTATAGTCGATCTCAAAGTCGACCCCTTACAAAACGAGCTAAAAAAGCTAAATTTCAGCGACGATGAGCAAAAGTGCATATTGGGGCGCATGTTCGACTTCGTGAAAGATCTATACGAAAAGCGCCACGCAGAGCTCATCAAACGCATAAAAGAGGAGAAAATTTTAGACGATTTCAGCGTTGCTTTCATCCAGGGCATGCACGAGATCGGTCTAGCGCTAAATATCTGGCAAGTAAGCTGGCAAGAGCGTATCATAGACGGTACGAACAAAGAATTCGAGGCGAAATTCCCTAGTCTTGACGAGGCGAACGAATTTATCTTACGAAATTCGCTTTTTCAGCCAGACCCCGAGGGCAAGCGCGCCGACAGGAGCTACGGTGCAGTCGTCAAAAACGGCGAAAATTTTAGTTTCGTACCTTACGCCGTGGCGTTTGAAAAAGAGGTCGCACGCGTGAGGGCGGCTTTTGAAGAGGCTATAAAAAATTTAAAAATTTTAGCCAAAAATGACGATCAAAACGCCTATATAAGGTATCTTGAAAGGCTAAAAGACGCCTTTTGCGAGCGTGAAAACGACCGTGTCATCGCCGCATGGCAGGAGGCCGAGATAGCGTGGATGAGCGTAAGGGGCGCTTTGCAGCCGGGTCATCCGCTAGAATACTACGAGGACGCATACACGCACGCAGTCGCCCTTGAGTGGGACATCAGGCTGGCGGGTCAAAGCGGCGTGAATGAGGCGGAATTTAAGCAAAATATGAAGCAAACCTACGCAAATGTCTGCGAGCAGATCGGCTTAGCCGATATGCAGATGAACGAGCAGGTGAACGAAAATATCGAGCGCACGCAGCTTTATATCAGCGTACCGATGATTTATTACGCTGCAGAGCTAAACGGGCTTTTTAGCGCGCAGGTCGTGCCAAACGACGAGAGCGTGAGCGCAAAATGCGGTAAGAAAATTTTCGCTTTTGTAGATCACGTATATGAGAGTGCGAAAGCAAAGCCTTTTATGAAGCTTAGCAGTGAAATTTTCAGTCGTGAATTTTTGGACTTTGGTCGCGAAATTTTATTTTTAAAGCCTGAAATTTGGAAAAAAGTCTATGAGATCTCGACTATCGGTCATGAGTTTGGTCATATACTTTTCATCGCCGAGGATACCGAAGCTGCGATGAATCAAAGCGGTGTGTTTAAATTTATCGAGGAATATAAGGCCACGACCGGCGGGCTGGTGAATTTTTTTATGCATGAGGACGAGCGCTTTATAAAGGCCGTTTTTCACGAGCTCATAGCGCGTGCCGTGGGGCTTATTGGCTGGAGGAAGGTTGATGAGGTGAGGGCGTATTACTGCGAGGGGCTCATACATCTAAGCTTGCTTTTTTCATGCAAAGTGCTTAAATTTGACGGTAAAAGCTTGCAAGTAGATATGAGTGAGGCGGCGTATCAAAATTTCAAAGCCGCATGCTTGCAAAACTATCTGCGCCTAGCTGGACATTATGCCAAAAAGGCCGATGCGAGCGAATTTTTAGCTAAATTTTGCCAAAAAGACGGTGTTAGCTTCTTGCCAAAAGATGACGCGACGCGCGAATTCGTTTTGCATTTTTATGAGCGATACGAGGCTATCGGCAACGAGCTTGACGAGAGCGGCGAGTGGGAAAGATGGCAAAATATCAAAGCCTAAGGAAGCGAACTAAATGCTAAAAAAGATAAGCAACGGCCACCAGGCGGCGTTTTTATATATCGGGGTCTTATTTTGCGCATACGCAGTGGTTTTAAATTTCGGCAAGCAGCTTTACTGCGACGTGACCTCTATCTTGCTAAACGTCTCGATAGCGCTGATCATGCTATATCGCCTAAAAATGACTAAAAATTTAAATTCGTATTGGGTGTGGATAGTTTTAGGCGTGATAGGCTGGGTCGTAGCCGATGTGCTGTGGGCGGGTTACAACATGAGCCACGAAAACAGCTCGCTTGAGGCGCTATTTTTTATCCAGGTCATCTACTTTATCCCTTTCATCTTGTTTTTAGCAGCTTCGGTGGCGATCTTTATCCGCAGCAACAAAAGCGGCCTTTGGACGCAGGCGCTCATCGATGCGGGCGTGATCTTGATGATATATGCGAGCTTTTTTTGGTTTGTGGTGTTTGACCGCGATCTAAGCTTCGTGCTAAGCACTGATTTTGCCTTTCACTTGGTTTATATTTTCGTAGATATCGTTATGTTTTGTATCGTTTTTATCGTGTATTTCTCGGTGCACACCATGAAAAGACGACTCTCTTTCTTTTTATGTCTTGCTGCACTCGGGCTGTTTTGCGTTTATGATATGTATTACTCCGTGATGACTGCAAACGGCAAAGATCTTACAAATACGAACTACGAGCTGGTTTTAGAGCTCGTTTTCGTTTTATTTTTCCTAGCCGCACTTCATCTAAAAAGAGGCGAGGCGAGGCTGAAATTTCGCAAAAACAGGGAGGATTTTCATAGAATTTTGATAAACAAGCTTTTGCTGCTGTTTGTCGTCCTGGCTTTTGCGATCGTGATATCGGGCAAGATAGACCTGTCTTGGGGGATATTTATAATGATCTTGATGCTAGCTTACGCCGTTTTGACGCATAGTATCTCAAGCGTGAGAAATAACCAACTCCTAATCGCCAAAGAGCAAAACGTCAAACAAAAGCTGGATAAAATGATAGAAGAGCGCGTGCAGGAGCTTAGTCAGACGAACAAACGCCTAAAGCAGCTCAGCGAATATGACTTTCTAACAGGCGCTCTCAACCGCCCGTTTTTCCTGCTTAAGCTCGAGGAGATGATAAAGACCAAAGCTCTTGGCGAAAATATCGATATTTACAGCATCGATATAAACCATTTTAAAAGCGTGAACGACTCTTACGGTCACTATGTGGGCGACGAGGTGCTGGCACGCGTGGTGAAAAACATCAAGTCCGTTTTGCCTAAAAATTCGCTGCTGGCTAGATTTGGCGGAGATGACTTCATGGTGGTGGCTAAGCAAAAGGGCGACGGGTATTTCAGGGAGTTTTTGACCCGCCTGCATGCAGCCATAAGTCAGCCTATCCTCATCGAAAGCTATAAAATTTCACTTAGCGCCAAGATAGGTATAAGCACGACCGCAACTAGTGAAATTTTAGCCGAGGATCTCATCGCTCAAGCGGGCGTAGCGCTAAATTCCGCCAAGAAAAACACGCTTTGCGAGCATGTATTTTACGATGATATCAAGGATATGATACAAGAGCAAAACTACATAGAAATTTTGCTAAATTCCATAAATTTTGACAGAGAATTCAGGCTAAATTTCCAGCCGCAGTATCTGATAGAAGGCAAAAAGCTGATCGGCGCCGAGGCGCTCATACGGTGGAATTCGCCGATAAAAGGCTTTGTTTCGCCCGCTCTTTTCATCCCGATCGCCGAGCAAAGCTCCATTATAAATTCTATCGGCAAATGGGTCGCCAAAGAGGCGATCAAGCAAATGAGCGCATGGAATCAAAAATACGCCACCGCCCTAAAAATCGGCATAAACGTCTCGCCAAAGCAGGTAGATAACGTAAATTTCGCCTCGGATATCCTGGGCTTCATAAAGGAATTTAACATCGATCCAAGATGCGTTGATATCGAGATAACCGAGGCTAGCCTCGTAAATGCCGAGGAGATAATGCAAAGTGTGCTGGGCGTATTTTCTCAAAACGGCATAAGCATCTCGATAGATGACTTTGGCACGGGCTTTTCGTCGATGAGCTACATCAAAAAATACGCTATCAATAAGCTAAAAATCGCTAAAGAGCTAGTCGATAACATCGCCAGCAACGAGATAGACAAGGACGTGGCGACCAGCATCATCTCGCTGGCAAAGAACATAAACGTAAAAACTATCGCAGAAGGCGTCGAGGACGCGACGCAGCTTGAAATTTTAAAAAGCTGCGGCTGCGACGAGGTGCAGGGGTATTTTTGGGGCAAGCCTATGAGCGCCGCGGAGTTTGAAGAGCTTATCAAAAGCTCTATTTGAGGCTTTTGAACTCAAAATTTTCAAGCCTTAATATATGCTTGTTCGCGTTTTTGGCCACGAGGCCGATCATCTTCGCGCTGTCTGCGTCTTTTGGGATGATGAGGTGGATCTTTTCGTATAAAAATATGATGAAGATATTTTTAAGCTCGTAAATTTCACTCACGCTTGCAAAGCTGAATTTCTCATTTTCTGAGGGCTCATTTTCATAAAAGGCGATGAAATTTTCATTGACTTCGAATTTCATATGCTTTTCATTGTGCGTGAGGGATAAATTTTTAAGCGCCGCTTTTCGCCTATTTTTTAAAAATATCGGGTAAAAAACGAGCCAAAATAGCCCGAATACTATGCCGACGATAGTAAAAATTTGCGTCTTTGCGAGCATATCTACGATAAATCCGGCGAGCATCGCCTCGCCTGAAATCCCAAAGGTATTTAGCAGGTATTGCTTCCTGGCCTGTCTTGAGAAAAAGAGTATGAAAGCCTGATAGTCCAGTAAATTTTCACTTTTTAAAACGATGTCTTTTTGCATGTGCTTGCCTTGAAATTTAAAATTTTGCATAATTATATCTAAAAGCAAGGATTGACTTAGTATAATTTGAGCTTAATTCACGCAGGAGAAAAGCCATTTTTCTAGCATCGCAAACGCCGCTTACAAAGAGCCAAAAACAAGCCGTTTATCTATCGGGGATTTTATTCATAGCCGCGCAAATTTCAGCGTTTTTGGGCTACGGGCTTGTTCAAAATCTACTCATGCTAATCGGTCTTGGCATTATCACGGCAAACATCTACCGCGCGATGATAGAGCCCGTAAATCCCAGGATCCACTGGATAATCGCCTGCTTTAGCGTGCTTCTTTGGACGGTCTGCGAGGCCTTGTGGACACTTGAGTCAAGCGTGCTCATAAGGCCGCAAAGCGAGTATGCCTATCTGAACGTCTCGTATCTTTTGCCGATGTTTGGTGTATTTTGCGCGGTTGGCGTCTTTCTTTTCATAAAATTTTCAAACACCGAGGAAAAATCGGTCGTGCTTCTTGATATCGTGAGCGTTTTACTGTTGGTTAGCACGCTCTCATACAGCATCGTGGGCGACATCGATATCCTAAAAGCCCTAAACAGCGTGACTAGTACCGCTGCTTTGTGCGCCATGGCTTTAAATTTCGCCATTTTGTTCATTGTGTTAAGCGAGCTTTTTACTAGCAACCTGCTTTATATCAGGGTCAGCGGCTTTTATCTCATCGTATTTGGGATCTTATTTACGATGATAAATTTATACGTAGCTTACAACAAAATCACGATAGAAAATTATGACTTTAGCTACTCCTCTTTATATATGATCCCTTTTATCATCCTCATGATCGGCTCGTTTTATCTAAAGACCGAAAATAAGCGCGTCACGACCGCAGACATAGGCCTGATGACCGGCTCTAAATGGCTGCCTATCATCGCCGTCTTGCCTCTTTTGCTACAAAGTGACTTTGGCTCGATGCTGTCGCTACTGGCGTTATTTTTCCTTGTTTCAAACGCGCTTATTAGCTACTACATCAAAAGCGCGATGGCTAGTAAAAAGATGCTAGAACACGAGAAAATTTTACATCAGGAGATGGAAAAGCTCGTGCATGAGCGCACGAACGAGCTCATGCTTGCGAATTTAAGGCTTCAAGACATATCGGACAAAGACTATCTCACCGGGCTTGGCAGCAGGAGCTTTTTGATGAACGAGCTAAAAAGAGCGAGCGATGAGCTGCAAGCAAATGAGGAGCTGGCGGTTTATTACATCAACATAAGCCACTTTAAAGCCATAAACGCCTCATACGGCCACGAGGTCGGAGATAAAATTTTAAAGACAGCAGCCAGGAGGATAACTGGCATCTGCAACAGGCAAGAGACTACGGCCAGGATAGGTGCGGACGAGTTTATCGTGATATCTAAAATGGAGCTTGGTAGCGAGACTAAGCGCATGAAATTTGGCATCTCGCTAAAGGACGCGATAGAAGAGCCTATGCAAATAGATCGTTATCACTTCGCGATAAAATGCGTCATAGGCATACATATCGTCACGCAAAAGAGCAAGGCCGAGCCTAGAGCCATCATCAAAAATGCCGATAGGGCGATGTATTACGCCAAGGAAAATCCAGCCTCAAACCCGATGGTCTATAACGACGAGATAGACAACAAGATACATCTTGACTCGATGCTTGAGATCGCGCTTAGAAAGGCGAATTTACAAAAAGATTTTCAGATGTATTTTCAACCCGTCTTTGACCTGGATACATCAAGGATCGTTTGCGCAGAGGCGCTGCTTAGGTGGTATTCAAAAGACTACGGGCTGATGGAGGCGAGCGATTTTATGGGTATAGCTAGAGGCAGCGGCGATATATTAAACACTATTTGCATGAACGCGACCTTAAAGACGATCGAGCATGTCAGCCGCTGGAAAAAAGACGTGCTAAATATCCCCAAAATCAGCATAAACGTGGCTACGACGCAGAGTACGTCTGAAAATTTCATACACAGCTTTTTGCAGATGACAAAAAATTTTGGTGTGAGCCCGAGATCTTTCGAGCTTGAATTTTGCGAAGCGCTGTGGATGAACCCGCCTGAAATTTTAGATAAAATTTTCGAGCTTTTAAAAAGCAACGAGATAGACGTTTGTATCGATGACTTCGGCTCGGGCTACACCTCGCTGATGTATATCAGAAAATACAGCATAAACCGCCTGAAAATAGCAGCCGACTTCGTTACTCAGATGGCATTTAGCAAGATAGACGCACAGATCGTCGCTGGCATAATAAATCTGGCAAATTCCATGAAGCTAACGAGCGCGGCTAAAGGCGTGCAGGATGTTGAAATTTTAGATGAGCTAAGACAGCTAAAGTGCAAAGAAGGTCAAGGATACTATCTGGCTCGTCCGATGAGCGCGGAAGAATTTGAGGAATTTTTAAGACAAAATCCTCAAATCATAAATGCGGTTTAAATTTCAGCCTTTATCTCTTCGTTTGATTTTACGACCATCCCGGAGCCGTGGATCACGCTAGGGACGCAGCTCGTGCAGATATCGACCTCTTCGCCGTTTTTGTGAGCGCGGATGAAGACTGCGTTGGTATCTTCCGTGCTTTTTAGTCCGCAAACGTTGCAAACTACCATCTCTTTTTCTCTCATTTTTTCTCCTTTTGAAAATTTGGCGTATTTTATCTTTAAAATTTTATGATTATGATGATTTGCGTCAAGCTTGGCAAGCTCGGCTTCATTTAACAAATTTTGTTATAATCGACTAAAATTTTAAAGGTTTGAAATGAGCGAATTTGAAATAATACTGCAAATGCTAAAACTTCAGCAAAGCCTAAACGACGAAACTAACGGCGAGGGCTGGGAGAACGGATACACGAACAAAAACAAGCTCATCAGCTGGAGGCGCTGCATCTATATGGAGTGTGCCGAGCTCATCGACAGCTTTGCGTGGAAACACTGGAAAAGCATAGAGGCCAAGACCGACGAGCAAAATTTACGTGTCGAGGTTGTTGATATATGGCACTTTATAATGAGCTTGATGTTGCAGACTTATTATCTAAAAAAGCTGGGCAGCATCGAGGATCTGGCGCAAAATATCTGCGCGGCTAGCGGATTTGCCGAGTTTTGCAAAGAGCCCCTAGACGTCGCTAGCGAAAGTATCTATGAGATAATGAACGACGTCGAGATGCTGATCCACGAGTGCAGCGGCTTTGAATACAACATCTACGATATGCTCAAAATTTACTTCGCGATGTCGCTAAAATGCGGGGTAAATTTGTATTCGCTTTATGAGTGCTACATCGCTAAAAACGTGCTAAATCGCTTCCGTCAAAACAACGGCTACAAAGAAGGCACGTATCAAAAAGTCTGGAACGGCCGCGAAGACAACACCGTAATGAGCGAAATTTTAAGCTCCGGCGTCACCAGCATCGATGAAATTTACAAGGCGCTTCAAAGCGAATACGACAAGGTAAAATGATAGAGCTTTTTCGCCTTAGCTTTAGGGACTTTTGGACGGCGAAATTTATAAGCTTGTCGCTGTTGCCGCTGTTTTTGAGCGCAGGGTTGCTTACTTGGCTGATGTTTTTTGGAGGCGGCGAGCTTTTTAGCGCGCTACAAGAGGGCGCTAGCACTGGCGATTACTCGTTTTTGAGCGAGGATACGCCATATCTTTCTTTTTGGCTTAAAATTTTGAGCTTTAGCGCGACAAAATGGGTGATAAGCGCGTTTTTTTATATCCTAAGCTCGTTTTTAGTGGTAATTTTTAGCGTCGTCATCGCCCTTATCGTAGCGGGCTTCATGACTCCGGTCGTGACAAAAGAGATAAACAAAAGACACTACGACATCGTCAGACAAAGCGAAATTTCAACTGCAAGGGTGCTGAATTTAAGCCTTAAAGTCGTGCTGAATTTTCTCGGGATCTTGCTCATTTGCCTGCCGCTGCTTTTGGTGCCGTTTTTAAATCTTTTCATCATAAATTTGCCGTTTTTTTATTTGTATTATAAACTGCTGCTTATCGACGTGGGCTCAAACACACTCGATGCGCCAAAATTCGAGCTGCTTTGGCTAGAGGGCGGAGGGCTTAGCTTCATGCTTGCTTGCGTAGCGTTTTATCTAGTCTCCCTCGTGCCGCTTGCGGGGCTGTTTTTGCAGCTATTTTTCGTTATATTTTTATCTCATCTGCTCTATCGAAGACAAGCCGTTTTGAAATTTTAGTCGCTTTATTGTACCTAGGTCCAATAGACAACCCGCCTCATTTTTTATAAAATAAGGGAAAATTTCAAAAAGGATAATCATGGCAAATGCAGTAGGTATCGTAAAACAAGTAAGTGGCACGGTCGTTGCGATAGACGTACAGGGCAACCAAAGGGTGCTAAGAGTCGGCGACGAAATAATGCTGGGCGAGGTCGTGCATACTGAGGGTAGCGACTCAAGCGTAGTGGTCAGCATGAACAATGGTAAGGAATTTACGCTCCTTGGCGACGATACGATAAAGATCGATCAAAGCGTGGCTCAAGTAGAGAGCTTCGGAGCGGAGGCGTTTGCCGATGCGAGCGCGCTTCAGCAGGCTATCTTGGCAGGTGATGATCTAAGTAAGCTAGAAGAGACTGCAGCAGGTGGCGCAGGCGCAGGCGGCGGATCGACAGGCGGCGGAGTGTCTTTGGCTGCCGGAGTGTTTGAGACAGGCGGTCACGAGAGCAATATCTCTGCGAATTTTGAAAATTTAAGCGGGTCGTCTCAAGGAAACGGTGGAATTTACAATGATGCTGGCGTTGGTGGCGGTATAGGCGGCACAAATAGAAACCCGGCCAGTGCTCAAGCGCTCGACACTACGCCTCCTTTCGTCACTATAAACGTAGAAGACGGCAACAGCGCTACTCCTACTATCACTGGAGCGATCGAGCCTAATGCAAGCGCGGTCATTCAGATAAAAGACGCTAACGGAGCGGTAGTAGATACCATAAATTTGACTCCGGCTCAAACGGCAAACGGCACATACTCGGTGACTCCGTCTCATCCTTTGGCTGCCGATGGAGATTACACGGTTACCATTGTAGCTACGGATGCGGCAGGCAACAGCTCTGTACCTGTGAGCGATGGATTTAATATAGATACCACAGCTCCTGTAGTAAGCAATGTAGTGGTAACTAATACCGATACTAATACCCCAGCTGATGGCACACCTGATGAGACCAAGGTTAAATTTAAAGTAGATGATCCTACAGCTACCGTAACTGTCACTGGCCCACACGGTGAGACAGCCACAGTGACTGGACCTGATGCTAATGGAGATTACACAGCTACCTTTACTACTCCATTAAGTAAAGATGACACCGTAACGATTAAAGCTACTGATAAAGCAGGTAACGAG
>NZ_ALJJ01000013.1:0-46568 GCF_000287855.1 Campylobacter sp. FOBRC14 | reverse complement strand
TGTCTTTTGCCTTATAAATCATAATCCCTCTTTAATTCCATCGTAAAAGTCTGAGTGAAAAATAGTCCATCTGCTGTGAATACTGCTTGTTTTTCGCTGATTTTTGTGATGACAAACCGTCCGAAATACTTGCCCGCACCGTTCGTGAGCGGATAGCTGCTGGCTAAATTTGCCAGCTCATAAAGCCTTTTTAGGGCAGTTTGTTTGTCGCCTCTATATGGCAGAGTTTGTCCTTCGATATTGATAGTTTGATTGCCTAAATTTGCCCTAAATATAGCCTCATAATTTGCTATGCGCTCATTTGAGCTGATGCCAAACTCGGTTTCTATCCCGACACTGCCCACTTGTTTCCAGTTAAATTTAAAGCCACCTAGATTTAAGACCATCTCTACTCCCTGATCTCGGTATTTGCTTGATTGAATTGATCTCTTTGTATAGCACGTTTGACGCTTTGAGTCAAAGCTCTTTCAAACTCGCTTAGATCAAATCTACCTTCGCTTGTAGCGATATTAAAGCCGCCGTTTAAATTTATGGTTATGTTGCCGCTCGTGGTAGCTAATGCTTTTGCGGTTTGTTTTATTTGTGGTGTGTCTTTTTCGCCAAACATCGAGCTAAAAAAGCCCTCATTGCTTTGTTTGCTCTCTTGTTTTGATTCTTCTTCATCACCAAAGCCAAAAAATTCTTTTGTGCCTTTCCATGCACTGCCCAAAGCATCGCCTACCGTTCCTATCGTATCGCTTATCCATGCGAATTTTTCACTTATCCAGTCAAAGAAACCGCCAAATATATTCTTGAACCACTCTACGACCGGATCGAATATCTTGCTAAGCCAACCACTAAAAGAACTAAACCACACTTTTACTTTGTCCCAGTTTTCAATGAGCCATGCAGCCGCCATACCAATGCCAACTACCAAAGCACCGATACCGGTCGATATGAGAGCAAGGCGTAGGATCTTCATCGCCGTCGCACCAGCTAAAATAGAAGTGCGCAAAAACGCCATAGTTGCTCCAAGAGCCTTACTGACAGTTGAATATGCAGCCGTAAAAATGATGGCTGCTTTTAGTCTTGTGCCAACTAGCCACATACTAGCCGCGTGAGCCTTAGCAGCTATATTTGCCGCCAAGAGACTAGCTACATGTCCTGCCCAGCGCACCTTTGCGATCAAATTTAGCGGGTTTAGCCAGCCTATAGCTTTTACAACACTCAAGAAGCCGTCCGCTAGGCTTAAAAGTGCGATTTTACCAATGAGTAAAAGCGGTTTAAATAACAAAAAGCCACCGATCGCATAGCTAATTGCTGTGCTAAGCCTTGGAAATTCACTGCTTAGCTTGCTGACCCAGCCAGCAAATTTACCTAACCCGTCAGCCAATAAATTTATAAACGGCAAAAACGCCTCGCCCATCACCGAGCCTAGATTTCTCCAGCTTTGTGTAAGTCGTTCGATGGCTGACTTTGTAGTATTTAGTTTTGTTTGTAGTTCTGCTTGCATACTGCCTTTGGCTTCACCCGAATTTGCCATCGCTATATTTTTCTTTAACTCATCGATATTAGTTACAAGTCCTGCTATCTCATCACTAAAATTTCCACCAACTAGATCATAAAGTAGCCCGGCTTGCTTTGATTTGTCCGCTTTTGAGATTTGTTCTAAAAATAGTGTGATCGCACCTGCTGCGTCCTTTTGCAGAGCAGTTTTTAAATATCCAGCATCCAGTCCGATACTCTGCAAAGCCTCCTGAAATGCCTTGCCTTTTTTATCTGCCATTGATAGCCCTGAGTAAAGCGCGTTTAAACTAGTGCCGACAACTGAGGCTTCTTTGCCTGTGCTTAGCATGGTCGCACTTATTGCACTTGCATCTTTTTCGTTTAGACCGATTAGATTAGCATTTGCGGCAGTGCGTGCTGTGGCTTCAAATATCTCATTTGCGTTTGCATTTGTTACTTTGTTGTCAAGCAAGTTCACCGCATCAAAAAACTCGGACATTTTATCCACGTCATTTATCTTAAAGCCTACTTTCATGTTGTTGCTTGCAGCACTTAGTGCCTCAGCACTCATCTCAAAGGCAACCGAGCCGGTAGCAAGAAGCTGGGTATATTTAACAAGCTCTTCACCTTTTAAATTTATCTTGCCACCGCCTGCTGCGATATTTGCTATATTTGTAAAGCTCTCACCAAGACGCGCGCTTACCTCTCTCATCTGTCCTTTTAGACGAGTTAAATTTTCTTCACTATCATCAACATATTTACGCACATTTGCAAAGGCCGCCTCATCGTCTATGGCAAGTTTGATTGATCCGCCTAGCAGAGCGGAGTTTGCAAGAGAGCTCCAGCTTCCGCTTAACTCGCTAATAAGCTTACTTTTGGTCTCTCTTATGCTTGCTTGTAGATTACTTAGCTTTGTTTTATCTAGCGTGGCTATTGCTTTTTTAGCCTCACTTGCGCCACTTTTTAGCCCAGCAAATCCGCGCTTTAAGCTGTCAATCTGTGATAATCCTTTAACCGCTAGACCGATACTGATACCTATTGCTTCATCTCTCATTTTTTACCTTTGCGCTTGATAAATTTTTATATCTTTGTGATATAATCACTCTCATGAAAATATTTTTAATACTCTTAAGCCTTGGCGTCATTTGCTACTTTTTGCCTAGCGGGTTTTGGGATGGCTTAGTAGCCACCATTTTAGGACTTGGCTTTTTGGGCTTGGCTATCGGCACGATAGGCTGGACGCTCAACACTCTTTCTCGTGCAACTAATGCACTAAAAAGAGAATTTTTAGGCGATACTAAAAAGTCTTAGCCTTTGCGATACGTTCGCTAATGTTTGCAAACTCACTAAAATCAACCATATCAAGCTCTAAGATTTCAATATATCCAAATCCTAAAATATGAGCGATTAGCGCGATACTTTCATTACTCGGCGCGCTCACTTTTCCTGCAAAAAATCCGCCACCGCCTTATCTATCACCTTAAAATCAAGCACATCGAGGTTTTCTATCTCATCATTACTCATATTTGTGCACGACATACACAGTTTGATATTTTTTTCATCATCGGTTTTTTCTTGTGAAGCTATCCTCATCACACGCACAGTCGGTGCGTAAATTTCTATCTCATCGCCTCTAATTGGTAGTTTTATCGTTACTTTTCTCATCTTTTATCCTTTCCTTATTCACTTAAATTTGACCTGACTTTGGCAAGATAATCTACTCCGCCGATAAGGCAGATCATGTTTTCCACATCAAAGACTATCATCGGGATCTTATCGATATTTAGATCTAAAAAATGCACCGCAAGCTTCACATTTACTTCCATCTCCTTGCCGCTTTCAAAGCTGCCCGGATCTATCTCTATGATGTCTCCTGTGACCGCCATTGAAAATGGCATCGGCTCACGACCGGCTTGGAATATGGACGCCTTGAATAAAAACGGAATTCTGTTTTTCCAAGTGTTGAGCCCATAGCCTAAGAACATATTTTTATCTAGGATGTTTAGCTTAAACTCCATCTCGACAGCCTTTATTGAGCCACTTGCGAAATTCCCGCTGAGCGCTCCTTTCATCTCGACCATCTCTTGCTCGATCTTTGGTATCGTTAAAGACTTGACGACGCCTAGATAGCCTTGCCCGTTGATATAGACGTTTGCTTCTTGCACCACTTGAGGTATTTGTCTTTTGACCATATTTCACTCCTTATTTATTTAGATCATTTAGTAAATTTTCGCCGTATTTATCGACGTAAATGAAATCAAGCGTAAGCTGTTTGACGATAGGATTGTTTTGCATACGGACGTCAAGATAAAATTTGCCGGCTGTGATGTTTGCCAATGTATTTTTCTCGCTCCAGCTGATCTCATATCCGATGAGTACCTTTGCTCCGACAAGTGAGCGAAGCAACTCATCTACGCTTCTTTTGGCATGATAAAGCTGATCGGCTCTGCGATCGATAGCAAATAAAACGCCTTTTTGGCAAGCTTCGCTGATACGATCAAATATCCTAACGCGGGCAAGATCTTGCCAGATGGTATCTTGATCGCTTGTCTCACCGCCCCATGCACGAAAGCCGCTTTCTCTGATGATCGTTGAGATGTGAGCTCCGCGTAGCTCATCAGCCGTGCATGTTTCACCCAACTCGAAATCTACGTCTATCTGCGTGCCTGATACTCCTATCATCACGCGATTTGAATAGCTGTCGGCGTATCCAAACTCACTGCTACCATCAGTGTGAGCTATCATGCCCGCTAGCCTTGCGCTTTGGCCCTCGAATACATAAGCATTCGTCTCGTCATCCCAAACTTTGACATTTGGATATGAGGCGATGAGCCTGCGCGATCCAAAGTCCGCCATTTTTGTGATAGCACCTGCCGCATCATCTGCTTTTAGATCGATTATACCGGTTGCTTTTAGTCTCTCGCTCATCTTTTCGATCGCTCCTTTTATGGCGTCCTCGTGAGAATACTCGGGAGCAATGATGATGTTTGGACGATAGCCAAATTTTGATTTTGCATTTTTGAGTGCTTCGATAGCCGCTTTGCATTCTGTGATCTCGTCGCTCGTATCCGCGTCATCGTCTTTTGTAAAGACCGAGAGAATGATTTGCGTTTGCACCGCTTGATCGCTGATGGCTTTCAGAGCTTTATAGACGCTGCCTTTTTTGAATGTTTGATTCGCCTTTTTCTTTGCCTCGTATTTTTGCTCTATCGCATCGATCGCTTTGTCCGTAGTCATGAAAAAGTGCATACCGTTTTCAAGTAGCTCTTCATACC
Source organism: Campylobacter sp. FOBRC14 (assembly GCF_000287855.1). Taxonomy (NCBI): domain Bacteria; kingdom Pseudomonadati; phylum Campylobacterota; class Epsilonproteobacteria; order Campylobacterales; family Campylobacteraceae; genus Campylobacter; species Campylobacter sp. FOBRC14. The sequence continues at coordinate 41,808 of NZ_ALJJ01000013.1, read as the reverse complement.
CAGCTATCGCGATCGGAGTCGTAGTCTCGACCTGTATAGGTCTTGCTGCTTCTGCTGAAATCGTTATGTTTACGCCGTATTTTGCTGCCATGTTTTCTCCTTTTAAATTTTAATGTTTGACTCTTTTGAGCGGATTGATCGCCCACACTGATTTTAAGACAGGTTTATCGCCCACTTCGAGATACTTTCCTACGTTCATCTCGTTCATACCTGCCACATCCATCAGCTTCCAACCTAGATATATCCGACAATAGAAATTTTTGAGAATTCCGCCGTATCTGATAGTTCGGTAGTATCCGAAACGCTCTTTGCCGTTTTTGAGCTTGCAGATCACTAGACACCAGTCGGAGACTATGCCGCCGTTTGAAGTGACTTTCGGATTGCCTTGCGTTACGACACTTGACGCGTCTATGTCTCTCACTCTCACGCCTAGAAATTTGACAGAAAAGACACCGATACGATTTCTAAGTAGCCAGCGTAAGCGGGCGTAGTATGTCCTTTCTTTTTCCGGAAAGTGTTCGTTTTTCCAGCCCTTATCGCCGTTGATGCCGTAATCAGGATCATCAAACCAGCTCGCCCAACGTGGCAAGTGTTCGTCCTCCTTTTTGCAAGATAGCAAAGCGATCGGAACTACTAGAAATGCCAAAATTTCAAACGGAAGCTCGATAATTATGTTTTTTATGACTTGGCAAATTTGTTTAGCTGTTAATTTTCTCATTTTTTACCTTTCTTGTTCTCACTTTCAGCTTCTTTTGGCTGTTCTAGTTCTTTTGCCTCAGTTTCATACTTTGGACTTTTAGGGCAACCGCTCCACGGGCAAAGTCCGTCTTTGTCTAGTTTTGAGCTACAAATATTGCAGCGTTTGATTTGTTTTCTCATTGTTCGTCTCCTTTTGTCAGATTTTCTTTTTGCGCTAAAAGCCCTTTGTATTCCTCCCGAAGTTCAGGCAATACACTATCGTTTCCAATCAGTATAGCGTGTCTGATATAGCCCTCGGTCTCTTTAATTTGCTCCTCTAGTTCGGCTAGCTCTTTTTGCTTGAGTTGTTCCTCGCTTGGTGCAGGATTGAGAAGCCTATCTACTTCATCTTTTGAAATTTCGATCCACTCAGGCTTTTTGAAGTCTGCTACATCTTTGTCGTCTAGTGCATAGATTTGATTGTTTTTGTCTTTGAAGTATTTCATTTGTTGTTCCTTTATCTAAGTTCAAACCATTTAGTTGCCGACATTACTACATTTACTGCCTTATATGTGGAATTTGGAGGTATAATTGCAAAAAGATGTAGAATAGAATAGGCGTTTTGCCCGTGTCCAGGACAAATATTTTTTTCGTCAACATAAAAGTCATAATTTCTGCCATTTGCACTAGCGGAAGCATCCCGCACGAGGACAAAAATAGACCTACCTGTTGTATTTGTGTAGATTATATTTGGTTGTCTTTGGCTTGTCATATCTTGCCATGTTTGATTGATACCGATACTTGCTATACCTGCGACCGCTTTCTCACTCACTGCTACATCTTCTTGGATTCCAGTGATTTCATTTTTGACCTTGATGAGACCAGCTTTGCTTTCAGTGGCGTATGGTGTTTTGTCTATTTCTGATTGCTTTGCTTCTCTGACGTTTTTGGCTTTGATGATGAAAACTACCGCGCTGTTTTGAGGTCTTGTTTCTACTCCGCCTGTAGTGCCTATCAGTCCTGTGTTTGAGTATGGAGATGGCAAGGTATCAAATCCCGCAAACCCTGATATTGGCTGGATTTTATTTGCGCCGCGTCCTATGTCATTGTCTCCGCCTATATCGTGCGTGTGTGCTTTGATTTCATCGTTTTGTAGCACCCCTAAAGCTGCAGCGTTTCCGCCTATGCCGCGCATGAAACGACCATCGTTGAATTTCGGTATATTGAAATCATCACCACTTCCGCCGTATGTGTAGCCTATCACGGCAAAAAGCTCATTGTATTCGCTCTTTTTTAGGCTTCGTCCGTCACAGAGTAGATAGCCAGCTGGGATTTTCTCCTGTGAGCTCCAAGCTAGGTATGCACCTATTGGGGTGCCGTCGCTTGCTTCGTCTTTTTTGAGGTAGATTTCGTCGTGATTGTGGTTTGCCCTTGCATATTCGCTCGGAGTTTTGCCGCCTAGCTTTTTACTGTCTGCAGCCGCATCGCTTTTGTCCAATTTTGCATTTACTTCGCTTTTTGTAGCAAAGTCTGCCTTTTCGGCGTTGTAGGTACTGGTTAACACCCTATTGTTTGCGTTATCAGCGGCCGCCTCAACTTGCTCTTTTAAAAATTTCGTCCTGTTTGCCAGCTGTTTTGCTTGCTTGTTGCTGATGCCATCTATCCCGCCTACCACCGGATCGGTTACTTCAAGCTGATAGATGCCTTCTTCCCACTTGTTTTCTTCTTTTAGATTAGCCATTATACGCTCCATAGTTGAATTGATCGTTATATTTGATTTGCCCGTCGTAGATCACACTGCTTGCTCTATGATCTATACTAACAAGCACACACCTTGCAGGAGCTGCACTCTTGGCAGCCTCGCTTATTTGTTTTGCTTTCTGCTTTGAAAGGGGGATGCTAGCGATGATGCTATACTGCGCCCAGTGAGTATTGCTACCATAAAACCTGCTTTTGTTATACTCGATGGATCTATCATATTTTTGACTTAGATTGCCCTCGATGATCACAGCACCACTATCTACGCTTTGCACCGCCTTTTTTACCGCGTAAAACGAACCACTGTAAAAATGGATTTTAAATGCGTTTTTTATCAGCCACCTAGCGTTTGTTTCATTTAGCCCATCTATATCTACATCAAAGCTGGCTGCCAGGATCGGTAAAAGTGACACTGGACAAGAATCGGCGAGCGTATCTATAGCGCTGATGTCAAGACCATCTAATCTAAGCCCAAATAGCTCATCTAGCAGCTTGTCAAGTTTGCTTTTATGATTTGGTAGTAGGCTCATAGCTCGGCCTTTTTATAGCTAAGGTTAAAATTTAGCCTTATGAAACTATCCTCGCTCACTTTTGTATCAGCAGCGGGGGCTTTTAAATTTACCCGATATACTCCGTTTTTATGAAGCACAGAGTAGATATAGCTTAAATTTAGATCCTCGCCTAAGCTTAGGCTGCTCCTGCTTGATTTGATAGCCTTATCGATCTCATCAGCTAAAAACATATCGGTTAGCTCGAGCTGTGCACTGATTGTTATATCTTTGATAGTTGCATTTTTGACATTCACTGTATCAGTGAGTGGTCTGACCTTTTCGCCGCTTAGATGATCCTCTACGCTTTGACGCGTAGCTTCGCTCATATCGGAGGTTTTTAAATAGACATTCACGATGCCAGCTCCGCCGTTTAGCACGCTAACTTCTTCGACCTTTGCATTTGCAGATAGTGCTTGATAGATATAGGCTTTCGCACTTCCTGCGGTTGAAAATCTTTCCAGCGAAAGTACTGCTCGCTCGCGCAATCTCTCGTCACTTTCTTTATCCGCTCCACCGGTGAAATTTGATGTTTGCTTTGCTTTAAGGACAAAAGGTAGCGGAGTTTGAATGTGCTCGCATTTGACCGCACTTTCTTTGATAAACTCATCGAGTATGATTTTACCGGTAGCTTTTAGCTCGCCTTGTTTGATGATCACGCCATCTTTGAGAGTGGCTGTATCGCCTTTTTCACTCCTAAATACACTTTTTGCGGGCACGATGGTATCGCTATCTTTTAGGGTAGACAGGCAAAACTCGATGCCCGCTGTCGGTTTTTCTCCTTGAAGCCTTTCGATACCATAGATCGCTACCACGTTATCAAGATCAGTTCCGCTGGCATAAGGCAAAAGCATACTTTTCACGCTTTGATTTATCCTTGCTCGTAAAAGCAACTCACGATATGCAAGCGTTTCAAGAAGCGCGGAGAAACGATCGCTTTCAAGTAGCGTGATTTCTTCGTCATTCAAATAGCTTTTAAAAAGCTCTTTGATACCCTTTAAAAGCTCGTTAAAACTGAGCTCTTCGATAACGTTTGGATATGGTAGGTTTTGTAAATTCATAGCTCAACCCCTATCTCATTACCACTCGTTAAAACGATCTTAAAATTTAGCTTGTGATCTTTTAGGCTTATGAGCTTCACTTCATCTATCTTTACGCGAGTTTCCCATTTTTCGACTGCCTCTATTACGTAGCATGCAAGATCGGCGCGAAATTCATCATCAACCTTTCTATCTATTAGCTCAAAAATGCGGCTACCGTAATCAGGCAGCATGACGCGAGATCCTAGCGGAGTGAGGAGTATGTCTTTGATGCTTTCTTCGATGCTTGCTAGATATTTCATATTTAATCTCTCCCCAGTCCGTTATTTGTATGATTTGTGAGATCGCCTCTGCTATCGCTCACACTTCCGCCAAATTTAGCGTCGCCGCCTGCGCTGATCGAGCCCGTTATTTTCACATTCCCGTTTATCTCGAAGCTTCCGCTGCCCCCACCGGCACCTGCCGTGTTTATGCTACCTTGTATCAAAGTATTACCAAGAAGCTTTATGCTAGGACTTTTTATCTGTGTATCAGTTGCCTCTACCTTTACGTTTTTAGCTTTTACGTTCGCATTCTCGCAAGTTATATTTATTTGCTTCGGGCTTGAAATCTCAAGTGTAGAGTTACTTACATCGTAGCTTATCTTTACGCCATCCTCGAAGACGCAAATTTGCTTATTTTTATCGGTGCTTGGTGCCAAGTGAGCGTTTTGATAAATGCCTCGAAGCACTATGCCGGCATTTAGGCTGCCACGAATAGGAAGCACTAAGCATTGCTCGCCGACTCTGATCGGACTCCAGCTTCTAGCAAAAGAGTTAGCTAGCTGCATGACGGGCAAAAAATCAGTCACCATGGAGCCGATAGTTACGCGCGCTCTGTCGCCGGATATTTCGCTAATAATCCCGATCTCTATCATCGTATCCTCTACTTTTTCTCTTAAAGCTTGTCAAAATTTCGATCGCTACATCTTTTGCGAGCAGCAATCCCTCCGAGCCCATCCACGCCCCGATACCACAAATCCCCAGTGAATAACGCAGATCGTGAAAGTAAAAAAACGCTATCTCATAGACTACGTAAGCAGTGAATACTCCGTCAAGTACTCTTTTGCCAAGTGCTTTAAGCCCGACCGCCTCGCTTTTTGCAAAGCCAACGATACTGCCTACTATCCCTACCACCAAGACATAAAGTAAATAGCTCTCCACCATGGCTAAACCTTGAAAAAGGTCAAAAATTTAGCCGGACTAAGCAGAGCATTAAATACCCCAAGCGATACCGCCCAAGCGGTCATCACTATGTCTTTGTTATGAAATATGCACTCATAAACCGAGTATGAGAGTATGCTAAAAAGCGCCACTATCACGCCGCCAAAGAGCAGCACCAAAGCGCGCTTTAAATTTAGCTTCACTATTTTCATTTATTTTCCCCGATGCATTGCTTTATTAGATCCTCACACTGCAGGTAATAGATCATCAAAGCTTTATGGCTTTCGAAATTTCCTTTATTCAGCGGCTTATTTGGCATATTGGCGTCACATCTGACAGGCACGAGCACATCTTTATATATGATATGCGGCTCGACTACCTGACTCGCACAGCCGCTGAATAAAAGTAACGTTAGGTACATAAGTAGTAAAATTTTCATTTAAATAGCTCCTTGTAAGCCTTCAACTCCGCCTCACAGCTTTTGTTTTCGATATAAATTTTCTTTACCTTCGCAACTGCTGGCGGCTCTTTAGCTTTGGTCTTGATTTGCGCCGCTTGAATGGCTTCGTTTTGCAAAGCGATGTGAGCATTGCAAGCGTTTAGGTTGTTTGAGCTTGTCGCGTAGTCTTTTGTAAGTTGCTCTTGCCTCTCGTTGCAAGCTTTAAGCTCGCTACTTAAAAGAGAATTCACACTTTCAAGCTTTGAATTTTCCAAAAATAGATTTAGGCAGATAATGCCTATAAATGCAGCCAGCCCAAAGCCAAGAAAAGATGTGAATTTACTCGTTAAAAAGTCCATTTAAAACCCTTTTTGCACGATTAGGAGTTTGTTTAGCCCAAAGAGAATTTAGCCCGCTTTGATAAGCTTGGCGATATTCGCCGACTCTGATGTGATGAAGCGTAGTGACGAATTTTTTTACACCCGGCACTCCTATTTGATAACACATTTCTATTACCACGTCTTGTACGTTTTTTGGTTTGTCGGCAAGCCAAGAAAAGGTGTCAAATGCTTCACTTTTTAGCTTTTCAAGCTTCAAAATCAAAATTCTATCGGCTATCTCACGGCTCATCGGCTCGATCTTGCCGCCGTTTAGCGCCAGCTCATCACGTGTGAGCGAAGAGACCTTAAAGCCATATCCGACGGTCGGATAGCCTCTTGTGTCTTCATATACGTGGCTATCAAAGCCTTCGTTTTCTTTGATGCTTGAAAGTAGGCTCATTTTTCATTACTCCGTATCTTCATCTTTGTCTTGTGATGATTCGTTCTCATTTAAATTTTCAAACTCATCTTCTAACTCTTCTATCATTTTGCTTTGGATGTAGATCTGCGACTCATTCTCTTGTAGCTCTAAGACCGCCCCCTCTAAAAAGAGGTGGCCTTGTATGGATGAATTTTTCAAGGCCCTAAATTTCATTACGCTTTCTCCATCAAAGTTACCCATTTTTTGATGACAACTTGATAGTCGATAGAGACATCAAACACATACTTCAAAGCGCGCTCCTCTGCGTCATACCAGCGGTTGCGCCTGATGTCAAGCACCATACCAAGCACTAGGTTTTTTAGCGGGGTCGCCATATATACGCCCCTTGGCATCAGTGGCGTGACTTCTAGCGGGATACCTAAAATTTTCTTAGCTCCGCCCTCGATGAGATGTGAAACAGAGTTGAGTGCGGCTAGCTCTTTGTTGTATTCTTGTGCGTCAGCAGTGTTTATGAGGATCACGGCCTCGCTTGAAATGTCTGCATGGATAGCTTGCGCTAGCGTAGAAAGCCTGTCGCTGATTTTCTCAGTGCTAGCGTATGTCACCTTTGTTGTTTCGCTAGCATCTTTTGCTACTTGTATCCAGCCTTTGTGAAGTGTCTCGAAAGTATTGTTGTAGGTGTCGCTATTTCCCTTGAAGCCTAAAAGCGCCATATCGTTGCCAAATGCCGTAGCGAATTTTGAGAAAGTCTCGCTCTCGAAATTTGGGTTTGAGGCATTGTCGTCCAGTGCATCTTGGAGGATCCTCGCAAAGAGCTGAACGTCTTTTGCCTCAAGCTTTGCGCCCACTACGCCAAGTGCTGCACGTTGTGCCTCTGTAGGTTTTGAGCCGCTTGGTACGCGAACTAAAATGCCCTGAGCGATGTCCCATGCGTCAAGCTCTTTGCTTAGTTTGCCCATTTTTTCGACATGAATTTTGCTTAAAAAGCCGTTTTTCTCTTTGATGACATCAATGAAGTTATGCGCCTGCTCCGGCGTTAGCGATCCGCTTAGTGTTACGCCGGTAGCACTCATGCTAGCTTTTAAAATTTCATTTAGTCCGTTCATTATAGTATCCCTCCGCTTGCGCTGTTTTCAGATTTTTTTAACTCTTCGCTTTGTTTTGATTTGCTTAGCTCTTTATTTACGTCCTCTAACTTTGCGCTCAGTTCGTTTATTTGCTTGCTAAGCTCCTCGATTTTGGCGTTATTCGCCGCTTCGTTTTCGTTTAGCTGCGCTTTTACGAGCTCAGCGACTTCTTCTTTATTCATATTCTCTCCTTTGGATAAAATTTCGTCTTTATTCATATCTTTTGGCAAAAGCCCCTTTACTACCTCTTTGATAGTTTCAATAAGTCCTTTCGGCTCTATCTCTTCACTTTTGATAATGCCACTTCCATACATCGAAAGCCCCGAGAGCTGACCGCTTTTTATGAGGTTTCTTAAATTTTCATCTTCTATTTTTATGCCTACAGCCCAAGCTCCGACCTCGTCAAAAAATTCATCCTTGCTTTTGACGATCCAGCTTTCGCAGATATAAGCGTTTGCGATGTCGAAGTTATGATTTACATCTACGCAATAGCTAAGATCCGCGCGTTTCATGAAGTTATACGCAGCCTTTTTGATCTCTTCGCTGTTTGCGTAGTCTCCTTGGCTATCGACTTCGTCTGGTGCATAGACGATGCCATAAACCACACCTTGCTCTTCGTCGCTTTTTTCAAAATCTACGCGCAAGAGCTCGTCAAATTTCTCATCTTTGTAGATGATCTTTTTGTTATTTGCACCTGCTGCTACGAGTGAGATCAGCTTCACTTGCATATTGGTTATTTCTCTGGCCACTGGTTGCGACCTCCTTGCTTTTTGGTGGCATTTTGACAAAAAAACGAGTTTTAAAAAACCTAAATAGCACATATATGTCGTATTTAGCTGGAAATTGAAAAATTTTTTACGTAAAATTGAGCCAAACAAAAATAAAGGTAAAAAATGGACTTGATTTTTAAGGCGGCAAATGGCGGAAGCGATAGCTTTCAACTACGAGAAGAGAGCAAAGACGGTAATGGACTGATCGCGCCGTTTTTTGATTTTGACGCGCTACTTAATCTATTTTATGCAAACACCTTTCATCGACGCTGCATCCAGCTTAAAGCCTCGCTTCTTTCAAATATAGAAGACGGCTCTAGGCTTGAGGGGCAAAGCATGACGCCAAAAGAATTTTTATACGCCTTCATCTTAAATCTTGAAATTTTCGGCAACGCTTTTGTAGAAATCGCCGGCAAAAATCTTTATATATTGCCGTCTTTAGAGGGGCGGGTCGATGAAGTGCACGAAGTCTTTCAAGTCAAGAATGCTCGCAAGATCGCACTTACCGGAAAACATCTATATTATTACTCGCCAAGGAGTAGATTTTACGGCGAGCCTGATTATTTAGGCGCGCTCTTAAGCATTCTCACAAATCAAAAAGCCGATAGCTTCAATAACGCCTTTTTTGAAAACTCGGCACGTGCTGATACGGCTATCATATTTGAAAACTCTGAACCCGACGAGCAGCAGCTAAACACATTTAGAGAGTTTTTCGGCTCAAATTTCAAAGGCTATGATAAGGCGCATAAGACGATCGTAATGACGGCAGCTGGAGAAAACGCAAAGATCAGGATCGAAAATCTAAGCAAAACGGAAGACATCAGTTTCGAAAAGCTTAAAAATTTAAACCGCGACGAGATCATAGCCGCTCACGGTGTGCCACCAAGAATGCTAGGCATCATGAGTGCAGGGCAACTTGGAGGAAGTAGCGAAGTTGCTCAGCAGCTTCATAGCTTCAATGAACTCACCATCATACCAAAGCAAGAGCAGATTGAGTGGTTTTTCGACTCTATCGGCTATCCTATAAAGCTTAAATCCATCGATGTCAGTAGCTTCAAAGACGATAGCGAGCTGGTTACCGGGCTCGTTGCAAATGGAATTTTAAGCTTGAGTGAAGCAAGAGGAATTTTAGGATATGAAAAATAAAGCGATTTAAGACGTTTCAAGGCGTAAGGCGATAAAAGATACCAATAAAATCTTTTCGTTGAAATTGAAGCCGTTTTGAAGCTTTTTGAAGCGGGTTATAATAAAGGAGTAAAAGCGTTGCAAGAAATCATAAAAGAAATTCGCAGATATAACGCATTAAAAATGATAAGCGATGACGAGATTGTGCCGTATATTGAGATGGCTGAATTTGAGATGAGTAAATATAGCGTGGATAGCCTAAACGAGCTAAAGGCTGCGGCCTTTCTCACGCTCGCACTGCTAGGTCAAAAGCTGTGGCTAAAGGTTCAGCAGCGAGCTAACGAATATGACGAGAGCTTAGATACGTTTAAGGACGTGAGGCAGTGGGAGGAGTATTGGATGGATAAATTTTATAAGCTTACGACCAAGAAAAATACGAGCGGCTATCTTTATGCCGCTATTTAGGAGATATAATGAATAGGGATATAAACGAAAGGGAGCTTTTGGCGATATGCGAGGAGCTTATCAAAAAGCACGAGGATGATTATAAAATTTTCATATCCGAGCGAAGCTTTTTAAATCACGCTCAATATAAAGCGGTCTTAACCGTCATCGTCCCGATAAGCTCTGGCGAAACGACGCTAAAATCTCTAATGAGCCTAACGCCGCTTTTGGTATTTAAAAACTCGAGCGTAGATGCGACCGATGAGCGCGGTGTGGATATACTAAATTTTGATTTCACGCTCGATTACTTCGTATCGTCGAACATGGAGGAGTGATGGCGTATCAAAAACAGACCAAAGAGCTGATCGTAAATTTACTGGACTGCGGCTACTCTTTAAGCGAGTTAAGCAAGGAATACGGCATAAACATCACTACTCTTTCACGCTGGAAAAATCAAAACAAAAGCAAAGACGATGAGATCACGGCTGCAAATCTAAAAGCTCAAATAAAGCAGCTAAGTCATGGCAAAAGCACGGATAGCAAAGCCAAGCAAATCGCGATGCTAAGTGCCTCTCTTGCTCGTCTTGAAGGTGAAGCTCGTAAAAAAGAGAAGGTGAAAAATAAGAAAAAACCGCTTACGGTCATGAATGCCGACTATGAAAATTTAAAAGCAAAGGCGCTTGATGAGGGTGGGTTATTTAACTATCAAAAAGAGTTTTTAAACGACGCTTCACAGTTTCGCATCGTACTGAAATCTCGTCAGATAGGTTTTTCATATGTTAGTGGACTTGATGCCTTGCTTGGGGCTGTGGCTGGACGCAATCAGCTATTTATCAGTGCTAGCGAAGAGCAGGCTAAAATTTTACTTAGCTATCTTGATATGTGGAGCAATAAGCTTAATATTACATTTAATAAAGATAGCGAATACGAAAAAACGCTTGAAAATGGCGCTTATATCAAGGTTTTGGCGCATAACTTCCGCTCAGCTCAAGGCTTTACGGGCGATGTTTGGATGGATGAGTTTGCTTGGTATGCAAATCAAAAACGTATCTGGCATGCAATGGTGCCAAGTATCGGAGCGGTCGCGGGCAGGCTCACTATCCTCTCTACTCCGTTTGAAGAAAACAGCCTGTTTCACGAGCTTTTTAGCGATGAAGTAAAATATTATATGTTCTCACGCCACCGCGTGGATATTTACCGCGCGATAGACGACGGACTGAATTTCGATCTTGAAACTATGAGAGCACTCTTTGACGCCGATACGTGGGCGAGTGCTTATGAGTGCGTATTCATAGACGATGAAAATGCCCTGCTTAGTGTCGAGCTCATCAAAAGCTGCATCAAGGATTACCGCGTAACCTTGCCACCTAAAAACGTGCCACAATATGCAGGCTTTGACGTGGGACGCACAAAGGATCGTAGCGTGCATATCAGTGTTTTTGATGATAACGGCATCAAAAGTCTTTGTGTATATGATGTGCTTGCTAAGGCAAGCTTTGAGGCACAAGAGCAGCTACTCATAGATTTTTTGCGTCTTAACCCACTAGCTATGCAAAAGATAGACAAGACTGGTATCGGTATGCCGGTAGCCGAGCGGCTTAAAAGGCACTTCCCATCGCGCGTACAAGGTGTGTATTTTACAGCTAGTAGTAAAGAAGCGATGGCGTTAAATTTAAAAAAGCACTTTGAGGATAAAACGATCGTTATTCCAAATGATCCTGCCTTGATAGCCGATCTACACGCTATCAAGCGCAAAGCCGGAGCCAAAAGCTTTACTTATGACAGCGACCGCAACGAGCACGGACACGCCGATCGCTTTTGGGCTTTGGCGCTTGCACTTAGTTATTTTGAGAAAGTTAGGGACAGAAGGGGTAAGGCGTATATTATTTGATTCGATATTATTACAGATTTTGTTCTAAAACGCTAAACATATATGCTGCGCCTAAAGGCATTTTAAGCCACTCTAATTTATTTTTATAGACATCAAAAAATATTTTTTCAAACTCATTATCATTTAGCTCTAAAAATGATTTTGCTATCTTTATCCATCCTGTCATTGTGATAAAGCCACTTTGAGGCCTAAAATACTCAATATGTTCTTTGCCTTCATCGTCCCAATAATGCCAATTGTCGGCATCATTTAAGTTTAGCATGAAGATCTCAAAGGCTATTTCAAGCGCTTGTTCGTATCTTTTTTCACAGCAAAAGAAATCATGCAGAGCAGATTTTACATAAAAAATTTCACTAAAATCCATTTTATCATAAGCTCTTATAAGTGCTATATTTAACGCTCTAAAAATAATATCGTTCCTGGGAATATCGTTGCCAAATTCATCTTTTAATTGCTTCTTTGCAGCTACGATCTCTTTTTTAAACATTGACTCTATCTCGTCTATGTTTCTTTCTCCAAACGGAGTAATGCTTAAAATATAGTCAAACTGCTCTTTTTGCTCTTGTGTCATAGGTGTTTTTATGCCATCTTTAGTTCTTATAAAGACGAAATTTCCACACATTTTGCATTTAGTCTTTCTTAAAATATCTTTACCGAAGTCATTGTTGCAGTATGGACACAGCATAAACCTTCCTTTTTGATTGTAATTTTATCAAAAATCTATTTTTTATGCTTACTGTATTTATTTAAACTCTATTTTTACCTCTTGAATGATCTTTTGTCCAACATCTTGCGCAAAATCTTTTAACGCGCGATCTAGTCCGCCGGTTTGATAAATTTTTAAAGCATTGAGTAGATACGGATTTGCTTTTGTTCCCGGATGATTTACTTTTTTACCAAAAAATAGCCCGGCTTTCGTATTTGCCAGCGCCTTTTTATTCTTTGGTCTTATTATGTGTGCCTTGGTACCGCCATGGACATATTTAGCATACGGTACGGCCCTTGTTTGCGTTATCGTTACGCCACTGGCAGTAGCATTTCTTGCTTTTATGTCTCTCTTTAGTCGTCCGGTTACGATCGGTGCAGTTTTTTCTTTTGCTATATTTGCGATCTCGCTTCCAAGTCTGAAACTTAAATTTTTAAGTTCTTTGTCAAAATTTCTCATTTTTTACCTTTGAATATCTCTTTTATCTTGATGAGCGCATCATAAAAAGAGCCCTCAAATTTTGTCTCTTTCACCGGCTCAAAGGCATCGTTTTCAAAGACGAACTCACAGATCTCACTCATTATCACATCCTCTTTTGCCGTCTTTAGATCCTCATCTCTTACGTCTATATCAAATATATACGCTATTTTGCCCTCGGGCGTTATTTTATAGATACCAAATCCGTAATCAGGAGTACTTTTTGTATAGGCTGGTACTTGATCGTAGTCCTCGAGCCCTTTTAGCCTTATCTCCCAGTCAATGTCTTCGTAAATATATATGTGAAATTGTCTCTTTGCCATTTGATGATCTCTTTTTTGCCGACCTCGGCGTTATTGTTGAAATAGTTTTTTAAGTTGTCCTTGTTTTGTTTGTCTCGCGGCCTATACGCACTTACGATATTTTCGCCATCAAGCACCATGAAAAGCCCGTTTTGAGTCTTTGCAATAAGCTTGTTTTTCTCACCTCTTTTAGGTGAAATTTCAACGATAGAATTTAGCCCCTTTATTATATCGCTTTTGCTTACATCTTTGTGCTTTTTGAATATATGAGCGTTGCTAGCCTTTAGCACCCTCTCGACCCCGATCTTATCGATATGCCTTATCGTCTCGTCATTTGAAATAGGCGATGTGTTTCTCATCTTTACACCACCGACTTCTTCTTCATCTATCCACACAGGCACGACCTCGGTGCGACATCTGAAATGATACGGAGGCAAACCAAAATCAGATGACATTTTATCGCTTTTACCAAGATACGGTTGTGTTCTCCACACGGCTGCCGCCTTTTTATCGGCTAGATTAGCAGCGTTTAAGATATTGCTTGCTTGTGCTTCAAGATGAGCTGCTTCTATGATACGCCCGTGCATCGAGCGGCAAATCTGAGTAGTGCGCGCATCCATCACGGCGAGGACTTTATAATACTTCACGCCATGCTTTGCTCCCTGCGTTATGGTCGCGACATTGCCAGCTTGCAAGCTTATATGATCGCTCACCCCTTGAAAATACCGCTCATCAGCGTTTATTATAGAGCCAAATTCATCTTTCAAGCGAGGAGCTATCTCGTCAAAGGCTATTTCGCCTGTAAAGACCTTTTCGATGCTATCCTTTAGCCTATCTTGCAAGCTTTTATTATATTCTTTACCCATCCAGTAAAAGCCTTTTCGCATCGCGTCTATCGCCTGGGCATCCACTGCGTCAAATGCAAAATCTATCTTTTTGCCTAAATTTGCAGCTACTTTTTTGACCGCCTCTTTGGCGAGCAAAGTATAGATCGCTTCAAGATCTTTTGGTAAAACGTTTAAATTTGCGCTCTTACATTTGTCCATGAGTAGCTTTTTAAGCACTTCAATATCCACCATCTCCGAGCAAAGCGCTAAAATTTCATCCGTGATCTGCTCTAAGGCTTCTACTTGCTGCGTCGTATAGTTTGCTAAAAGCGTTTTTAGATCGCCACGTGATTTTAAAATTTTATATCTTGCGAGGGTTTTTATAAGATTTATTCTCATTTTTCACCCTCGATCTTATCGATATATTCTACGTATTCGACTAAGTCTTTGTCTTTTATCGGCTTTTCTTCGGTGAGCCAGCCATAGCCGCACCTACTACACTTTCTCATGCGTATATTTTTTAGCCCTTTTATCGTTTTTATTACGGTCGTTTTATCGCTTGCACATTTTGGACAAAGCATTATTTCTCCATCTTCTTTAAAGCTATTAATACCTTTGATGCCTCGGTTTTCTTCAAATATTCGATTTTTAGGTATAAATTTTTAGTTACTCTCTTTATAAAAAATAGCAAAGCCCGCATGCTTTCGTCTTTTGCTACCTTTTGCCACAAAACCTCGATAGCATAAATTTGGCTTGCGGTGGCAAATTCGCTAAGTTTAGCCTTTGGCTCCTCCTTGCCATTCATCACTGCAAGCACATTTACAAGCTCTTTTATGCTTAGCTTGGCCGAGCTTTTAACGCCCCAGTTTGCTAAAAAGTCCTGCCACGCATCGTTAGCTTTGGCGTGGCGATAAAATTCATGCGTGTGTATGATCGCCAATAATTGCTTTCTATAATTAATTTGTTTTTTAGTCATAGCCCCAGCCTCCACAATTCACGCTCCACGAATCCGCGGCTAAGCCCTGCACAACGTGCAAGTTTTGAAACATTGAGCTTGCCGTTTTTAAATTTATAAAAGCCCATATCGTAGCTAAGAGCATTTTGTAGTCTTGCCATCGCTTCGGCTTTTCTTTTGGTTGCTAGGTTATCAAGGTGGATGCGTTGCTTGGTTGTCATTTGAATGCCTTAGCCTATAAACTCGACATTCATAGTGATTTCTAGTCCGCAGATAAGTCCTGGTCTATCCAAATTCTCATAGCCATATGTTTTATTATCTATGCGATACCAGCAGCTTCTTTTGAGTTTATATTTCTTAGAAATATGGCTAAGCAGGATTTTTACATTATTGCTCGCATAATATTTTTCATTAAATTTATATGTAGCACCACCAGTTTTAAAGTAGTCCATATAAAAATTCCAAATTTTCATTTCTTATCCTTAAATTTTTAAACTCTTTAACAAGCTTTTAAATTTGCTTTAAAGGCTTGTTAAAGGGCTTTTGCCCTTTAATTTTGTACTTGCAAGCTCTCAAGCTTTGGCTGAATTCTAAAATTATCTTTCACCACGCGTTTTAGCCCAAGCCTTGCAAGATCAGCATCGTCAAGCTCGGCAAGCGCTTCTTTATTTGGTTTTTCTTCGTAGCTTATGCACTCTTTGCCTAGTCCAAAGGCTTTTATAGCGTTTAGCAGGCTTTCAAGCTTTGCAGCCACGCGCGGGATAGATACGCTTTTGCTTATGCGATAGCCTATCGTGCCAAATGTAAATTCTTTGCTGCGTTTCTCGGCGAATTCGGCTTTATTATCTTCACAAAAAAGCGTGATCTGCTGCTCGATGAAATTCTTCTCGTTTTCCAGCCTCTCGACCTCACTTTTGCGTGATTCTTTTATGCGGTTACACTCGAGTGTTACTTCGCCGTTGATTTTCTCTATGCCTACGCTTAGCTCGCAGACTCTTTTTAAGGCGTTATCAATATCACCAAAACTATTTATTTGCATGTTTTACTCCTCGTTTAAATTTTTATTGTTTGGAATCCTAAAACCCAGCATATAAAGCGGGACTATCCTTTTTATCATGGACTCCGGATGAGCCCTGCCTCTTAAAAAGTCTATGAAGTCTTGTTTGGTCTCTCTCATGGTCGTGTGGCACCAAACACCGCTTATGCCTATATACTCCCAGTACCAAAGTAGCTCGTCTTCCAGGAAATAATCTTCATTGAGATCATTACCCGGTTGATAAAAGCTTTTGCCTTTTTCGTAGTTATATATCATCTCTTCAGTTATCAGCGTGCCGCCTTTTTTGGCTATGCTTTTACCCTCGAAACTTCGTTTGAATACCATATCGCCTGTTTTGAATCTGCACGTTTTTGGCTTAAAATCCGGCTTTATTCGGTATTCGAAAAAATCAAAATTCCATCCGTCATCAGTATGATCACTCCAATCATCGCGAGTGTCGCCTTTTTCTCTAAACTGCACATCCTTACCGTCGATAAAAGCTTGCATGATCTTGATTTGTTGCTTTACGCTTTCTTCCAATGTCATCTCTTCTCCTCTCTAAAATTTTAAATTTCTGTGCGAATCTCGCTTTACAAACGTATCCATAAAGAGTAGCGACAGCTAAATTTTGCTTTGCTCTCTTTACGATCCGCACCCTCATTTTTCACTCAAACAGACTAAATTTAAGCTCCGTGATGCCAAGCTCACGGGCGTAGTCTCTCTCCTCTTGCATACCACGACTTTTGTCGCTAAATTTGCACGGATGAAAGTAATAATAGCTACACACCGAAAGTAGCTCTAAGCAAGCTTTCATCACATCTTCGCGTTCAAGCTCGCTGTACACATCCATGAAAGCAAGCACCGGGCTGATCGGCTCATAACCGTTTTGCCTGACGATGCTGCAAGCCTCGAGCGCAAACTGGCGCGCATAGTAATTCCTGTCTCTGTCCTTGCACTCAATGCTCGCGTAAGGCGTTGAGACGAACACAAGTCTCGCACTTCTCATTGATTTTTTCCTTTCTTAAAATTTGACTTTATAGGAAGCTTCGTAAAGCTCCCGAAAAATCAAATATTTATCTGGCCACCATATCAACGACAAGGCCATTATCAAGGCGGATTATGAACTCGCCCACCGCCTTGAAATAAGCGTTTGAATAATTAGCCCTGACGCCTCTTATCAGGCTCGCTCTTTTGACACCAAACGGCGCACCGCTTTGAGAAAAGGCTATCTCAAATCCTTTTCTTGTCATACTGCTTACGAAATCCACGATCTCGTTTAGTTTTTTTGCTTGTGTTTGTTCTATTGCTCTTATCATCTCTTACCCCTTGAAGTGATATAAACTAGATTTGCCGACACCTTTTCGTTATAGCCAAGCATTAAATTTAAGGCTGTTTTTTCATAAAGCCTTGCATTGTCGCACTCTGCAAGATATTCACTCACGTCTTCACTTATCCCGTTTAGTTTGCCGATGTTTAAAAGCTCGTCATGGCTTAATGTCATTTGCGGTGAGTAGGTGAAGCGGCTTTGCAAATACCCGCCAAGCCCATCGATGCGTGTTCTTAGCGTATCAAGTCCTGCGGCTATGACCGTGATACCCAAATCTTTACGTCTGCTAAACTCATATATTTCACGTAAAAGCTCAAATTTGCGCTCAAATGTGAGGTCATTGTCTCGCACAAATAGATCCGCCTCATCGATGATGATTAAACGCACCCCGCTTTTAGCGATCGTTTCGCAAAAAAGTTCAAATTTATCATCAGTATTGCCGCGCGGCCTTTCGCCTACTGCACGCAAAAGCTGGCTCATGAATGCACTCGCACTCAGGCTCTTTCTTGCCTTTACATATAGCCCACCAAGCTCTTTTACAACCATTTCGAGCAAAAATGTCTTACCCATCCCGCTTTCGCCGGTTATTAGCTCTAAAAAGCTGAATTTACTCTCCTTCATGCGTCTTATGCGCTCTTTTATCTTTTCCTGCGAAAGACTAAGCCAAATGTCGTTATCGCTGCTTTGTTTTGGCTGGTGCGCGGCTATTTGCTCGTCTAAAAAGGCATTAAGTTTGGCTTCATATAGCTCTTTTTTGCCGGAGTTATACTTGCCGTTAAGTAGCCCGCTAATAGTGCTCTCTCCTTTGTTTATCTGGCGTGCCAGCGTCTCTTGCGTTATGCCGTATTCACGGCAAACCTCAAATTTCTCTTTTAAAGTCATATATTCTCCTTTTACATAGCTTCAAGCAGGTCTTTATTACTCAAAGCTATTTTCTTGTTTAGTCTTTTATTTTTCTCATTTTTTACTTTGGTTTGATGAGCTACGCTACTGTGCGCGTTTATGGCATTTGGCTTAGCATAAAGCCCGTCGTAGTATTTGAAGGCCTCTCTTACAGCTTTTACTACCGCTTCGTTTCTGGCGATGCTTGCTCTTAGCGCCTCTTCGTCTCTTGGATCTATCCTGTTTATCAGTGTCGCCTCGCAAATGAGTAGATTTTTATCAATATCCACGATATTTACGCTATTTATCTCGTCTTGTTTGATCCTCACCTCGACCTTTTCGCCCGTAAATTTACTTAGCTTTGGATGTGAGTAGGTGCGTCTTTCGTCTTTTACCCTAAGTTTTACACACGAGTTTTTGACCTTTATTATGCGTCGCTCGCTGAAAATGTATTCAAGCGTCGTTTCGTCAAATATCGCTCTTGGCTTAGCGGCTAGTTTTTGCAAGAAACTATCCATCGGCACGATCTTTCTATCTTCATTGATATGCTCGTTCCACCATTTCACGGCTTTTTGGACGTAGGCTATGAACTTATCAAAATTTAAAGGATTAGCCTTTGCATATTCTTTGATGATCTCTTTTGTGCGGTTATCTTTGTGGTAGCTCGCCCCGCCGTTTTCAAACACGATCATCTCGCCCATACGTCTTTGTATGTGATTAAACATATTTTCGATCGGCTTTGCACGTGAGTTTCGCGGTTTTGCCTTTTTGTGCAGCATGGTTATTGGCAGATCATCAAAGTCTTTAAATTTTATGCCGCTAAGATCACTTCTTACCTGCGTTATGTATTTGCTAAGCTCTGGTTTGCCGTTATCTGTATATATGGCATCTGGCACGCCAAATTTCACTGCCATTTTTAGGCTATTACCTATGCAAAATTTATTATATTTGCCAAATGTGATGTCTATGCCTATTATCGCACCGCTTCCCATATCTATCCACACATATGCGTTTGGATTTACCACCTCGCCTGCCGGGCATATCGCATCAAAATCAAATACTATCTGATCGCCGCAAACTAGCTCTAAGCTCTCATAGCAGTTTAGATCTCTTAGCACAAATGGCGCGATCTCGTTTCTAACACCTCGGTCGCCATTTACTGCTTTTAGCACGAGAGCTTTTATCTCGGGCGTGTCCGTTAGCCTCGCAAAGCTCTTATACGAGCCGATTTTAAGGGCGTTTTTCTCTGCATGGTCGGTAAGTTTTTCATAAATGAAGGTCTTTGAGGCAAGAGGATTATTTATCATCGCGGCCACCGCCCATTCTAGGGCACTCATGTCAAAGCTAGAACTTTTAAATTTAGCCTTGAAATCAATGCCAAGCTCGTCATCTACGACTTGGGCTTCATCTGTTTTTAAGATTTTCGCCCATTCATAAAGTGTTTTTAGACTCACGGCGTATTTGCCGGCTATACTTTTGCCCCAGATCGTCTTACTCATACCCTTTGGGCAGCTTTTTAGCTCACTCACTGCTTTTACTTTGTTCATACTTTCAAGATCCTTGATTTTTATTTTTGGGGCTAAAATTTGGCTCGCGGAGGCGAGAGCTGTGTCGCTACACGCCATGTCGCTTGGCTTGGTATCGTTATTTTGACGAGTTGTGGCGCTCATACCCTCTTGTATAAATTTGCTATCACAGATACTAGGTAGATGATCGTCGTTGCAGCTAGCATAAATGCGCTCGCTACTATCCAAGCAAGATCCAGTATCGCATCCAAGATCGCTACTATCATCAGACAAGGCATCACAAGAGCTATCACCACAAGCCACGCTATGGCGTCTTCTATTATTTTCATCATTTGCCTTTAAATTTTGATTTGCCCTTTGGCTAGTCTGACACTCTTTTACTATTTCATCATCTAGCCAGATTTGAAGGGTTTTACCGCCCGCTCCACCACGGTTACCGTCAATATTCATAAACAGACAATTTTGTCTGTTTAAAGAGCAAAATTTTTTGCCTTGTTTGTTTGCACGCTGAACGGCTTTTTTAATGGCTTCATACTTTATGCCCAAAATTTCAGCCGCGTTTTTGCTATCTACCCACACTTAGGCTACCTTTATGCCGTCTTTCTTGAATATCTTTTGAGCTTTTTTACTGACAAAACCCTTATAAAGGCTCGTTAGGCTTAACCCATTTATTTCGCAATAGCTTTTTAGGTCATATTTTGTTGCTTTTTTGACCGCTTTGGCTATGGTTTGCTTTTCCATTTTTACTCTCCTGATCCTCATATTGAGGGGAAATTTCCATATTAAGGAAATTTCTAAGTTTTTTAGCTATTATTTCTAAAATTGTTTTGAAATTATACGACAATCTTGTCTGATTGTCAAGGGGTAAAACATGAATTTAGGACAGAAAATTCGTTTATTGCGAGAAGAACAAGGATTGACACAGCAAGAATTGGCAATTAAAGCAGGTATTTCAGATAAAACAATTCAAAGATACGAAAAAGCAGATGATGAAAACCTAACAACAAATATAATAAAAAAGATAGCGCTTGGGCTAGGTATTTCTACTGATTTTTTGACACAAGGAAATATATCAACTAAAAATGTCCCCCAATATGTCCCGCAATCTAAAATTTTGTCCCCCAATATGTCCCGCAATCAAGACGGCTTTAAAGGTCATGAGCTGGAACAGCTTCAGCGTGATCAGATATTCATAAGACAACTTAGCTCCAATGTAGGCGCAGGCGAAAGCGTCGATATAGACGGCGTAGAAGTATATGACACGGAGGTTTTGATACCGTTTTCAAAGATGCTTTTTAGACTAAAGCCTGATGTGGAAAAGTTGCGTTGCATGCGTGTGAGCGGCTATTCTATGATACCTATGCTTTACCCTGATAGCTGGGTCATCGCCGATATAAATAAAGAATTTAAAGGCGATGGGCTATATATTATAAACTACTCGGGCAATTTTATGGTAAAACTACTGCAAAAGGCGCCGGATGGCACACTTGAGATCATCAGTATCAATAAGGAATATAAAAGCTACGAGATAGGGCCTGATGACGATACACAAGCTTATATCATCGGTAAGGTTTTAAGGTGTGTGATATGATTGAAGCCGATTTTATCGAGTTTTGAAATAAAATTGAAGTTTTTTGAAGCTCCTTAAAGCAAAAAGTTCAAAATGTATAAAAAATGCAAAAAAATTGCAAAATTTGCATTTTCGTTTCTCATTTTTCACCTTGATAAAACATCATAATAAACTACGACCATATCGCCATTTGCTCTGTCTTTTTTCATATTCTCACTTTTTTACATTTTACATAAGATTTATCAATTTTCATAAATTTTAGAGATTATCTCATGGGTTTGATCGATGATAGATGTAAATGGAAGCACGTATATCAGGCGTTCTTTTTTAAATTTAAGTGCGAAATTTAAAGCAGTCAAGGTCTTACCGTAACCAGTCGGAGCAGTGAGCGTAAAAAGGCGATGATTTTTATCAAAATTACTCAGTACAAAATGCCTAAAATCGTCTCTTTTTTGATTAAAAGATAGCTTGCTAATGTAAGTATCAAGCTCATTTGTTTCAACGGGCTTTAAGTCCTCTTTTTTCTCGCTAAATATCGCTTCAAATTTATCTGCATATATGAGCGATGAATATAACTTTTTAAACTCTATAAAATCAGTGTAATCAAACTTGTTCTTTTTCATAAGTATAGCGATATAAAGGTCTTTTATGGTCCTTGAAAGCTCATTTTTATCAGTTTTCAAATTTGCATAAATCTCTAAATTTAAGGCGTTATTTACGACCTCATCCCAAAAGTCAAACTCATGCGAAAGCTCAAAATACTTACCAAAATTTTTATTATTAGCGATGAGCTCGCTAAAATTTTCAACATCGCCGTGATGTGAAACGATAGATAAAAAGCCAAATGCACTAGAAAGCTCGTCAAAAGTGGAATTTAATAAAAAAATATATGCCGAAAGCAAAGAGTGATTTTTATCTGTTATTTTATCGTTCAGATTGTTTATATATTTTTGAAAATTTTGTTTTAGTTTTGCAATATCGTGAAAAAGTTTTATCTGTCTTGTGATCTCGTCATCGCCATCATTTATCATATTTAAGATATGAAATTTAAGAGCTTTATTTGGATGCGATAAAAATTCACTACACAAAATACACCTTATCTTCATCTATTTGATAGATATTTTTGCGATTCTTTGATCTTATTTTATTTGGACCGCTGACTTTGATTATAAAGTCGTTAAAATCCTTAAATATCCTTGCTTCTTCGCACTCACAAGCCATCCTAGCGGTCGTTAGCTTTATATCGCAAGACGCAGTATCAAATATAAAATCATCAAGCAACGTAAAAGTATCTATCTCGCTTTCGTTTTCTTCTATCAAAAAGCAATTTTTTACATCTATCCATTCAAAGTCGGCTATGCAAAAATTTATCCCCAAATACGGTGTAAAGGCACTTTTATGCTCTTTTAAATTTTTGATTATCGTTTTTCGGTATCCATCTTTTAAATTCTCTAAATTTAAGAAAATTATATAAGAAGGATTTTTTATGAGCTCTCTATAAAACTGCTTTTTCTCGCTTGCATCCTGATAGCCTTCTTTTAAATGCATACTTGAAGAAAGGGCAAATTTGATACCGTTAAAAACGAAGCTTTTTTTAGAAATTTGCCCGTCTATTTTGATACTATATTTTATATCGCTTAGTTTATGATACTGCTCCTCGCCTATCACTGCCCCCAAAAAGCCCATGATAGCCGTTTTTGGGGGTACAGGATACGTAAGACTGGAATAAATTGTTGCAGGATGCGAAAAATGAGCGTAATCACCGGTGAGCCTAAAAGCTACGATATCCATCTAAAATCCTATTTTTCGCCAACTACCGTCAAACTGGGATTTATTATTTTGCTCGAAGTCAAAATCACTTACATATTCGATTTTTTCGATATGCTCGCTATATCTATTTAGCTTTGCTTTTAAATTTGAAAAATCGATAGTGTAGTCATTTACGCTTCTTATCGCTTCGTCTTCTTTGTCGCTGATTAGTTTTATTGTATTGTTTAAATCGCCCGCAAAAGTATCGTCTTTGTAAGTGATTATAAGCATAAATCTAGGCGTTTGTCCCATTTTCGAGCGAGTTATTAAATTTTTAGTACCATTCCATAGTGCGCTTAGTATCACGTTTGCATCATCTTCGCTAAAATTTGTTTTTTTGGCGTTATTGTTATCAAATACGCCATAAGTTGCAAATATCGCATAGCTCAAAAAGTCCTCTTCTCTAAAAGTTTTTGCACCCTTATCGCTCCCACTGGCAAACGCACCTGTGCCTTTTATGTGCTGGATCTGAACTCTATGTAAAGATTTGCTCATTCTAAATTGCACCGGACCAGTAAATTGCACTCCGGCAGTTTTTATCTCTTTATCCGCTTTCATCTCGTCTTTATCGGAGATCGGCAAAACCCCGCCAAACGCGCGAATATCGATAAATTTAGATAAAATTTCTCTTTCTATCGCGGCTTTTTCTTGTCTTATGTTTATGACTTCTCTTATCGCTGTTTTGCAGTCAAGGACGTTTTCGTCTTTGTTGTATTCTTTTACGAAGATCGCGCCCTCATCCTTTTTCATGATCTCATCGCGGATAGTCCTTTTTATGCGCACATCCGTAGCTTCGGCGATATTTGTTTCATCGTCGATTCTTGGTGCGTTTTCTCTTAGCATATCGCCGTTTGGGTTAAAATTTTCGCCATCCCAAAGAAATAAAATCTCTTTCTTTTTCATTTGTTATCCTTTTTATCTTCTTTTTCTTTTATGTGTTTATCAAAGTCGCTTCCGCCCATAGCAAAAGCAAGTGTGACATACGATGTTTTTACGATCTTTTCAGATAAAAATGAATGCTGCAAGGCCTCTTCCAAACATTCTTTTATCTGATTTATGCTCTTATGTTGATGCCTTGACATATTTTCAAATATACCCTTTACTTTGTAGCACTTTGTCCAAATTCTTTCTAGCGAATCTTTATCTATCGCACCGACACCATTTAGCCATTTTGCAAACGAATCAC
The DNA here is from genome assembly GCF_000287855.1 of Campylobacter sp. FOBRC14. Lineage (NCBI taxonomy): Bacteria > Pseudomonadati > Campylobacterota > Epsilonproteobacteria > Campylobacterales > Campylobacteraceae > Campylobacter > Campylobacter sp. FOBRC14. The sequence goes on along the minus strand of NZ_ALJJ01000013.1, from coordinate 17,421 downwards.
TCTCGCTTATCGCATATTGCCATTTTATAAGTGCAGATGACATCATTCCAAGCAGATACGCTCCTTGTAAAACGCTATTATCTTTTAAAAATTCGCTATTTTTTATCAGCTCTTTTATTATTTCTTTTTTATTTTCTTTATTTTCCAAAATGCACTCCTTTTGCAGTGTAAGCTTGTCATTTAAAACATCTATTTCATTAAATAAATTTTGATATGCCACTATTGCCGCTATGCTTCTTTGCGGATAGTAGTTATTAAAATATTTCGCCCAATCAAGCTGGAAACGATACTTCGTATTCACGCTTCCGTAGTATATAAGATCGCAATATTTTTCTATCATGATATCAATATCTATCTTATTTTGAGATAGTAAAAAATTCATAATTTCAAGGCTATTATCAAAAAGATTTTGAAGATATATAACATCTTCATTTTTACTATCTTTGCGTTTAAAGGCTTTTATTTTATTTTTCGCCATACTATTTGAAATTTTAGAGATAAAGGATGGTAAAACATCGTCTATTTGAAGTAAAACATCGACAGCAGAATTATTTTTAGCATAAAAAAGTATAGTGTTTAGAACCGGGATGTCTTTTTCTTTTTTAGCAACACACTCCAAATATAAATTTATTGTTTCTTCTGCTTGTGCAACTTGTTCTATATCTGTTTTAGCCTCTTTTAAAAATTCTAAAACCTTTTCAAAAATAGTTTCATCTTTTGATAAAATAGTCGGTAAAATCGCCATTTTAACGCCGTAAAAGTTATGCGATAAATCTTTATCAATAGCCAAAAATCCCGTCCTTATTTTATCCGCACTATCAGAATTTAATGGTAAAAGCTTTGACTTTATAAATTTTAAGCTATCTGGAAGCTCATTGACCGAGCAAAAAGCCAAATTTGCATCACCTCCGACGCCTTGCTCGTTTGTCAAAATATCATATCCATAAATTTTACTTTTTTCTTTTTGGCTTATATGTTTTCTAAAAATTTCATTGTAATGTGCAGAAATGGGCTTATCATCATAAGCCAAGCAAAAAAATGTAGCTACTTTTTTACCTTTTATCTTATGTTCTTCAAGCTTTTTTATATCATCTATTAGCCCTTCAAAAAAGCTGCTATCAATACTTAAAATTTGCTTTAATTTTTCATTATTTTCAATCTCTTCATCAGTAAAATAGGATAAAAAATTCTCGATAGATTTTAAAATACCTTTTATAAATTTAGCTTCATTTTTATTTATATCTTTTGATACGAGCTGAGAATTTGGAAAAAGATTACCGGAATTTGCTCCTATACCAAATCTTGTAATGATAAGCTCGTTCTTATTTTCTTGATAGAGATGCGGTAATATATTTTTAGTTTTTATATCGCAAAGATAGGCTTTTATCTCGTCATATTCGTAGGCTCGATTTTTTATTCGCTCTTCATCTTTTTGATATATCTCGCCGATTTCGGCGAAAATTTTTATTATATCACCCACCACTATTCCCTAATTTTAAGATAAAATATATAACAAGATATTTTGAGGAATTATACGCTTTTTTCAATCTTATGTCAAGTTATGTTACTTAAAATATTTAATTTGCACAAAACAATTTGGTCTATTTAAATAAATCCATTATAATTCAGAAAGAGCAAGGCTACCCCTTTGGGATTTGAAACTGTTACTTAAACTATTTAAAAACCTTGTTCTACCCCTCTATCACCACCTCCAAAAACCCAACCCCGTAGTTCATACATCCGCTTCCTACGCCTGCATCTAGGATTAAATTTATTAGCTCCGGTTCAGCCTGTACGCGCCATTTTGCTTGCCACGCAATTACGGGCGTTTGGTTATTGCCGTAGTAAAAATAAAAAGGTTTTTGTAAATTTTGCCACTTTAAATTTAGCTCGAATTTACCGCCATATTCGCGCTCCGTTAGCGTCTCGAAGCGTTGCAAGGCGTTGGCCTTCATCATTTCAAGATGCCTGCTATCCTGCGCCTGCAAATAAATTTTATGCCCCAAAAGCCCCTGCACCGCGCACGCCACGCAGCCTTGTAGCACCACATCGTCGCTACTTGTCCTATGTTCGCTCACCGCCACCGTCGTATCCACGAAGCACAGCTCGCCCAAATTTAGCCCGTCTTTTAGCACTCCAAGCGCGACTGCCTTTTCAAACTTAGGCTCGTAAGAGGTAAATCTAACGCGCAAATCCGCCCCGCTCAAATAAAAATCAAAATTCATCCGCTTAAAAATTTTACCCGTTTTTTCGTGTCTGTATCCCGCGTGCTCCTCGGCTGGCAAATAGCGGTAAATAAAGCCTTGTATGAGCTGGGGCAACGCCTTTGAGACGCGTAAATTTCGCGTTGGCAGCTTTGCGTTTATCGTTAGCATTTTTATCCTTTTTAAAAATATATTGTGGTTATTATAGCTATAAATTTAGGAGAATTTAATACCTATTTATAGCAATATAAAGCTAAAATAATTTTACTTTTCTCCGATATTGTAAAAAGCGGAATCATTTTTGCTTAGTTAAAAATAATCAAAATTTAGGAATTTAAAATGAGAATAACAAATCAGCTTCGATTTAGTCAGACTTTACACGACTATCAAAACAGTATGGCAGGCGTAAACAAAAGCTACCGTCAGATGTCAAGCGGCCTAAAAATACAAAATCCTTACGAAAATGCAAGTGTTTATAATGATGCGATGAGACTTGATTACGAGGCGGAGACGCTTTCTCAAGTTGTCGAGGCTACGAGCAAATCCGTAAATTTCTCAAAAAATACCGACAAATCTTTGCAAGAATTTGAAAAGCAGCTCGAAAATTTTAAAACCAAAGTAGTGCAAGCCGCTAGCGACGTGCATAGCAAGACCTCGCTTGAAGCCTTGGCAAATGAGCTACAAGGCATAAAAAACCACCTCGTAAATATCGCCAACACCTCTATAAACGGGCAGTTTTTGTTTTCCGGTAGCGCGGTAGACACAAAGCCGATAGATGGTAATGGTAAATATCAAGGCAACCGCGACTATATGAAGACATCCGCAGGCGCTCAAATAGAGCTACCTTATAATATCCCGGGACATGATCTATTTTTGGGCAAAGATAATGACTACAGTAAAATTTTGACCACAAACGTAAGCCTCACGGATAACACAAAAACCGATGTCAGCGAAAATCCAAAATATCTGACAGCTCAAAGCAAGATCAAAAACATGATAGGGTTAAACTATGCCAACGACTCAAAAAATGTCGATAATCAAGGCAAGTACGCCGGCAGTATAAATCCGGACTATGACTTTCTTGATAGCTCAAATATCAACTTTCCTGATACATACTTTTATATGCAGGGCAAAAAGCCAGACGGCACTAGCTTTACTAGTAAATTTAAGATGACGGCGGGTGCTAGTGTAGAAAGTCTGATGGAAAAGATCGGGCAAGAATTTGGCAATACCGCGACCACAAAGGTCGTAGATGTCAGCATAAACAACGACGGGCAATTTAACATAAAAGACCTCACAAAAGGTAATCAGGTCATCGACTTTCATATGGTAGCAGCTACTTCTACCGCGACTAATAAAAACGCTATCGCTCCAAACAACGCTTTAGACGGCGTAAATACACTAGCAGATCTCGAGACGATGGCCTCTACCAATCCAAAAACCGTACATATAACGGAATTTACAAAGAGTAAATTTAAGGATAAGGACGGTAATACTGTAAATTCCTTTGATTTTGACAGAGTGAGGTTTGACAAAAAAGACAATAAAATAATAGGTACTATCTCTCAAGTCGTAAGAAAAAGCGGCGAATACGCGACCGACTCGACTAGGCTAAGCGAAGTGGCAGGCATAGATAAGCTATATCCAAAAGAGCAAGATAAATACAATATTGACGATCGCAAGCTAACTATGGAGATCGTTTCAAGAAACGGGACGAAATACAAAGTAGATATCGATCTGGGTCACGAGGAAGCTCCAGCACAGACGGCTAAATTTACTATTAGCGGTACTACCAGCGCGGGAACGCCGATAGCTGCGCAGACATTTGATATCTGGCATGCGACCGAATACGGTCAGTTTAAAACACCGACTAAAGACGTGACCTTTAGACAGATAAACGACATCATCAGTATGGCTGCAAGCGACAACATCCCGACGGCAAACACTTATGACAACTACAACTCGGCTATCAGCCTTAGCAAGGGCGCTGTCGAAGTAAATATGAACGAAAAAGGTAAAATAGAGCTCACCGACAAGACAAACGCCGTCTCTACGATACAAGTGGCCGCTTACGACAGCACTACAAATTCCGATAAATTTTACGGAGATAGCACGGGAACTACCGCAGCTACGTCTCAAGGAAAGGGCTCCGTGTTTTCATTTTCGGAAAACAACGCGATAACTATCGACGAGCCAAGCGTGAATATATTTGACGATCTTGATAAGATGATAGAAGCGGTCAGACAGGGGTATTACAGGTCAAACGCAGAAAACGGCGATCCTAGAAATACCGGCATGCAAGGAGCGCTCGAGAGACTAGATCACTTGATAGATCATGCGAACAAAGAGCTCACCAAAGTCGGCTCTCAAACCAAGCTCATCACATCTACTAACGAGCGAGCCTCGCTGATGAAGGTAAATGTCCTGACCGTCAAAAACGAAGTGATAGATGCCGACTATGCGGAGGCCTATCTAAATTTCACTCAAAAAACGCTATCTTATCAAGCGATGCTTCAAGCAAGCGCAAAAATCAATCAACTAAGCTTATTAAACTATTTATAATCATCTTTAGTGAGCGATTTTGCTCGCTAATTTTTTAAATTTTAAACCGCTTGTGCTATAATGAGCCTTTTTAGAACAAAGGATTTAAAATTTTACGACAATCATTATTAACTATCGCTATTTGTTTTTTGGTCTATTTTGGCATCGCGACTGCTGCGCCGACTGCTGATTTCGTAGGCACTTTTGGACGCACTATCGGCCTCGCAAATCTGAAATTTTTTGGTTACGCAGCCTATGTTTATCCTTTTGCGCTCATCATTTTTACTTATTATGTTTATAGGGATTTTAAGGATTTTGACCTGGAATTTTCTCAGGTTTTGCTGGGAATTTTGCTATTTTTTCTAGCGTTTTTGATGTTTCAAGCCATGACTATGTCGCCCGCAAATAGCGGAATAGTCGGTAAATTCATAAACGACGCCCTAAAGGACGTCATCGGTATGATAGGCACTTGCGTCGTGATACTCATGATATTTACGATCTCTTTGGGACTTATTTTTAGAGAAAATTTGATAGTCGTGCTTAAAAGGGCGTTCGTGATACCCATATCGACTCAAAATTCTACAAAAATTCAGCCAATCCAGCCAAGACAAAGACAAATAGCCAAGATCGAACGCCAAAAAGATAAAAATAGTGCGGCTGATGAGGAGACGATCGACACTCAGATCCTTGCCTGCGATGATGAAAATTTAGAGCAAAATGGCGGGCAAGAGGCTAAAATTTCGATGGTAAACGGTGTAGAAATTTTAAACGAAGTAGCCGAAAACAAAAAACTGCTTGATGAGATCGAAAAGGGCAAGGTAGAAAAGCCAAAAGATTTCGTGCTACCACCACTTAAATTTCTAAACGATCCGCCAAAACGCTCGCACAGCGTCAATGAAGCTGAGATCGATCAAAAGATCTCCGATCTGCTCGATAAACTGCGTAAATTTAAGATAGACGGCGATGTGGTGCGCACTTACACGGGGCCGATCGTAACGACGTTCGAGTTTCGTCCGGCACCACACATCAAGGTGAGTAAAATTTTGACCTTACAAGATGACCTAGCCATGGCACTGCGCGCACAGACCATACGCATACAAGCCCCGATCCCAGGCAAAGACGTCGTTGGTATCGAAGTGCCAAATCAAAATTTAGAGACCATTTATCTAAAAGAAATTTTAGAGAGCGAAATTTATAAAAACGCTTCCAGTCCGCTTACCATGGCACTTGGCAAGGATATCGTGGGCGCACCATTTATCACGGATCTAAAAAAGCTGCCGCACCTGCTGATCGCGGGCACGACTGGTAGCGGCAAGAGCGTGGGTATCAACGCGATGCTACTTAGCCTGCTTTACCGCAACAGCCCGCAGACTCTGCGTCTCATGATGATTGATCCAAAGATGCTGGAATTTAGCATTTATAACGACATCCCGCACCTGCTCACACCCGTCATCACGCAGGCAAAGCAGGCGATCATCGCACTATCAAATATGGTCGCTGAGATGGAGCGACGCTACACGATAATGAGCCACACGCGTACGAAAAACATCGAAAGCTATAACGAAAAGATGAAGGCTGAGGGCGGCGAGCAGTTCCCTTATATCGTTGTTATTATCGACGAACTGGCTGATCTGATGATGACTAGCGGCAAGGACGTGGAGCTATACATCGGGCGACTGGCACAGATGGCGCGCGCCTCTGGCATACATCTCATCGTCGCTACCCAGCGCCCAAGCGTCGATGTCGTAACGGGACTTATAAAGGCAAACCTGCCAAGCCGTATCAGCTACCGCGTCGGTCAGCGTATCGACAGTAAGGTCATCCTCGATCAAATGGGCGCAGAAAGCCTACTAGGACGGGGCGATATGCTATTTACGCCTCCGGGAAGCCCCGGTATCATTCGCCTGCACGCGCCGTTTGCGAGCGAAAAAGAGATCGAAAACATCGTAAATTTCTTAAAAGAGCAACAAGAGGTCGTCTATGACGAGAGATTTTTAGCCGAGGATGGTAGTAATGCCGGCACTACAGGCGCTACCATAAATGCCGGTGAGCTTGACGAGCTATATGAAGAGGCTAAAGAGATAGTATTAAGTGAGCAAAAGACATCTATCAGCTATCTGCAAAGACGACTAAAAATCGGCTACAATAAGGCTGCAAACATCATCGAACAAATGGAAAAAATGGGCGTTTTAAGTCCGGTCAATGCAAAAGGACAAAGGGAAATTTTGTAAAAATAAAATGTGAAATTTCTCAAAAAACCTTGACAAAGCACATGAAAATCTATATAATTACAACTCTTTTGCATTGGGGTATCGCCAAGCGGTAAGGCAACTGGTTTTGGTCCAGTCATTCAGAGGTTCGAATCCTCTTACCCCATCCACGAAAATCCCTAAACTCTTATCGCGGAGTAGAGCAGTGGTAGCTCGTCGGGCTCATAACCCGAAGGTCGGCGGTTCAAATCCGTCCTCCGCAACCAAATCCCAATTTTATCGATGTTTTGAACTACTTTATAAAATGCTTAATTTATTCTGAAATTGAATTTATCAAATTTTCGATAGTTTCTTTTGATTTTTTAACGTTTGCTGTGATATATTTTTGCGTTGTAATAATATTTGTGTGTCCAAGCGTAAAAGATACCTGCTCGATAGGGATTTTAAGATAATTAATCGAATACGTGCCGATTAGATGCCTGATGTCGTGTAGCCTTATTTTTGGTAGATCATTGCGCTGCAGCAATGAATTCCAACTTTTCCTAAGATCTTGAAATTTAGTATTTGTCTTTGGATTGATGAATACATAGTCATTTAGTCTATTTTGCTTCTTTGCTTCGATGAAACGTCGATAAATACGGCTATAAAGCTCATCGCTCATTTTATAGATCATATCGCGCTTTGCTTTATTAATCTTAAACGGGATAGTATAAGTCCTGGTCTTAAAATTTATATCACTAAATTTCAAACTCAATACCTCATTTTTACGCCTACCGTGAAGCAAGAAAAAGAATATATCGCAGTTTGACTCTTTGTTTTCAACAATAACTTTTATAAATTTCTTTTGGATCGCAATGCTATAATCAAAATATCTTTTATTGTCAAATTTTGGAAGCTCCACAAAATCACACGGATTTTTAGATATGATCTCAAGCTTTATAGCAAGCTTAAAAATAACTTTAAGCTTAGCAACAATATTTTTAACTGTCTTAATATGATACTCCTTCTTAATCAGCTCGTTACAAAACCGCTGAATATCAATAAAATTTATCGTTTTTACTTCTCGCAAACCAAGACCGGCTTTAAAATGCTTATTATAAGTCGCAATATCACTCCTAAGTGTAGATTTGCTTAATGAAAGCTCATAAAAATCGATATAATCGTTAAATAAATCATTTAAAAGCAAAATTCACACTCCCTTAAGCCACGATTTGCAAAATCTTCCAATAATGGCTTATTTAAATCATGCTTCTTATAAAAATGTGTAAAATTATCAAGACCACGTTCAAGCATTAAATTTTCGACGTAAGCTAAATGCTGAATATTGCAATTTTCTTTATCAAGCTCCTGGTAATAATTATATAACTCCCAATTTTTCATCTTTGTAACAGGTTTTTTAAGCTCACCAAAGAATATCGCCATGTCTCGTCTGAATGCTGCAGCCTCTTTAGCAAGTTTATTGATCGTGACGTCAATAGACTCAGGACATTTACCATCTATCCGGTAAGAATTTTCTAAATTTTTGCTTGGCCGCATCCTATCGTAGCTATTTATGAGCTTGCCGGCGATATAGTGCTCGAGTTTTCCATCAAGATAAACCAGCTCTTCACGCCTGAAAGGTAAATTTAGATAGATATAATCTTCCGATTTATTCCACTCGATCACATTCTCACTATCGTTTAGAGCGTCATTTAAGTGATAAAAGTCTTGAAATGAACTGATAAAATTTATCTTTCTATATACCCAAAGAGGCACTTTAGTGCGCGAGCTTAAAAAACGTCTCACTTTATGCTTAATATACCAGGCTGCAAGCTCATCAAGTTCGTCAGTCTCTTTTAGATTGATAAAAGTCTTTTGAATATACTTCATCACGTAGCCGGTAGGATTATTTATAGATGTTTGAAAGCCGTTAAATTCGCCATTTCTAGCTTGTTCAGGAGTTATCGCGTCAGTTTTTAAATTTTGAGGAGCATAGAAAACATCTTTATAGATATTTTGCATAATCTTAACACAATTTGCCGGGACATAAAAAAGCGCGTGAATATGTGGCACTCCGTCTTTTTTATGCGGCTCAAAACATCGTATGTAAGAGCAATCTATTTTTCCAACGCGTGCGTTAAAGCGCCTGAAAAAGGTGCGCCACTGATGATTTAGCACGGCAACAAGATTAGAAATCGTAAGAGCAACGCAATTTTTGATTTTATACTTGATTTCAGCGGGTAAAAATTTCATATCGATAGCCTTAAATTTGGAATAATCACCCTGAAGCGCACCACGAAAGCAGCCGTTAAGCGTGATAGTAAGAAACACCGGGCACTGATCATAAAGGATAGAAAAAGACGCAAGCGTATTGACGCGGTTTGAAACTTCAGCGTAATACTTAGAGCTTAAATTTGCACTAAACGAGCAATCAAGCAAGCTTTTACACTCTCCAAGCTCATTTACGAAAGTGTGAGAGAGCATATAAGCCTTCTGTTGCTCTATCTTATCGCGACAAATTTGTAAATCTGTTTCAGTTATTCCAAACACTCTTATACCCTGACAACTGCCGAAAACTTAAAACTGGCATTTTTTTATTAAATTGACAAGGGCGGCCATTTCTTCGCGGTGCGCTCCGCGCCCCGCTCAGTCATGACCGCCTATTCAAGCTGTCTAAAACAGCAAACTTTATGTATCTGGCGCAGTCAAAAATCAGACTATGCCAAACGTTCAAACAAAGGGGCTTTTAGGCGAAAGCGTTTTAAAACGGGTGTTTGATCAGTGCGCGGCTCATTCGCACTTTATTTCCGCTTACAAACTAATTTATTCGCCTTGTCTACTATTAGGGGAATAAATTCCCCTAATGACCCCGACAATTAAAAATTAAAATTAAGCAAATTTTAACGTCAAAGATCTTATACGTTAAAGTTTTCTTAAATGACCTGAATCGTTAATGTAAGTATGGTGTTGATGTCTTGATCTTGCTCGATAGAGAACAGATACTTTAAGATGAAAATGTCTTTTAAAATAGGTATGCCGTTACGCTGCCGTTGAGTTGTAGTCTTGTTTATGCCAGAAAGCACTAATACGTCACCACGTTTTAAAGAATATGAGCTTTTAAGCTCCTTTTTTGATGTTGTAGGCGTTAATGTATTCGTGCTTGATAAAAGATCTTCTAATATGAGGTGTAAATCAAAGTCTATATGATCTTTAAGAATGACAGGTTTTAAATTTATCTTTAAACCGACGTCTTTATATTCGTAAGAGTCTGATTTTTGAGAATTTACGCTTGTGATTTCTGTTTTTGATACCAGGTAAGGAATATTCTGAACCGCGCTGAAATAAACTTCCGTATGGTTTTTAGCTGTTAAAAATGGTGATGAGATGATTTTAGTAATGCCGTTGGTTTCAAGAAAGTTTAAAACACCAAAAAAGCCGCTATCATCACCACGAATAACGTTTGAATTTGTCGTATATGGTGAAGTAATGAGATTTATATAATATGCTAAATCACCGTGATTTAATGGCTTCAATAGCGATGTAAGCTTTGTGCCTTTGTCTTTGATATCTTTTAAATTTGTCTCTGTGATAGTAAGTTTGAATTGAACTTGCTCAAATGGCTTATCGATTTGATTGATTGCTTTTTGGATCTGATCATAAGTAAGATCATCGGCACGGAAAAATATTAAATTTGACGTAGTTGAATATGTAGCATTCAGATCGAAATTTGACATGATATTTTGAACGTCAGAGAGGACATAATTATCAAGCTTGATAGAACGTAGATCAGAATCAGGCAATTTTTTATCTGTGATGTAATAAAAATTGTCTTTTTTATATAGATATAAATTCTTAGCCTCAAGCATTTTTCTAAACATAGGAATAGTGATAGGCGTTTCTTGCTCGTAGATAAAATAATAATAGCTTTCGTTTATACTATCATCAGTAACTATTGCGATGTTATTAAATTTGCTAGTAAGTTGAGCGAAATTCAAAAGATCAGTATAGATCGTTTCGGCTTTTAAAAAGCTACTTAAAAAGAGTAGGGCTAGTATCAGTTGTCTTAAAGCTTTCATTTGAGACATCCTTTTTATTAAATTTATTAGATGTTTGAACTAGATCATCAAGAGCCGGAGTATCAAACACCAAAAAATACTCCGTAAAATGAGAATTTTTAGTAACAGGATAGAAATAAAGAGGCTTGCTAGAGGAAATGATAAATGAAATATATGAAAATGGAAATGTATATCTTTGATTGATGAAATGACAAATTTCGTTGATACAAATAAGGTTATAAATATAGGATTGAGAAGTAGAGTCTGATTTAGGCTGTTTTTGTTGGGATGATGGTTGATAAGATCTAGGCTGCTGTAATGATTGATGAGGCTCGGGGGGTTGGACGGGATCAGGATCATTTTTAAAGCTAGAAATAAAAAAGTAAAAGTAAATAGATAATACAATAAATAAGAATAATGAAAAATAAAGAAATCTGCGAACGAACGAATTTTGAGAAGTGATCTGCCCGGAATGATACAGATTAAAAACCTCTTTCAAATAAGGAATATTAAATTTTTGCATAATATCTTTTTGATACATTTTATAAGAGCCGTAGAGCATATAACGAAATTTATTTTTAAACAGTCTTTTTGAGCTATCTACAGCTTTTATAAAATACTCGGCAATACGTTTATATTCATTATTAACAAGCGTCAAATCTTGCGTTATAAGCATGATGTCCTGGTATAAATGGCGATGATATGTAAGCCACCATACAAGCACAGGATTTTCTTTGTCTTTCAAAAAGTTATGGCACTCATCGAGAACAACAAAGACGTTATAAAGCTTAAGCTCTTTAGCTTTCTCGTTGATCTCCTCATCAGTTACATTATCTAAATAAAGAGCGTGCAGCATTTCCATATCAGAGTAAAATTTATCAAAGTCGAATTTAATAAATCTATCACTCTTCTCAAATTTAAATTCATTGATATTCGTATAGCAGTAATCATAAGTTTTTTGTTTTTCAGGTTTGATAAATTTAGATAAAAATATATTTTTCGGCTCATATAAGAATAATTGATAAATTTTAAATACGGCATAATAAGTTTTTCCGCTACCTGGATTACCAACAATGTAAGAAATCATTTAATAAAACCTACAAAATTTACGATACTACTTCTTAATTTTTCAAACAACTTAATACCAACCTTTAAACCAATCAATAAAAATAACGAAATAAATATAGGCATGCATAAATTTAAAACATCAACTAAAGCCTTTGAAACACCAAGAGCGGAAAAAAGAGAAACAGCTAAATAAGAAACCTCATTTGAGCCACCATTACTAATCAAATTTTTTAAATTACTCAAAAGATCAAACAAAAAACCAAAAAGAAAATTTGCAACATAAATAAGAGTTCCAAAATAAGTAATCATAAGAGCAAACATAGCAATTTCAATGGCAACAATCTTAGTAAAAGCTACTTTTCTAAGAATAAATCCAGCTAACTCACCAAGAGAAAGCTTTTTAAAAAGCCAAGCTAAAGCAGCATATATAGCAGGCAAAATTTATCCTTTCAAATCAAAATCACAAGAATTCTAAAAATCAAATAAAACATAGCGACAGCGAAAAAGAAATAAAAAATATAATATGAAATTTCAGAAACAGAGGAAAGATCTTTACAATAATCTATAACAACAGCTTTAGAAGTGCCATTAGGCAAAGGTATATCTTTTTTTATAGGACAAGTTTTTTTAACTTCAATCTGAATTTTATCAAAACCTTTACCCTGGACATTTTTAATAAACTGATCTATTCCGTCTCTTACCCCGTCAAATTTAGAGACACTTTCATTAATGTGGCTTTTAATACTATCATATAAACCATTGCGCTCTTTTTCCAAACCACCATCATCAAAATCCCTGGAACTAAAATTAATACCATCATTATCGCCTTTTCCTCCACCACCAGGAGCAGTGTTATTATTATCTTTAGGCTTATCAGAATTACCAGGATTTGTTTTATTGTTATCTTTATGATTTGGATTAGGTTTAGTTTCTTCTCCAGTAGAACCACCGCCATTACCACCACCTCCAGGATTACCTGGATCGGTTTTATTGTTATCCTTTGGATTATCAGGATTTTTTGGATCAGTTTTATTATTGTCTTTGATATCAGGAGTTTTAGGGTCTTTAAAATTAAAAGCTAAACCATTTTTACAAAGACCAGTCCAAATAGAATTATCCCTTGAAATAGCAGCACCTAAATCAGCAGTAGAGCCAATACCCTCACAATAACATCTTTGAACATCATCACTAGTAGCTTTCGAACTGCAATCTATACAAGAGCCATCAGTAAAGCCCCACTTATTCTTATTTACGTCTGTGCAATCAACGAAACATTTATTACCAGCCTGATCCCACTTCTGCCCAGTAGGACAAGGAGCAACACATTTACCGGTAGAAGTATTGAAATTTTCACCAGGTTGGCAAGTTATCCTTTCATCGATACTGAACCTTTTAACAGCACTGTAAGATATGGCATTGCAGCCACTCACACTAGAATCGCAGCCGCAAGCCCATCCATTTATACCTCCCAAACTTTTCATGATATGAGAACAATACTCAATAGATGCCTTTTTATCAAAATAATAATATTCTCCGTATCTTATTCCAAAACCTGAAACAGGAGCAGGCAAGATATAACCAACATCACTTTCTGCAATACGATACCTATAAACGATATCGCCTATCTTAAAATATGATTCGTTTAAAAATTCACCGTCAAGCTGTTTAAATTCATTGGCGGGATAATATGCAGGATCATAAAAATAATCAGTACCAAAAACATTAAGGGATATCAAGAAAAAGAGGGAGAATTTTAAAATTTGAGACATTTTAAAGCCTTTTTATAAATACTTCTTTGTTAAAAGTATCAAGCCCGCACACATAGGAAAACACAACAGAACAAACCAAATCATTATCGAAAAGAAATAATCAAACGATAAAACACCAGTTACAGTAAAAATTCCTATTGACATCTTATTTCCTTTCTTACTTTAAAACTTACTAAGAACCAAAAATAAAAACATACTAAGCAAAAAACCGCAAAGAATACCACATAAACTCATTAAAAGGTTATATTGCTCAAGCGTTAAATTCAGCTCATACATTAATTTACTCCGAACTTTTTAAAAGATCTAAAGCCAAAGTTATTTTTTTAATAGCGAAGAAAAACAAAATTATTGCACTTATAAAGCTATTCAAAAAGATACCAAGCTTTGTGAGGTCAATAAAGTCGTACATATTTAATCTTTAAATTTAGAACTTTTAAAAATTCGGCCTCTTAAACTTTTAAATTTAAGAAGCCGATAGATTTAACCTTTAATAAGGCGCAAACCTTGTTTAACAGCCCACATAGCACCAAGCGCAACAACTACAACCCCAGCCATACCCATAAAGGTTTTAAGTTCAAGGTCGCCAGTAACTGCACCATCTGCACCAATAGCCACACCAGCGGCCATAGCATTTATGGCATTTAGGCAAACAAAACCAACGGTAATCAACTTACCCTTAAAAGTAGAGAGAAATTTAGGCATAATAGCCTCCTTTGAAATGAATTTTTTTCAGTAGCTACCTGAATAAATGCTTGATCGAGCGCTTATTTAGGTAGCTACTTTATTTTTTAAACGTCTATCTTTATGCCTCTAGACTTTACAAGATCAGAGGCAGCCACAAGAAATTGCATTGCACTGTTTATAAACTCATGATCGTCAGCATAAGTTAGACTATCACGGCTTAATCTTTCGTGATTAGCAAGAATCTCATCGAGTCTTTTATAGCAGCGCTCTATCTCGAGAGCAGTTTCAGCAACATCGAAATTTAGCATTTTTCAACCTCTATAGTTAAAAAACTGATGGTCGTGAAAGCAGCCTTCAAACAACAATAAGCATATAAAACAGACTCATACTTATCTCTATGAATATGACCACTGTTCATAAGATCTTCATAATTCGAAAGAATTTCAAAGACTTCTTCAGAACAAGAATCAATCCTCAAAGCGATATCGATAACATCTAAATCTGTCATTTAATAGCCTTTACTTATTAGCAGCTGCTTTAGCTGGCTTAGAACCAAAAAGAAAGAATTCATAACTTTCAGTTACATTTATAACACGTTGATCATTTGGAAAACCACCATGAAAATTTAGAACTTCTTTGTTTCTGAATTTTTCTTTGACAGCCTTTGCGACAAGACCAGCAGTGTTATTATCAGGGCAAAGAATTTTAAATATAACTTTTTGCTCGACATCATCGATCACGCCAGTTTTTTCATTTGGCACTTCATAAACGTTTGTAGCTGTAATACGAACAGATGGTGAATAGTCGTTACCTTGAAAATTACCAGAAGCAGAACTACGGACAGAGCCGAAACTTAGAGAGTAAGAGACATCGTATTCTTGTTTTACGATTTCCATGTGACATCCTTTTAGGGTAAATTTTTGAGACATTTTTAAAAGCTCCCTTGCAAAGGATGTCTCAAACCCAAACAAGGGAGAAATAGTTTTTCGCCATATTCAGGGCGGAATTTACATAAATTTGATAAAATCAAAGATATGTAATATTTACAGGATTTCAGCAAGTAAATATTACATTAAATAAACTTATAGATAGTTTAAAAATGTAAATATTACAGGTAAAAAAATGACAAACTCAGAAATTGCAAAAAAACTTAAAATCGCAGAAAAAACTATATATAATTGGAAAAAAAATAGAAAAGAGTTATTTGAAATAATAGAAAATGGACTAAGTCTAAAAGAAATACAAAATAATTTACATGTAAATAATACACATAAAGAACTAATAGAACTACTAGAAAGACTATCAAAACAAGAAATAGAATATTATATATCAGACATAAAAACAAGAATTTTAAAAAAGGAGTTAGATAAATAATTAAAAAAACAAAAATATTATAAAGGAGTAATTAAAGATGGATTTCAGCAATGAATTTATCAGAGGTTTTGGAAATGCATTACCATTTTTAATATTTGCAATATTAATAGCAGTAGCAATAACATACCTCAAAAGCAAAATCTAAAAAATTATCCCTATTCTTTTATAGCAGAATAGGGATAACATAAAAACTATAAAAAATAAAATTTTAGCGGGGGGAGCGAACCCGACTTTTAAAAGTGAGGTTATATAATATTTAAATAAATCAATTTATTTATAACTCACTTTTAAAATCGGCTCCCCCTGCGACCCTATTATGTGCGATAGTGCAGGACCCTTCCCCGCACTACATATCGCACGCTACGCACAACTACAACGAATTAATCAAAATCACTAAATAAAATTTTAAGTTGATCAAACTTTTGAGCTTTAATATAATTTTCAAACCAACTTTCAAGCCAAGCGGGGAAAGGATTTCGAGATCCCCAACCATTTACAGTTGAATAAGGCAAATTTAATAAATTAGCCAACTCTACCTTATTAATATTACAAAGATTAAGATAATTATTAAATAACTTTCTATCCATAACAATACCTTTCAAAATTTAAATAATAGCAAATAAATACAAAAAAGTCAAAAAAAATATCTAATAAACATATATTTAAGCTTTTTATAAGTATCTATTAGATATAATATACTTATAAAAAGATAGATATTAGATATATCTTTAAAGAGCGCGACGAGACGACACCAGCCAAGATGAAAATCTCGCCGCTTTAAGTTGCTCTGTAAAAAGAGCCTTCATTATAGCACAAAATAAAGGATACACGATGCAAGCTACAAACACACAAACAGAAATCAAAAACATAGAAGCCGGCGTAAATATGCGCATAAAAAACAAGAAGCAAGTATCACAAGATGAAAACGGCCAATATCTCGTGCGCTTCTATAGCGACGTTCTAGGTCGATACTGCTACGTCAATGAGGGATCAGCAGTATCTTGGGAAATTTGGGACGAATATAATCAAAAAAGCAAAAAAATATTTGCCACTATAACATCAAAAAATAGCGAAAAATATTATGTTGATCATCGCTTCATCGGTGACAAAAAACCAACATCAAACCACGACATAGATCATTTCTTAGCTATGAAAAACGGTAGCATTCTTGCAACACAAATAAATAGCTGGAATTGCTATTTTAGATTAAACAATTACGAATATGAAAATGAGATATTAGAATTTTAATAATTAAAGAGGAGCTATACTCCTCTTTAATCCCCAAAGAGATTTTAGGCAAACTAAAAAATAAATTTCAAATCCTACAAGGATAAATTTAAAAGAACTTGCTAAATTTTCAAACTTTAAATAGATAAGTTCAAATCCTATAAGGAAACATCTATTTAAAACTAAAGAAATTATACATCCATATATTTAAAATAAGCTTATAATAACTAATTTTCTCAAAAAAAATAGCACATAATACTCATAACCCGAAGGTCGGCGGTTCAAATCCGTCCTCCGCAACCAGTTTATA